>NZ_CP041191.1:313750-627500 GCF_006517275.1 Labrenzia sp. PHM005 | reverse complement strand
TTTGACTGGGGCGGTCGCCTCCCAAATGGTAACGGAGGCGCGCGAAGGTGGGCTCAGAGCGGTCGGAAATCGCTCGTTGAGTGCAATGGCATAAGCCTGCCTGACTGCGAGACTGACAAGTCGAGCAGAGACGAAAGTCGGCCATAGTGATCCGGTGGTCCCTCGTGGAAGGGCCATCGCTCAACGGATAAAAGGTACGCCGGGGATAACAGGCTGATGATGCCCAAGAGTCCATATCGACGGCATTGTTTGGCACCTCGATGTCGACTCATCACATCCTGGGGCTGGAGCAGGTCCCAAGGGTTTGGCTGTTCGCCAATTAAAGTGGTACGTGAGTTGGGTTCAGAACGTCGCGAGACAGTTCGGTCCCTATCTGCCGTGGGTGTAGGAGAATTGAGAGGATCTGTCCCTAGTACGAGAGGACCGGGATGGACGTACCTCTGGTGGACCTGTTGTGGCGCCAGCCGCATTGCAGGGTAGCTATGTACGGAAGGGATAACCGCTGAAAGCATCTAAGCGGGAAACCCACCTCAAAACCAGTTCTCCCTGAAGAGCCGTGGAAGACCACCACGTCGATAGGAAGCGTGTGGAAGTGCGGCAACGCATGAAGCTTAGCTTTACTAATAGCTCGTTCGGCTTGATCCTCTCATTAGTCAATGTTCATCTTTTAAAAGGCGCTTTACGCGCCTTGTAAAAGGTAAGTTTTAGTGTGCTACCGGCCTTTGGCCTACTTGAGCACGCTGTTCTCGTCCCTTGCGGGCGAAAGATAAGACCAGTTTTACAACCAAATTGCCCTTCGCCGGCCTGGTGGCTCTAGCGGGGAGCCCCCACCCGATCCCATCCCGAACTCGGCCGTGAAACTCCCCAGCGCTAATGGTACTGCATCTTAAGGTGTGGGAGAGTAGGTCGCTGCCAGGCCTGCAAAGGACAATTTGGAAATTACTCTTCAACAAACTGGCGCTCACGCGCGCATCGCCCTCAGGGCTGCGCTCCGCGAGGGCGGCCTGACCGGCCGGCGGCCACTCGGCCTTGCCTCCGCTGCGCTCCGGATCTCTTGTTCCAAATCAGCGCAACACACCGGTCTCCTGAATTATTGTGCCGATTCCTTGAGGGAAACAGCACGCGCTCAAGCACCCCGAAGGGCGATAGCGCAAACAAATAACGCGGGATGGAGCAGTCCGGTAGCTCGTCAGGCTCATAACCTGAAGGTCGTAGGTTCAAATCCTACTCCCGCAACCAAATACAAAAATGGCCGCCCAAAAGGGCGGCCTTTTGTGTATTCGGGCGGGGGATATTGGTGAGGCCCTCAGCGGGCCCAATCAAGCAGGGCTGCGCCCGACGCAGAAGGGCAAAAAAGACAAATCAGACGCCCGCAACCAAATCCCCCCAAAATAAACAAAACCTCCCATAAAAGCGGGGCTATCTGCGTTTCCACACCGCTGCGATCCGAACTCTTGCTCCCTGCAAAGCTTGGAAAAACGAATCCTCAAAATCTAAATTAACACCAGCTATGTCCCTCAAGCGAAAAAAGCGCCAAACCGGAGGTTTGGAAACGCCGCCAAGTGCATTCCGGCCGCCGCCGTGGATGCAGCGCGACCGCGAAGCTAGGCTGCAAAGCAGCCGCTCTGACCTGAGAGACATATAACTTCACAACCAAATTGCCCTTCGCCGGCCTGGTGGCTCTCGCGGGGAGACCAGTCACGCGCGCGCCGACCGTGAAGGATAATCAACAAAGACCAGTTCTAAAACAAAATTAAACTGAACCGGGGGAAAACGATCCCATCCCGAACTCGGCCGTGAAACTCCCCAGAGCTAATGGTACTGCATCTTATGGTGTAGGAGAGTAGGTCGCTACCAGGCCTGCAAAGGACCAAAACAAAGCCTTCGTTCATCAAAAACCAACCGCTTGTCCGTCCTTCCGCGGGTCGGATCCTGCGACATACCCACCTTCGGGCAAGCGCTGAACAAGCTGGGCGCCACCGAAACCAAAGGCGTTATCGGGACTTTCGACAGAGATCTGATGACCCAATGCGCTTAAGCCGTCCCGCAATTGTTGTGACATGGTTGGTTCACAGGCGACCTTAACTCCATCAATCATTCGCCAACGCGGCGCGCAGGCAGCTGTCTGAACATCCTGTCCCCATACTTCCGTACGAAGCAAGAGCTGCACATGCCCCTGGGCCTGGATCGGCCCTCCCATCATGCCGAAAGCCATCAGCGGCTGGTTGTTCTTCATGGCAAAACCGGGAATGATCGTGTGCATAGGCCGTTTTCCACCTGCCACGCAATTCGGATGCCCCGGAACCGTATCAAATCCTGCACCTCGGTTCTGCAAGGAAATCCCGGTTCCCGGCACCACAACACCAGAGCCGAAACCAGCGTAGTTCGATTGTATGAAACTCACCATCATGCCCGATGCATCACCGGTATTTAGCAGGACAGTACCACCTCTTTTCGGCGCTCCAACGCCATGATCGATTGCGCGCGCCGTGTCGATCAGCGCGGCCCGGGCCCTAAGGTAATCGGGGTCGAGCAAGGCGCGCTCATCGATTTCTGTCATGTCATCACGATCAGCCACATAGGCGTGCAGATCGCGATAGGCCAATTTGATGGCTTCTATCTGCAAGTGCACAGCCATCACGTCATCTGGTCCGTGTTCACGTATTCCGGTGTGATCCAATATACCCAGCGCCATCAAGGCAGCGATGCCTTGGCCGTTTGGCGGGATTTCGTGCAAGTCGACATCATCAAAGCTGGTCTTAAGCGTCCCGCACCAATCGGGTTGGTGAGAGGCCATATCCTCAAGCGTCATTGCCCCGCCATGGTCTTTCAGAAACTTGACGATTTTTTCTGCCAGTGCGCCTTTATAGAACGATGCGCCTTTGGTTCTCCCGATTTCGCGGAGCGTCTCGGCTGCGCCCGGATTATGGAACCGTTGACCAGCCTTCGGGGTGCGCCCTCCAGGCAGAAATGTTTGTGCAAAACCAGGCTGATCGGCGAGCAATTCAGCTGCAATTGCCCAAAGTTTCGCGATCACTGGCGAGACTATAAACCCCTCTTCAGCGTAGTGCACAGCTGGAGCCAACGTTGTTGACAAATCCAGCTTGCCGAAGCGCTCCGATAAGCTGACCCAGGCACTTACCGCTCCAGGAACTGTGATACTGTCCACTCCGAGATTTGGCATTCCGTCTTGGAAACGATTGAGGTCCCAGGCAGCCGGTGAGCGGCCCGACGCATTTAAGCCGTGCAACGCCTTGCCATCCCAAAGAATGCAAAAGGCATCCGAGCCAAGCCCGTTGCCCGACGGCTCAACCACCGTCAGAGCAGCGGCTGTAGCAATTGCGGCGTCAACCGCGTTGCCCCCTTGCTGGAGAATACTTAGTCCGGCCTGAGCTGCCAAAGGCTGGGATGTCGCTACGACATTGTCCGCAAGGATAGGCGAACGCCGGGATGGGTATACTGGATCATGACGCATCTTCAGCGCTGGCTCCATTCATTTTCATTGTTTTGAGATGACTTCTAACAGCCCAGACAACGGCCAAGACCGCGGCGATCAGGAAAATCAGGCTGATTGGCCGGGTCAGAAACAGGGTGGGGTCGCCATCGGTCATCAATGCGCGGCGCAGATTGGTCTCCGCAATCGGCCCCAGGATGACCCCGAGCACTAAAGGCGCCAGAGCGTACCCCAAGGAGCGGAGCACATATCCGACCAGTCCTATTATGCCCAGAAGATACAAGTCCGTTACCCTGTTGTTCAGCGCAAAAGACCCGACCACGCAGCATACCAGCACTGTGGGCACGATCAGCCATTTCGGCACGGCAGCGACCCGGATGAACAGCCGCATCGAAAGCACAGATACGATCAGCATCATAAAGGAGGCCACTGTCATGGCAATGAACATGCCATAGACGAGATCGCTATGATCCAGAACCAGCCTTGGCCCAACTGAAATTCCGTGCACCATCAGTGATGCCATTAAAATTGCATCGACCGCGGAACCGGGGATACCCAGTCCGATCAGCGGGATAAGCCCGCCGCCTGCAGTGGCGGAGTTGCCCGATTCTGAAGCAATGACTCCGTCTGGAGTGCCTGTCCCGAATTGTTCAGGGTTCTTTGAAGCCCGTTTGGCCTGATCATAGGCCACCAGATTTGAAATGGACCCACCGGCGCCCGGCAACGCCCCAATCAGCACTCCAATCACAGATGACCGAAACAGGTTGATGGGGCTCATGAGGACTTCTTTCATGACCTTCAAAGTCTTGAAATCGATCGTCCCGGTGACCAGCGATGCGCCGGATCGTACAGTCCGGGCGTCCTCAACTTCGCTGAGTAGCTGAGAAATTGCGAAAATGCCGATCAATACCACCAAGAAGGGCAAGCCGGTTTCTAGCATTTCGATACCGAAGTCGAACCTTGGGCGGCCAAGAATAGGATCTGCCCCGATCGTGGAAATGGCCAGTCCGATCAAACCCGCCAGCAATCCGCGAAGCACTGAATCTCCCACCAGGCTGGCCACGATTGTCAAGGCAAACACGATCAGCGAGAAATACTCCCAAGGCCCCAGCTTCACGGCAAACACTGCCAGCGGTGGTGCTGCAATCACCAAAATCATGGTTGAGATCAATGTGCCGAAAAAGGAAGCCCAGACACCTAGCGACAACGCGCGCCCCGGATCTCCTTTTCGGGCCATGGGAAACGCGTCGAATGTTGTCGCAACGGATGAGGGCGTTCCCGGAATGCCTAGCAAAGCGGCTGAGATCAAACCGCCTGTCAGGCCTCCGACATAAACCGACAGCATGACGGCAACGCCCTGCAAGGGATCCATGTTGAAGGTCAATGGCAGCGTCAACACGATTGCCATCGTCACTGTGAAGCCGGGAATTGCCGCTGCGATAATTCCGGCGACCGTCCCAACCAACATGAAAATCAGCGTACTGAGCGCGAATATCTGCTCAAGCGCAGTCAGGATATCATCCATGGAAGAATTCACCGCGTGGCAGGAAGACGTTGAAGACGTCTGCAAAAAGCAGGTTCAATCCAAATGAAAATACCAGCGCAATCAGTAGAGCAATCACCAGTGTGACCGGAGTGCGCGGCATGAGGATGAATTGCATTACAAACACAAATGCGAAACTGGCAATAGAGAAGCCAAGAACCGGCAAAAGCAGGAGATACGCAACAAATAAAGCGAAGCAGGTGACGACCAGATAACGGGATTTGATGCAACGCCGAAACTCGCCACCCAATCGCGCCCAGGCAGTGCGTGGAATTTTGCGAAGGCTATCAATGACCGCAAACAGCGCTACCAGGAAGATCGCCGCGAACACAAATCTGGGAAACGCTCCCGCTCCCAAGGTTTCGAACATCGAACTTGGAATTTGCCCGGCGGAAATGAATAGGGCAACCGATGCGATGAGCAAAACGATATAACTCAAGAAGCGGGCGATTTCGCCCGCTTCCAAGCTGTTTTGTTTGTCAGCTTCACTCACTGAACGATAACCGAAGCTAGAGATTTCACCGTTGCATCAAGGTTTGCCAAGTAGGCACGGTAGTCGTCCTGACCCATAAACGTGACCTGAGATCCTACATTGTTGGTTTGTTTGATGTAGGTCTCATCCTGGGCCAGCTTTTGCAAAGCAGCTTCCATGACATTGCGAACTTCCGCCGGAGTGCCTTTGGGCATCACGATCCCGCGGGTCACAGTCAGAAGCATATCTTCGCCCTTTTCACGGAACGTCGGCACTTCAGGTACTGCCGGATGACGTTCGGCCGATCCGGCTGCGAGGAATTTCAGGTCGCCGTTTTTGGCAAACTCAAGGGAAGAAGCGACATCGCCAATAATCAGATCCAGGTTGCCACCGACGGCGGCACGTACTCGCTCGCCCGTGCCCTCATATCCCACATATTTGAATTTCAAGCCGTAGGCTTGTTCGATCATCGCAGCGAAGAGATGTGGTAATCCGCCCAGTGTGACGCCCATTGTGAGTTCGTTCGGGCGCTCCTTGGCATAGGCAACGAATTCGTCAAAATTCGAGTAGCTGTCCGTCGATTTTGTGATCAGAAACTGCGGCGATGCCGTCATCAGGGCGATCGGTTCGAAGTCTTCCCAAGTCAATTCCGTCAGGCCGGTCAAGGTCGCCATCAGAAGACCTTCGTGAACTTGCGAAACTGTATAGCCGTCCGCATCGCGCCGTGACGCTTCACGCAGTCCCACGGTCCCCCCGACACCTGGCATATTGATGATTGGCAATTCCACGCCAAGGTGCGGTTCGATGTTGGCAGAAACCAGACGCATCAATGTGTCAGATCCACCACCCGGCGACCAGGGTACGATAAACTCCACGGCGCGCGTGGGATAGTCTTCAGCAAGGGCGGGGGCCGCCAACATGGCGGCGGTAAAGAGGGCAGCGAGCCCCTTAATGATTTTCATGATTTGGTTCCCTGAGTTGGTCGGCAATTCTGAAGTTTTTTATATGCCCAAAACCGTATCATAAGATTTTTGCATGCAAAGAGCATAATTATTGCTTTTAAATTCAGTTTTTCTTATTTTATGAATATGGACACACGGCAACTCGAGACTTTTCTCGCGATTATTCAACGTGGTGGGTTTGCGGCCGCCGCGAAGGAAGTCAACCTCAGTGCATCGGCGGTAAGCCAGCAGATTTCAGCATTGGAAACCGATCTTGGCACCGCCTTGTTTGACCGGTCCCGCCGCCCTCCGGCTTTGACGGTAAAGGGGCGTGAAGTGCAGGCCGCGGCGCGGTCAATATTGCGTATCGTCGCCGACACCAAAGCGGCGATCGAAGGAGAGGATGTCGGCGGAACGCTGGCTCTCGGGGCACTGAGAACGTGCGGGACACACATCCTGCCCAATGCCCTTGCGCAGCTCAGTGAAAACTATCCCGAACTAAAATTTAGACTGACAATAGGCCTGTCAGAGGATCTGATGGCGGACGTGATTTCTGGGCAATTGGATGCCGCGCTGGTCGCGGACCATGTAGCCGTGCCGCCGGGCCTTCAATGGACGTTGGTTATTACGGAACCCTTGGTGGTGCTCAAACCTTCAAGTGTGCCGGACAAAAGTTTTGAAATTTTGGTGCGCGATCTGCCCTTTATACGATATGGAATTAGGGTGCCTCTGGCGCGCCAGATCGACACCGAAATTGCGCGTCTTGGACTGACAGTTCGTCAGATCGTGTCAGTGAATACTATGTCTGCCGTGGTGGGTTGCGTGCAGGCTGGTCTGGGGTTCGCGATCGTACCCTACGCAGCTTTGCGCGGGCTTCAAACCGAGGCACTTGATTGGTTTCCTTTCGGGCCGACCCCAATCCGTCGTGGGTTGGGCATCGTGCAGTCCCCGAACTCCCGCCGTGCGAAAGTATTGGAGAAACTCTCGGAGTATTTGAGTTCCACGGGGAATGTTGAACCCGGTGAAGGTTGACGCGGCCTCTGGATTGGCAAGTAGGATAATCGGAAAAATTGTCGCCTGCCGGATACAGCTAGAAGCGCTTTGGTGGATTGTACGCGTGAGAATACGATGCCAATAAAATAGCTTGAAACAGACCGGGCCAAAAAGAACGGAGTTTTTTTGACAAAAAACTCCGCCCAAAACCCTATTTTGCTCGTTGGTTGAACCGGCGGCCGACAAGCGCGCTGGCAATGTTGGTTTTCTGGATGTCGATGGACCCACCGGCGATGCCCCAGCCCCAGCTGTCGCGCATTTTCTGTTCTATCGGGTATTCGCGCGAATAGCCGTAGCCACCCATCAACTGCATGGCCTTGCCGGTCACTTCGCGGGTCATTTCATTGGCAAAACACTTGGCAATCGAGCTTTCGCCGACCGACGGCAAACCGCTTTCGGCATTGACGACGGCCCGGTAAAGCAAGAGGCGCGCCGCATCCAGCTTCATTTTCATTTCAGCAATCTGCAACTGGACGGCCTGGAAATCGATGATCTGCTTGCCGAATTGTTCGCGATCCTGAACATAGTCCAGAACGTAGTCGAAAGCCGACTGGGCACAAGCAAGACTCATGGTTGTGTTGCCGCAGCGCTCCAGGTCGAAGGCTTCCATCAGTTTGCGGAAACCACCTGCCGGTACGATGATATTTTCCGCTGGGACACTGACGTCATCAAAATACATGTCTGCGCTATGGACACCCCGGAACCCCATATGGTGCTCGCGCTTGCCGAATGTGAATCCGTCCGTGCCCTTTTCGACCAGAACAGCGCCGATGCCCTTGGCGCCCGGTTCGTCGGACAACCGGCAATACACCACATAAGCATCGGAATGCCCCGCACCTGAACACCAGCGTTTCTGACCGTTCACAATTACCCGGTCTCCGTCGATGCGGCCCTTTGTGGTCAGATCGGTGAGCGCGGAGCCGGCCCCCGGCTCTGACATGGATACCGCCACAATCACGTCACCGGAACAGACTTTCGGTAGAATCTTCTGGCGCATGGCTTCCGGGGCGAAATTGGCGATCGCCAAAGCCGGTCCGAAGCAGGATTCAAAGATCGGGAAGGCCACACCGATAGAGATTTTGGCAACTTCTTCGAGAACCAGAACGGCCTCGAAGTGGCTCATTCCGCCGCCGCCATAGGCTTCCGGCAGATTGACGCCGAGAAGGCCAAGCTCTGCGAACCGGTGCATAACCTCCTGGCTTGGGGATTCGTCGGTCTCTTCGACATGCCGGGCAATGTCCGGCAACTCGCTTTGCGCAAAGCGGCGCACCGTTTCCTGCAGGGCGGTTTGTTCTTCGGTGAGGGTAAAGTCCATGTGTGTTGCTTTCGATGGTCAATATGAACCGAAGCATGGCGGACCCTGCTTCGCGTTTGTTAAATAGAAAAGGTCAGCTGGCTGCTTTTGCCGGGGCGGCCTGTTCCGCGGCCCAGTAGGGATCGCGGAGTTTGCGTTTGTAGATCTTGCCGGAATCATCGCGGGGCAGATCGCTTCTGAACTCAATGCGCCGTGGCACTTTGAACCCAGCCAGCCGTTCTTTCAGGTAAGTCATGACCTGCTCTGCGGTGAGCGTGCCTTCTCCTGCCGGGTGGACAACCGCCATTAACGCTTCGCCATAGTCGGGATCGGGTACACCGAAGATCGCGCAATCGGCAACGCCCGGCATGGCATGCAGCTCCGCTTCGATCTCGGCCGGATAGATATTGACGCCGCCAGAGATCACCATGTCCTTGGCCCGGTCGCACAAAAACAGATACCCGTCTTCATCTAGATAACCGATATCACCGGTGGCGATCAGGCCGTCGACATCGAGGTCCTGGCGAGCCGCCGGATTGTTGGCATAGGTGAACTCCGGTGCGGTCTCGAGCCGTGACACGATTTCACCGGGCGTCCCAACGGGCAGGTCCTGACGATTCTCATCGACGATCCGCATGGTTACACCGGCGAGTGCCCGGCCAACCGTGCCCGGTTTCCGCAAGCTGTCTTTCGGTGTGCAGTAGGTGACGTAGTTCTGTTCGGTGCCGGCATAAAACTCATAGATGACCGGTCCGAACCAGGCCTGCATGGCGGCCTTAACCTCTGGCGGACAGTGCGCAGCCGCTGTGACGATATACTCCAGGGAGGATACGTCATAGCGGTCCCTGATGTCCTCCGGCAGTTTCAGGAGCCGGGCGAACATGGTCGGCACCATGAAAACTGTTGTGATCTGCTCCTGTTCCACCATCGCCAGAAAGTCTTCTGCGTCAAAGCGCGGCATCAGGAAAACCTTGTCGGCAACGGCATAGGTGCGCGTACCGAAGGAGTTGGGGGCCCCATGATACAGCGGACCGCAAATTAGGGCCCGGATGCCCGGTTTGATGCCATAGAGCCGATCCCGCACGGCAAGGAATTCTTTTGCCAGATCCGGAGCTTGCGGTAGTTTCAAAACGCCTTTCGGTTTGCCCGTGGTGCCGGAGGTGTAGGTCATCGTGTCGGTGAAATCCCGGCACGGCTCGGTCAGCGGCGGGTGTGATCCGATGAAGTCATCGAAAGCCACTGCATCAATTGCCGCATCCTGCACAGCCGGGGGGTGCCGATAAGCCGCCAGCAACTCCGGCGGTGTTTCAACTTTCAGGACGAGGATGCCGGAGGGAATGGCGTTGCCCAGAAGCTGCAGCAGATCCGTATGAGCAATCAGCACTTTTGCGCCTGAATCCTCCAAAACATACGCCACTTCCGGCGGCGCCAGGTGCCAATTGACGGCGACCGGGCTGGCACCCAGTAAAGTCGCAGCTCGCGTCGCCTCGAAGAAAGCAACATCGTTGCGCAGCAAGAGCGCGATCCGGTCGCCGCGCTCAATGCCATAATCGCGCAATCCGGACGCAGCTTTCAGCGCACGGGCCTCGCACTCTGAGCGTTTGCTTGTTCGCGCACCACTGAACAAAAGTGTGTCAGACATGGCTGGCCTCTTGTGATCCCTTGGCTCCGTTTGCGGTCGTAACACCCGGAACGGCGGTGCCGCGGACCGGGTCCAGGACCGCGCCGGTGTGTTCGCCGACCGCCGGCACATGGGAGCCCACCGGCAGAGGGGCACCGGCAAACAGGAACGGCAGGTTGGCAACCTTGAAGGCTTCTGGGCCGGTTCCAACGTCTGTCATCAATTCGCGGGCCGTGACTTGTTCGTCTTTGATCGCCTCGGCCACGGTTTGATAGCGGGCGCAAGGAATACCTGCCCCCATGAGTGCGATTTCGCACTCGGCGGCGGTGCGGACCTTGGTCCAGTCTTCCACCAGCGCCATCAGCACCGGCCAGTTCCTTTCCCGTTCCAATTGGGTGTTGAAGCGGGCATCGTCTTTCCACTCCGGGTGATCCAGAAGATCGGCGAGCCGCTCAAAAATGCGGCCGGTGATTGGAACAGCGATGACATGTCCGTCTGACGCCTTGACCGGTGTAGCCAGCCAGCGGTCGAAGGAACTTGGTGTTTGCACTTCCTGCATTTCCAGAACCAGCAAGTTGATCATGCTGTCCATCAACGCAACGTCGATGTACTGCCCGGTTCCATGACGCAGCTGGCCGATGAGGGCTGTCTGGATCGCACTGAAGGCAAAGAGCCCACCGATGAGATCGGCATACCAAATACCGGTGCGGAACGGTTTGCCGACGTCTTCGGCGTAGGTCATGGCGGCCAGGTCGTGGCCGGATAGGGCATGCAGGATTGGCGCATAAGCAGGATGGCGCGAACGCGGCCCGGTCTGACCGAAACCGGAAATGGAGCAATAGACGAGATCCTTGCGGCCTGCGGACAAGGTTAGGAAATCCAGTCCCAAGTCCTGCACGACACCTGGGCGGAAGTTTTCCACCACGACATCGCAGGAGGCGGCAAGTTTGCGGATGGCACCCAAATCCTCTTCAGAGCGGAAGTCGATCTCAATGCTTTTTTTGCCGGCGTTGAAATGACCGAAATAGGTGCTTTTACCTGCGCGCAGCGGTTCTTTGACCCGCATGTGTTCACCGCCGGCCGGTTCGATCTTCAAAACCTCCGCACCGCAGTCTGCAAGCAGCCGCGTGCAATAAGGCCCAGAGATGATCCTGGTCAGATCAAGGACCCGGACGCCGTCGAGCGGTTTTGGTGTGGTTGATGTCATCTGCGGTGCTGTTCCAGTTGTTTATTATTCTGTTCGAAGGCCCGGCGGACAAATTGCCGCCAACCCAAGAAGCTGGGATGGTTGGTCTGATGCCTGCAAGGCTTTTCCATCAGGTCATCCCCGCCCATGAGCGGGGATCTACGCGCAGTTCCGTTTGCCGCACCATTGGGTAGGTTTCGGTAAGGCTCTGCAAACGAGTGGATCCCCGGTCTTCGCTTCGCTATGCCGGGGATGACCGCTGTGCCTTCTTTGCCTTTGCGCCCAAGTTTACTCTTACTGCGTCAGCACGTCGGTGGCGGTGTCGAGCGACACTGGAGCGTCCGACAACAGCAGGTCCGTCGCTGCTTTTTCAAAGCCGGTTTCACCAACTTTCAGCGGATCTTGTGCACGCAGACGATAGTCGATCACCATCCGGGCCAGCAACAACCGCCGGGCATCGCGGCCCGCCGCGCCAAGTGCGCTGCCTTCTGTAGCCAAAAGCGTGGCTGTCGCTGAATTGTAGACCGCGCTCGAGGCCTTTCGGGCCAGGGTCTGGTTACCGCTCATGGCCACGTCTTCGGCAAAGTCGATCGCCTGCTGAACGGTGCTGCGTAGCTCGCCCTTGAACTGGCCCGGCATTTCGGAACTGTTGTCGATCTGATCCATCAGCTCGTCTTTCAGATCCTTGTGAGCGCCGACCTTGGCAATCGCACGCGTTGTGATGTCGAGCGAGTTGATGTTGGACGTGCCTTCCCAAAGGACGCCAAGATGGGAATCGCGAACCAGGCGGGCATTGACAAAATCCTCGATGTAACCATTGCCGCCACGCACCTCCATGGCACCGGTTGCGACACGAACATTGTCGCGGGCGGTCCGGTATTTGTGGGCCGGGGTTAGGATCCGGGTAATCATTTTCGCGCGTTCGTCACCCGCTTCCGCCAGCGTGATCTGATTGCCGAGATAGAGCGTGATCGAAAGAGCCTGTTCGGTCGGCAGCATCAGTTTCATCAGCTGGCGCCGCAGAAGCGGTTTATCGATGATTTTTTCCTGAAAAGCGTGACGGTTTTGAGCCGTCACCATTGCCTCGTTCAGGCATCGGCGCATCATCGCCGCAGCGCGGCAGCCGTGAGACAGGCGTGACAGGGACACCTGGTCCATCATCATTTTCAGGCCGCGGTTTTCGTGCGGGCCGACTTCACCCAGCGGATAAGCCACGGCGCCATTGAAGACAATTTCGCCGGAGGCCATAGACCGGCTGCCGAGTTTGTTTTTGAGGCGCACGATCCGGTAATCGTTGCGGCTGCCATCATCTAGGCGGCGCGGCAGGGCAAATAGCCCGAGGCCCTTATTGCCTGCCGGTGCGCCTTGCGGGCGGGCGAGCAGCAGCGCGACATCGCCGTCAGTGCAAGAGCAGAACCATTTTTCGCCATAGAGCTTCCAGTTTCCGTCTTCGAAGCGGGCTTCCAGCTGGATATTAGAGACGTCCGATCCGCCGGTGCGCTCGGTCATAAACTGAGCACCCTTGAGCATCGTTTTCGTGTCTTGACTGATCAAGCGGTCATAGAATCGGGCCTTGGTAGCCTCGTCTCCATAGTCCTTAATCAGCGTCGCGGTGGTTTCCGTTGCCGAAATTGGGCAGAGCTGACCAAATTCCGACTGGCCGAAAATGTATTGGAAGATGAACTTCACGGTGTGCGACATCGGTTTGTCCCAGCCGAACACACCCGGTTTATGGATCATCGCTGCGAGGCCATAATCGCCAAGGGCAACATCTTCCATGTTGCGGTAAGCCGGATGGAATTCAATCCAGTCTTCAAAGCGGCCGCGCGGGTCCCGATGATGCAGGACCGGCTGGTGTTTGTCGGCCATACGCGACCAATCGTCGACCTCATCACCGACCAATGCGCCGAACTTTTCCAGGTGCGGCTGCAGGTGCTGCCGCAGATCATCCGGCAAATAGAGCGTCAACAGGTCCTGGAGGCCCTTGTCGAGATCATAGAAGTTGAGGCCATGGCAGTCTGGAGCAACAAGATTGGCAAGTTCGGCAGTCGGCAAGGTGTGATGTTGTGGTTGAATATTCATGTTTGAATCCTTCCTATCGGATCTTGGCCGGTTCGAATGAAACCGGAAAACGGAGCAAGTCGTCAGAGATTGAGAACGTCGGAAGCGCGTTCGAGCGGCACGGCGTCGTCGTTTAAAAGGCAATCGGTTGCGGCTGTTTCAAAGGCGCTGTCACCGATGGACAGTGGGTCTTGCGGCGCCAGGCGATGGTCGATCACCATGCGGGCCATCAACAGGCGGCGGGCATCCCCGCCAGTAGCGCCGAGTTTGGCGCCCTCGCAGGCAAGCAAAACGGCGGTTGCAGAGTGATAGACAGCACTCGCGGCTTTGCGAGCTAATGTTTCATCACCGCTCCGGGCGATTGTCTCTGCCATATCAAGAGAACGGGTGAGTGTGTCGCGAAGTGTCTTGCCGAAGGTTTCCGGCAGTGCATCGCACTCATCCATCATTTTCTGCAGGACGGATTTCAGGTCTAAATGGACTTCGGCTTTTGCGATCGCACGGGTGGTGATGTCGAGGGCGTTGATATTGGATGTACCCTCCCAGAGGAGGCCAACGTGTGCGTCGCGCACCAGGCGGGCGTTCACGAAATCTTCGATGTAGCCGTTGCCGCCCCGCACTTCCATGGCGCCGGTCGCGACCCGGATATTGTCACGGGCCGTCCGGTATTTGTGCGCTGGGGTCAGGATCCGGGCGACCCGTTCTGCCTGTTTGTCTCCCTTGCCAGCCGCTGTCAGAACCGTACCGAGATAAAGCGTCATCGACAGCGCTTGTTCTGTTGGGATCATGAGCTTCATCAGCTGGCGGCGCAACAGCGGTTTGTCGATGATTTTTTCGCGAAATGCTGTCCGGCTCTTGGCGACGGTCAACGCCTCATTGAGGCAGCGGCGCATCATGGAGGCCGCCCGGGCACCATGAGACAGGCGTGACAGCGACACCTGGTTCATCATCATTTTCAGGCCGGGATTTTCCTTGGCCCCGACATCGCCGAGCGGGTAGGCGATGGCCCCTTCGAAAACGACTTCGCCAGACGCCATGGAGAGCGTGCCGAGTTTATCTTTCAGACGCACGATCCGGTAAGAGTTTCGGCTGCCGTCGTCCATTCTTTTAGGCAGGGCGAAAACGGCAAGGCCCTTGTTTCCGGCAGGAGCCCCTTCGGGCCGGGCCAAGACCAGAACCACATCCGCATCGGCTGCCGAACAGAACCATTTTTCGCCGTAGAGCCGCCAGGTGCCGTCTTCATGGCGGGCATCGACGGCGAGCTGGGATACGTCCGATCCGCCGTGGCGCTCGGTCATGAATTGCCCGCCAGCCATACGGGTCTTTGGGTCTTGGCTGATCAACCGGTCAAAAAACCGCTTTATGAGAGCCTCGTCACCGAATTTCCGGATCATGGCGGCGGTGGTTTCGGTCATGGAAATCGGACACAGCTGACCAAACTCCGATTGCCCCAACAAATATTGGAACAGGAACTTGACAGTGTGCGGCATCGGTTCTGGCCAACCGAAGACGCCGGGTTTTCCGGTCATTCCGGCCATGGCGAAATCGCCGAACGTGATCTGTTCCATGCGCTTGTAGGCCGGGTGAAACTCGATCCAGTCTTCAAAGCGCCCGCGCGGATCCCGGTGGTGAAGGACCGGCACATGCCGGTCGGCAATCCTAGAGAGCGTGTCGATTTCATCGCCAACCAGCGCACCAAACTCCTGCAAATGAGGCCAGAGATGCACCCGTAAGTCATCAGGAAGGTAGAGGGCTAGAAGTCCCTTGAGGCTGGTGTCGGTGTCAAAGAAATTTGCCCCATGGCAATCCGGCGCGACCAGTTCTGCGAGGTCTGACAGCGGCAATTGGGTGGGCTGGCCGGTATGAATGTTCATGGGAAGAGTTCCAATCAAAAGAGACAAAATTCACGGGTGCTCAATAGGACTTGGGCAGCCCAAGAACCCGTTCAGCGATGTGGCAAAGGATGAGTTGCTGGCTGACCGGGGCGAGGCGCGGGATCATGGCTTCACGCATGTAACGCTCGACATGATATTCGCGGGCATAGCCAAAACCGCCATGGGTCATGACCGCTTGCTGGCAGGCTTCAAATCCCGCCTCAGAGCCAAGATATTTGGTGGCGTTGGCTGCCGGGCCACAGGGGAGACCTGTGTCATATTGACGGGCTGCTTCCAGGGCCATCAGCCAGGCCGATTCCAGCATCATCCAATTGCGTGCCAAAGGATGCTGGATGCCCTGGTTCTGGCCGATGGGCCGGTCGAATACGACACGTTCCTTGGCATAACCGCAGGCCTTGCGCAGTGCTGCATGGCCAAGGCCGATGGCCTCGGAGCCGATCAGGATCCGTTCCGGGTTCATCCCGTGCAGGATGGCCTTGAACCCTTCGCCTTCTTCCCCAATCAGATTGTCTGCCGGGATTTCGAAGTCTTCGAAGAAGAGTTCGTTACAATCGACCGTTTTTCGGCCCATCTTGTCGATCTCGCGCACCGTGATCTGGTCACGGTTGAAGTCTGTGTAAAACAGGCTGAGACCCTGGGTCGGCTTGGTCACCTCTTCCAGTGGTGTGGTCCGGGCGAGCAACAGAATTTTTTCCGCCACTTGAGCCGTTGAAATCCAGACCTTCTGGCCGTTGACCAGGTAGCGGTCCCCCTGACGTTTGGCCGCTGTTTTTAGGTGCGTGGTGTTCAGTCCGGTATTCGGTTCAGTCACGGCAAAACAAGTGCGTTCGCGCCCCTGAACCACCGGCGGCAGCATGCGCTTTTTTTGTTCATCGGTGCCAAAGACGACCACAGGCGACAGGCCGAAGATGTTCATATGGACGGCGGACGCGCCGGAAAGCCCGGCCCCGGATTCGGCAATCGTGCGCATCATGATGGCGGCTTCGGTGATACCGAGACCGGTTCCGCCGTAGGCTTCAGGAATGCAGATGCCGAGCCAGCCGGCTTGGGCCAGTGCCTGGAAAAATTCGTCCGGGAACCCTCCCGTCTTGTCCTTCTCCAACCAATAAGCATCGTTGAACTGGCTGCACAGGCTGGCAATGGCACTTTGGATTGCTGTGCGGTCGGGCGAGAGTTGGATGTCCATGATTGACCTCAAGCAGGGATTGGTTCAAGCGCAGGCGCCGATGCGGCCCCCGACTGCAGCAGTTCGTAGATGGTGTCGTCGCTGAGCCCTGTTTCTTTCAGAACTTCAACGGTGTGTTCTCCAATAACGGGTGGTGGCTGGTGGTTTTCTGACGGGGTTTGTGACCAGGAGACCGGCACCTTGGTCCGCCGCATGCGGCCTTCGCTCGGATGGTCATAGGTTTCAAAAAAACCAACATCTTGAAGATGAGGATCCTCCAGAAGTGTTTCGAGTGAATGCATTGGCATTACTGGAATGTCGGCCTTATCGAGGAGGGCCAGCCACTCGGCGCTGGTTCGCATCTTGATGACGTCGCCAATGGCGCGGCACAAATCTTCAAAGTGCTCCTGCCGTCCAGCGAAACTGGAAAACCGGTTGTCTCCGGCAAGGCGCGTCGGGCGGTTTGTGACTTCCAGGAATTTGCTCCATTGGGCATCCGAATAGAGCAGCAGGCAGATGTAACCGTCTTTTGTGCGGAAGGGACGGCGGGCCTTGGAGGTCAGGCGGTGATAGCCGCCTTCATCAAGGGGAGGATCGAAAGACAGGCCACCGAGATGATCGCCGAGGACAAATTGCGCGACCGTCTCGAACATTGGAATGTCGATTTGCTGGCCTTCCCCTGTGCGTTCGCGGTGAACAAGGGCGGCGAGGATCGCGTTTGCGGCGGTCAATCCGAAAGCACGGTCTGCAATTGCATTGGGAAAATAGCGCGGCACACCACCGCTTGCTTTGGATTGTAAATAGGGCAGCCCGACTGCGCCTTGAATGAGGTCGTCATAAGCTGGTTTTCCGGCATACCGTCCGGTTTCGCCGAACCCGAGCAGGGCGGTGTAAATGATGTTCGGTTTGATGGCCTGAACGGTGTCATAGGAGAGGCCAAGGCGCATCATGGCTTTGGGACGGCTGTTGGTTACAAAAATATCGGCGGAGCGGATCAAGTCGATCAGAACCTCACGCCCGTCGACCGATTTCAGATCCAGGCACACTGACCGCTTGTTGTAGTTGGCGTTCATGTAAAGCGGGCCCATCGCCGTTGACCGCATTGGCCCGACCTGACGCAACAGATCTCCCTGAGGCGGTTCTATCTTGATGACGTCCGCACCGAAGTCACCCAGCATCTGGGTGGCAACCGGTCCGGCGAGCACTGCCGACATGTCGACGACACGTATGCCTTTCAAAGGGCCCATGTGAAAAACCTTGGCTTATGTCCACAAATATGAATAATAAGTCCATATATTGAAACAATGTCAAGCCGCTCATGCAAGATTGCTCGCGTTTCCTGTCAAAGCGGGATAGAAGAACGGAAAATGTGATGACGATTCCAACCGGCGATCCGGCTGCGCCTTACCGCACCGGAATCAAGGCCTCACAACAAAAGACTGTGCCCCATGGCCGTTAAGCAGATACAGAACGCTCTCGACCTGATCGAATATTTTGCCCGCCTCAAAAAACCGGCAAGCCTGGCGGAAATCCAGCATCACTTTGGCTGGCCGCGTTCGAGTGCCTACAATATTTTGAACACGCTGGTGGAACGCGGTTACATGTATGAGCCAGCGCGGCGCGGGGGATATTATCCAACACCGCGGCTGGCCAGCGTGTCGGAATCGATTGTGTCCGCGGATCCTTTGAATGAACGCTTGTCGGCGCTTTTGGAAAAACTGGCGGCTGAAACCGGTGAAACAGCCATTGTCGCCGCACCTGCGGGCCGATTTTCAGTCTATCTCGATGTGATCGAGTCCACATCGCCTATTCGCTATGCAGCTCATGTGGGTATGCGGATCCCGATCCATGCGGGCGCTTCCGGGCGGGCCTTGCTGTCGCTCTATACACCGACCGAGCGGGCTAATCTGCTGAGCAAGATCACCTTTGAGCCCTATGGTACAAATGCTTTGATGAATGCGGAAGATGTTGAAGCCGTTCTTGCCGCTTCCCAGAAACGCGGCTGGTATCAGAGTATTCGTGAATACAGCGCGGATCTTGCCGCGATTGCCATTCCGGTGGTGGCGGATGAACGCCGTTTTGCGATCGTCGTTGCCGGACCCCAGTTCCGTCTGGAAGACAAGTGCGCCGATGTAGCTGAAACAATGCAAAGGCTGACCGAAGAAGCCGGGATTATTGGCGCTTCTGCCACCATGGAGCAGCTTGCAGCAACGTCGTGATCTGAATTCAGGCGACCCCTTTTATCTGATTTTTCGAGACGGCGGCCACGGTTGTCCGGTCAAGATCTTGCCAATTGCTTCGGTCATTAGCTCACTGTGGCGATTGCGCCTCCGGATGACCGCTTTCATCAATACATCACCACTCAGAAACAATCTCTACTTGCCCTCCAGTAGGGAGAGGTTTCAGCGCAGCTATCTAATTGGAAATTAGCCTGCTTAACCGCGCTTCCGTTGGAGTGTCATGTGTCACAGCGTCAAGGAAATGTTGTGACCGCTGGACATATGTCTCGATATATGATCATTTAGTCCATAAATAAGAACAAAGTCGAATGTGAAGTCACCGGTTCTGGAGATCGAGCCAGCGGGATGATGAAGCGGACGGAGACGGAAAGGGCTTAGAGCCCGCGTGCCGGTAGACCGGCGGTCATCACTTGGGAGGAAGTAAAATGAAGCGTATCAAACACGCCGTGTGCAGCGCTGTCGCCGCAGGTTTATTGTCTGGATTGTTGGCGCAACCTGGTTTGGCGGCAAACGTTGAGGGACCCTCGGTTTTCTGGAAATTCTCCGTCTGGGGGAAATCCCGCGCTCTGACGGCGGGCCCTGAACATCTGGCCGCCCGGCTCGCGGAGGAAACTGACGGCAAGTTCCAGCTGAAGATCTTTTATGGAAACCAGCTCTCCAAGGCGAAAGAAAATCTAGATGGCATGAAGGTCAATGCCTTTGAAGCGGCGATCGTCTGCAACTTCTATCATCCGGCCAAGACACCAGCGCTGATGGTGATGAGCCTGCCGTTCCTGCCGATTAAGAATTTTGATACCTCGATTGCCGTTCGCGGGGCGCTCTACGATCATCCCGCCGTTGTCGCGGATCTGGAGCGCTGGAACGCGATCACCTACACTTCAACCCATCTGCCTCAATATGAGTTCATGGGGACCGGTGAACCGCCGCAGAAGCTGGATGACTGGAACGGTCTGCGTGTCCGTGCCGGTGGCGGTGTTGGCTTGGCAATGGAAAAACTAGGCGCAGTGCGCCAGTCCATGCCCGCAACCGAAGTTTATACGGCCCTGCAGCGGGGTATCGCGGATGCGGTTTCCTTCCCCTTCACCTACGCCCACGGCGCTTACAAGCTTCAGGAAGTGGCAAAATGGTTTACCGGCAATCTCCAACCGGGAACGGCGGATTGCCCGATCGTCTTGAACAAAACCGCCCACGAAAAATTGCCGCAGCAATATAAGGACCTTCTGCAGACCCTCCTGCCGGAAGTCGATAACGTTTACCGCACGGCCTATGGCAAAGCGGATGAAAAATATCTGCCGATCTTCCGCGAGGCGCTGACTGAAGTCACCTACGACGCGGCAACCCGGGAGGAATTCCAGAAGGTTGCCGGTGAGCCGATCTGGCGCCAGTGGGTGGCTGACAATCAGGAAAAATTTGACGCCCAAGGTGTGCTTGACACCGTTATGTCGGCTGGCAGCGGCAGCTGATTAGCTCGTAAGGCACCAGCAAAGCTGGTGCCTTTTTCAAACTGCAGTTCGTTTCTGATAAACACAGCCGACACTTTCAGGTCCGCTTCTAGCTGCGCCTCTATTTAAGAAAAATACGGAACTGACACCCGATATGACCGGACCACACGGCGACGGCGCCATTCTCTTCAATCTAAATCGCGGTTTGGGCGCCGTGGAAGATGCGCTCAACATCTTCGCCGCCTTGACGATCTTCGTTGTGATGCTGGTGACCACATGCCAAATCTTTTGCCGCCTTGCCGGTTATCCGATTCCTGGATTTCTGGAAGCTTCCGAACAAGCAATCGCAGTTTTTGCGTTTCTGGGCGTGGCCTACGCCCAGCGGTATGGCGCCCACATCCGGATGGACATGATCATTGGGGCAACTCATGGCCGGTTGCGCTGGCTTCTTGAGGCCATCGGAACACTGTTGGCCATGCTGCTGATTGCCGTTCTGATCCGCTACAGCTGGAACTTCTTTTATGACGCTTGGGAGGTCGGCGACACGACCTATGATTACGGTATTCCGACTTGGCCCTCTAAATTCCTGGTCCCCTTCGCTTTTTCCATTTGGTTTGTGCGCCTGACGTTGCAGCTCATTGGATTTCTCAGGCTGTTCCTTTGGCCAAAAGCGGATCCTGTGGCCGTACCGATCATCAAATCGGCGGCCGAACATGCCGAAGACGAAGCCTCCAGCGCGGGAGGCGGGAAATGAGCTTCTTTGAAACCCTGACCAGCGGGGCTCCTGCTGTTTTCTTTGGCATTGGCTACAGCAATCCGGCGCTCGTCGGGGTGATTTGCATGGGGCTTTTGCTGGTCTTTGTTGTAATGGGCGTCCGGGTGGTGTTCGCCGCCGGACTCGTTGGGTTGATTGGCCTTGTTGAACTCATTGGCTGGACCGCGGCAGCCGGCAGCATCGGCTCCATTCCCCATTCCAAGTCGGTCAGCTTTGTGCTGGGGCTCATTCCGGTTTTTATCTTGATTGGCTATCTGGCGTTTCACGCCGGGATGACCTCCCAGCTCTTTGCGGCGGCTAGGGCCTGGATCGGTTGGTTGCCGGGCGGCCTGGCCGTTGCCACCGTCTTTGCAACTGCTGGGTTTGCGGCGGTTTCCGGCGCTTCAGTGGCCACCACCGCAGTCTTTTCCCGGGTCGCCATCCCGGAAATGCTGAAAGAGGGTTACGACCGGAAGCTGGCCGCTGGTGTGGTGGCTGCGGGTGGCACCCTGGCCTCGCTGATCCCGCCATCAGCGATCCTGGTTATCTACGCTATCATCGTAGAAGAGTCAGTTGGGGCTCTGTTGCTCGCAGGGTTCCTACCCGGTCTCTTCTCGGCGGCGATCTATGCGGCGATCATTGTTTTATGGGCCAAATTCCGGCCCGAAGCCGGTCCACCCGTCCGCGGGATAAGCTGGTCGGAACGATTCCGGTCTTTGCCTGGTGTCCTGCCAATTGCCGCCGTTGTGGTGATCATTATCAGCGCGATCTACACCGGCTGGGCTGCGCCAACGGAGGCCGGTGCGCTGGGCGCGTTCATCGTGCTTGTCATGGCCTGGATCAACGGCATGCGCTGGCCAAGCCTCAAAGCCGCGCTGATGGAAACCTCCAAATTGGTGGTGATGATCTTCTCGTTGATCTGGGGCGTGTTGATCTTCGGCCGTTTTCTTGGCTTTTCCGGTCTTCCGGAAACCTTCGCCAACTGGATTTTGTCCTGGAATGCCGATCCCTATTTGATTCTTGCCGCTATTCTCATGGGCTATGTGGTGCTCGGCATGTTTATGGACGCAATCGGGCTTTTGCTCCTGACCTTGCCGGTTGTCTATCCTGCGGTGATCGCGCTGAATGGCGGTCCGGATGTGAGTGCTGCTGACAGCGCCTTTGGCATGACCGGAACCCAGGCCAGCATCTGGTTCGGCATCATCGTCGTGAAGATGGCCGAGGTTTGTCTGATCACGCCACCCATTGGGATCAATTGTTTTGTCGTCAACGGGGTACGGCCGGACATTGCCTTGTCCGACGTTTTCCGCGGTATTTTTCTGTTTTTCATTGCTGATGTTCTGACCATCGCGGGCCTGATTGCCTTCCCGCAGATCATCACGTGGCTGCCCAGCATGATGAACTGATCTGAGGAGACTGGATCTATATGTTACAGCGGTCAGTGCCGCACACACGTGAAATGACCAGAGCCGCCATCGCGGTTCTGGTTTTTTGCGCAGCGATGAATTTCTTTTCCCGGGGCGTCAGCGAGACGTTTGCAGTGTTTCTTCTGCCCGTGACGAGTGACCTCGGCTGGAGCCGCAGCACCTATGGCACGATCTATTTCGCCTACATGGCAACCATCGGCCTTTCCGCCCCTCTAATAGGCATGATCTTCGACCGGTTCGGTCCACGACCGGTCTATACCGCTGGCGTCTGTCTGTTCGGGGCAGGGTTTCTGCTGGCAAGTTTCATGGAGGCGCTTTGGCAGGCAATCCTAGGGCTCGGCATTATGACCGGGATCGGTATTTCGGCCACCGGCATGACGGTGGCCTCCGGCCTTGTCAGCCGCTGGTTTGAGCGCCGGATCACTCTCGCCAACGCGCTCGCCTACACCGGCATTCCAGCCGGCATGGTGGTCATTGTCCCGCTTACTCAAATCCTCATCGAAGCAACGGATTGGCGCACGGCCTATGGCGTCTTGGGATATGCAAGTCTTGCCATGGTTCCGGTGATCTGGCTGCTGCCCTGGCGGGCCATGGGAACAGGTGCCGATCATATCCAAAGCCGCAAGACACCCCGTAGTTTCGGTTTGAGTCCAGCTATTCTTCGCCATCCCGCATTCTGGGGCTTGTTTGCCACCTTGTTTTTGGCTTCAGTCACGGTTTGGTCTGTGATGCTTCAGGCCGTTGCCTATTTTGTTGCCGTGGGCTTTAGCCCGATTGTGGCTGCCTCAGCCTATGGGGCTGTGGGGGCGATGTCGGTGGTCGGGCTGGTCAGTTTTGGCTGGGCCAGCGACCGGTTCGGCCAGCGAAATTCGGTGACCGTCGGCTACATCTTGTCTGCGCTGGGCGTTGCCATGTTGTGGCATCTTCAGGAAGAACGCAGCCTCGTTACCCTAGTTGGGTTCGTTGTGGTCTTCGGTGCGGCGATGGGCTCTCGTGGTCCGGCAGTATCTGCTCTGGTTGCAAGGCTTTATCCAGAAAATGTCGCTGCCATTTATGGCGCCACCACCATTGGTCTTGGTCTCGGAGGCGCCTTCGGCGGCTGGCTCTCTGGTGTGCTTTACGATCATACAGGTGATTACGGAGCAGGGTTTGCACTCTCCATCGCTACCTCTCTTATCGGCATCACGCTGTTCTGGTGCATCAAACCCTTGTCAGTAGGGCGCTGGACAGAGCGGGACCAGATTGGTGAAACACAATGAATTCAAAGCAAAAAGATTGGAAGGAACATGCCATGGCAGCTCAAATGACGGGCTCGGACTGGACACCGGCGGACCATCGGCCAGGACCGTCGCTCTATTTTGAAGATCTTGAGGTTGGCCGGCGTTATGCGCTGCCCTCAAGGACCCAGACTGATGCCCTGTTTGCAGCTTTTCAACTCGCGTCAGGCGATAATGACCCGATCCACTATGACCGGCCATATTGCCAATCGATTGGCCACAAAGACATGCTCGCGCATGGCATGCAGGTTTTGATCCAGTCGGCTGCGGGTGCCGGGACCTTTCCAGAAGAAGTCGCCGATGCCCTCATTGGATTTATTGGGCTGGAGTGCAAGTTCTTAAAACCTGTCTATGTGGATGACACGCTTTATTCGGATCTGGTGATTTCCGACCTGATTGAACAAAACACCACCGGTGTTGTCGTCATGGCCGCGACCGTGCGCAATCAGGAGGGGGTAACAGTGCTTTCCGGCGAACACCGCTATTTGCTGCGCAAACGACCGGTTGCCTAAACGGCAACGTTAGGTTTCGGACGCAGTCATTGCGCTGTGCAGTGTTTCGGAGATCTCCCGGCAAAACCCGGCATAGGCCGTTGAAGTCCGAAACGCTTCATCGCGTGGGTAGGGCGCGTGGATGTTGAGGTCACTAAAAATCCGGCCGGGCCGGGCTGCCATGACGACGATCCGGTTGGAGAGATAGACGGATTCAAACACTGAATGCGTCACGAACACAACGGTCAGGCCAAAGGACTGCCAAAGCTCTAAAAGATCATTGTTGAGCTTGAAACGGGTGATTTCATCCAGCGCGGCAAAGGGTTCGTCCATCAAGAGAATTTTGGGTTTGGTCACCAGCGCCCGGGCGATGGAAACGCGCATCTTCATGCCGCCGGAGAGTTCCCTTGGATAGCTGTCGGCCGCTTCCGCAAGGCCCACCATCTTCAAAGCGTCCATAACATCACCGCGCGCTGCCTTTTTTGAAAGTCCCTTGAGGCGCAGCGGCAAATAGACATTACCGAAGACCGTCGACCAGGGCATCAGGGTGGGTTCTTGAAACACAAAACTCAGCTCGTGATCGGTTTCTTGTGGTGCTTCAAGCGGCCAGGTCACTTTTCCCGACGAGGGGGCTGTAAGCCCGGTGATGATCCTCAAAGCGGTAGATTTCCCGCATCCGGATGGACCGAGCAGAGATACAAATTCTCCCTTGCAGATATCGAGTGAGAAATCGTTCAAGGCCGTGGTGCCATTCTCAAAAGACTTGGAAATCTCTTTTAAAGACACGATGGGAGCCGGCCGGTCCGCCATCACCTGAAAACTATTTGCCGCTGCGCTGTGTGGAGTGCCCGTGTCCATAGGAAGGTTATTGCCCGGTTGGTGTCAGCCTGAATGGATCTATAGGTCCTCTTTAAATCATCTCTGCTGCCGCTGTTAGAAAAATCGCGTTCATCGCTTTGCTTAGCTGGGACGGTTTCGCCAGCTTGTGGCCAGGCGCTAAAGCGGCCAGCAGTCTGGCCAACATCCCGTTTTTCAAAAAACAGAACGCGGTTTGATCAGTGTCATACCAGCGTAACGGACGCTGCTCTTAACTGAGATGAAGTTGAAACATCATTTGATCGATCCCCACCCCAACTTTCGCGGGTTGAAACTCGCTATAGATAATTAACCTTGCGAAAAGTGCCGTGCGTGGTTCAGATTATGTTTAACAGCTGGGATGTCCAGTTGGCCATAAAACGCGAGGGTACGCATGCTTGTCTCACATACCCGGATCGTTGACATCGTTGGAGATATCATCCGCATCAGGGTGTCCTCCACAAAAAGTGAGGCCGAAGGCCGCCCCTGCCTTGGTGACTTGGCTATTGTGGAAGCCGGTGATGGCACGACGTCCCTCGCCCAGGTCATCAATATCGACCAAGACATGGTGTCGTTGCAGGTGAATTCCGGAACGAAGGGATTGGCCAACAACGCGTCCGTCCGGTTTTTAGGGGAAGCAGCGAAGGTTACCTACTCCGACAATATTCTCGGCCGGGTTTTTGACGGTGCCGGGCATCCGATCGATCAGGGACCGGACCTGTCGACCGACCCGACGGTGCCGATTGGCGGGCCATCGGCCAATCCGATGAAGCGGGTGCTCGCGTCACGCATGATCCGCACCGATGTTCCGATGATTGACATCTTCAACTGTTTGGTGGAAAGCCAGAAGATCCCGATCTTTTCGGTCTCGGGAGAACCCTACAACGCGTTCCTGGCCCGCATTGGCATTCAGGCAGATGCAGACATCGTGGTCTTTGGTGGCTTGGGCCTGATCTTTGATGACTATGCGTTCTTCCGCAAACAGTTCGAGGATGCCGGCGTCTTTCCGCGCACAGTGATGTTCATCAACCAGGCGTCCGATCCGGTAGTCGAACGTTTGCAAGTTCCCGACATGGCGCTGGCCGTGGCTGAAAAGTTTGCGGTTGAAGAAGGTAAGCGGGTCCTGGTCCTATTGACTGACATGACCGCCTTTGCGGACGCCATGAAGGAAGTTTCCATCGCCATGGAACGGGTTCCCGCAAACCGCGGGTATCCAGGAGATCTCTATTCCCAGCTGGCGCGCCGGTATGAAAAAGCCTGCGATTTCAAGGGATCCGGCTCGGTGACTATCCTCACCGTCACCACAATGCCCGGTAACGATGTCACCCATCCAGTACCTGATAACACCGGTTACATCACCGAGGGTCAGTTTTATCTGCACAGCGGTGTGCTTGACCCGTTTGGTTCTCTGTCTCGCCTGAAACAACATGTCATCGGCAAGGTGACGCGTGAAGATCACAACCAGATCATGAACACCATGATCCGGTTTTATTCTGGCGCCAGGGACGCCGAACAAAAGCAGTCGATGGCGTTTGAACTCTCAGATTACGACCATCAGCTTCTGAAGTTCGGTGCGCTTTTCCGCGAACGGTTTATGGATATCGAGGTGTCCAAGCCACTCGAAGAAGCCCTGGATTTGTGTTGGCAGACGCTGGCTGAATGTTTCCTGCCCGAACAGCTTTTGATGAAGCAAGCCCTGATCGACAAGTATTACCCTGGAGAAAAAACCGTTCCGGCCACGTCAAAAAATGATGCGGATGGGGAGGCAGCCTGATGGCAAAGCTGGCGCTCAACAAATCGTCCCTGGCCAGGGAGAGCGCACATCTTTCTGAATACAAACGTTTTTTGCCGTCTCTTGAGCTGAAGCGTTTGCAGATCATGGCCGAGCGGGCGAAAGCCAAAGAAGCGGCTGTTCGGCTCGATCGGGAATACGACCGCCGCTTCGATGAAATCGCCAAGTCCCTGCCGATGCTCGCCAATACACAGGTTCCGGTCGAAGGCTTGGTGACCCTGAAGTCTGTGGAACGCGGCGAACAGAACCTCTCTGGAACCCGGCTTCCAACGCTCGAATCCATTGATGTTGAGGTGAAACCCTATTCGCGTCTGGCACGGCCGCATTGGGTCGATCCAGCCGTTAACGGCCTCAAAGAGTTGTTGCGGCTCAATTTGGAACGCGAAGTCGCGCGGGAACGGATCGCCAAGCTGATTGAAGCCGAGGCGGTGATATCGCGCCGGGTTAATCTGTTTGAAAAGGTGCTGATCCCGCAGGCAGAACAAAACATCAAAAAAATCCGGATGGCACTCGCCGATGCGGAACGCGATGCTGTGGTCCGGGCTAAAATCTCCAAACGCAAAACCGCAGCCCGCAGCGCGGTGGAGGGGATGGCCGACCTATGAGTATTGTCCCCCTCACCAAAGTCAGCCTTGTTGGTGTTCTGGAAGACAAGGATGAAGTTCTGGAAGCCACACAAGCTTTCGGTGCGCTTCATCTCATCCCGTTGAGCGATGCACAAAAGGAACTGGAGGCCGTTCCACCCGGAACAGGCCGGGAAGCGGTTGAAGCTTTGCGCTGGCTGGTGGATGCTCCCGTGCAGCGATTACAAGTCACGGATCCGGAAGGCTTCGATCTCAATGAGATTGTGACGCAATCGGTTCAAAACCGGCAGGCGATCAAGGCGTGCGAAGACCGGCTCGCGAAACTCAAAAAGAGAGTTCATGACGTCGAGCCGTGGGGGGAATTCAGTTTCAGCGACCTTGAGGAGCTGAAAGGCAACCGGCTCTGGTTCTATGTGGTTCCGACGGGAAAACTGCGTGACATAGACCTTAGCGATAAAACCCTGCAGATCGTGCACCGAGACGCTTATCGCGCTTATGTGGTGCTGCTGGCACGAGAAGAGCCGGATGCCAGCGCGATGCCTGTGCCGCGCATACACGTCGGCGCTGTTTCGTTGTCCACCCTCAAGCGCAAGCTCGAGGAAGCAGCAATCGAGCTGGAAGGCCTGCAGCTGCGCCGTCAGGTTTTGACCAAGTGGCGGTACCTTTTGGCACGCAATCTGGCATCTGCCCGCGATCAGGCTGCCCGCCGGCGCGCCGGTCTGGAAACTGGTGATATTGGCCGTGTGTTTGTCCTTCAGGCCTGGGCCCGTGAGAATCAGGTCCCTGAGATCGAAAATCTGGCTGTTGAATTGGGTGTGGCTGCTGTTTTTGACGAAGTTTCCGAAGACGATAAACCGCCAACCCTTTTGGAAAATAGACCCGGTCTTGCAGCCGGTGAGGATCTGGTCGAGTTCTACCAGACGCCCGGGTACCGGGATTGGGATCCGTCGGTCATCGTCTATATCTCCTTTGTGATCTTCTTCGGAATGATCATGACCGATGCCGGTTACGGTCTGTTGTTGCTCGCTGTCTTGTACCTTTACCGAAAACGGTTTGAAGGATCTGCCCAAAGCCGGCGTTTGCTGCGCATGTCCATGTGGCTGATGGCATCTGTCACAGCTTTTGGTGTGGCAACAGGCAGTTATTTCGGGCTGGTTCCTCCGGAAGGCACCTTTCTCGCCAAGCTGAAATTCATGAACCTCAAAGACGTCGACACGATGATGAAACTGACGTTGACCATTGGCGTGGTTCACATCGTGCTGGCCAATGTGATGCGCAGTTTCAATGAAGCGGGTATGGCGGGACGTATGCAGCCGCTCGGCTGGTGCCTTGTGGCGCTGGGCGGGCTAGCGACATTCCTAGGTCAGGGAACAGTTTTTGCCACTCTTGGCCCGGGAGCCGTCATTTTAGGACTTTTGACCGTCGGATTCTTCGGCAGCGATCGCAAAGTGGATTCGCTGTCTTCCGGCGGGTTGCGCGTGTTTGACGGATTGGCGTCCCTCTTCCGGGTCGTCAACATCTTCTCCGATGTCCTCAGCTACATGCGTCTGTTCGCCCTCGGGCTGGCTGCCGCTTCTTTGGCTGAAACCATCAACAATCTGTCCAGCCAACTGAATGACTCGGTTCCGGGCATTGGCCTGCTGATTGCCATTTTTGTGCTGGTGATCGGCCACGCCATCAACATCGGACTTGGTTTAATCGCAGGCTGTGTCCATGGCCTGCGCCTGAATGTCATTGAATTTTTCAATTGGGGTTTGAAAGACGAGGGCACACCCTTCCGTCCATTCAAAAAAGAGGAGACACGCCTGTGAACGAATTCGTTGTGGCGCTCGGTTGGTTTGGGCTTTATGCGCCGGTGGCTCTGGGTGCGATCGGCAGTGCCTGGGGCTGCGCCCTTGGCGGCAGCGCGGCGATCGGAGCGATGCTCGACAGCGATGGCGGCTATGGCCGGTTCATCGGTGTCTCCTTGATGCCGTCATCCCAGGTGATCTACGGCATCGTGATCATGTTCTCGCTTCAGGCGGCAACTGTTGATGCGGCCAATGGCGCCGCCATGTTCGGCATTGGTGTCCTATCGGGCTTCACCATGCTGTTCACCGGCATCCGTCAAGGAGAAGTGCTGGCGTCGGCGATCCACGCGTCCAAGGCCAAGCCGGAAATCTTCGGTATTTCCTTGGCGCCTGCGGCCGTTCTGGAAGGCTTTTCCGTGTTTGCGCTGGTTTTTGCCCTGGTGCTCGCCGGCTCAATGCCGAGTTAGGAGGCGGATATGGCAGACACAAAACCCGCCGGGGATCTGGAAACCGCTGCTGGTGCTGGCGTCCAGGCGCTCATCGACAGGTTAAAAACCGAAGGCGTTGCTGCCGGCCAGTCCGAAGCGGACACCATTCTTGAAAAGGCTAAGGCAAAAGCCGAAGCGCTGATTGTCGACGCAGAGAAAAAAGCCAATGCGCTGTTGACAACTGCCCGTGCTGAGGCCGCGCAGGAAAAAGCAGCGACCGAAGACGGTTTGAAAGTGGCTGCGCGCGATCTCGTTTTGAACATGCGCAATGAACTTGGCGAACGGATCCAGCAGGAAGCTAAACGGCTGGTCGCAACGACGCTTGCCGATGAAGCTTTTTTGCAAAAGCTCATCCTGGCCATGGCGGCGAACGCCAAAGAAAGTGCGTCTGTTGAAGACACCGAGCCGATGGAAATTGTGCTTCCGGAAAAAGTGGTGACCTTTGAGGAACTCAAACAGTCTCCTGAAGCGGTGGAACCTGGAACCTTGACGCATTTTGTCATAGCGCTCGCCGGAGACGTCTTGAGGGACGGCGTGACGTTTTCGTCCGCACCCGGATTTGATGGCATAAAAATCAAACTGACCGGCCGGGATGTCTCGATCGATCTGACAGAAGAAGCGGTGGCAATCCTTTTGAAACGGCATCTGCAGCCGCGCCTGAGAGCCATTATGGAAGGGGTGTTGCGCTAAGCATGTCCAATCCACACCAGTATATTGCCCTGGTGGCCAGCTTGCCGCATCTGGGCAAGCTCTTTTCGCGCAAAGACGTGCCGATATCCCAATACCGGTTGCGCCAACGCCTTGCCATGCTGACGCCCGATCACGGTGAGCTGATCAAAGATGTTGTCGAGGTGACAGCCTGGGCTGGTGTAGCCAAATATGACGACGATGCGGATGTGATCAAACGCGCAAAAGAGGTGGTAGGCGAGCTGAAGGAGTATCCGGACCTGCAGCATCTCGTCCAAAGCCGCATGGAAACGCGCACGTTGATTGCCGCCCTGCGCCGCCGCCGGGAGGGTCAGGACACTGCCGGCAATATCGAGGCATGGGGATACGGCCGCTGGTGCGGTGCGATCAAGTCCAATTGGACCGATCCAGCCTTTGGTCTTGGGCATTTCATGCCCTGGATTGGCGAAGCGCACCGGTTGATGCAGGCGGAAGATCACATCGCCATGGAACGTCTGGTTCTAACCGAAGTTTTCCGGCAACTCGCCCATTATGAGACCGTGCATGAGTTCGATTTTGAAGCGGTCTGTATCTACGTCCTGCGCTGGGTGATCGTGCAGCGCTGGTCTGAATACAATGCAAGTGACGCCCGGGACCGGCTCGAGAAACTTGTAGCTGCTGCGCTATCTCCAGAAACCGGCGAAACATCAGATGCCGTTGCAGACGGTATTTTCACAGAGATCTCTTCATCCCTTGAGGGAGTTCCTTCATGACCAGCCATGTACAGCTTCCCGAGCCAACCGCGGAAATCATCGCCGTTCAGGACGACCTTGTGACGCTGGCACCGATCGGGGATGCACCGCTCATCAAGAATGAGGTGGTCTACATCATCCCGCATGGGCCGGAGCGGGAAGGCAAAGCGCGGGAATATCTGAAGGCTGAAGTTCTGCGCGTGCGCGGCAAATCTGCCGAAGCGCAGGTGTTTGAAAATACCGCCGGTGTCCGGATCGGCGACAAGGTCATCCAAAGTGGTGACATGTTGTCCGTCGCTTTGGGGCCTGGTCTATTGAGCACCGTTTTCGATGGGCTTCAGAACCCGCTCGCCGATATCGCAGCGGAACATGGGTTTTTCCTGCCGCGTGGGGTTTTGACCACCGCGCTCGACCAGACCCGGAAATGGGCGTTTGAACCGAAAGTGAAATCCGGCGACGCAGTCAAGGCGGGCGACACGTTGGGTCTGGTGCCGGAAGGCCGCTTTGAGCACAAAATTATGGTGCCGTTTGGCCTCAAAGGTGACTGGTCTGTAGAGCGGATCCGCGAGGGCACCTTCACCATTGATGAGGTGGTTGTCACTTTGAAAGACGACCGGGGCCAAACCCGGGATCTCACCATGGTGCAGCATTGGCCGGTGCGCCGGGCGATCCCGGAAGGCCTGGTGAAGGCCGGTCGGAGCGAGCGGCTTTATCCGAGCGAACCGCTGATCACCACCTTGCGCCTCATTGATACCTTCTTCCCGATTGCCCGCGGCGGCATGGGCTGTATCCCTGGCCCCTTCGGCGCAGGCAAAACCGTGCTGCAATCTCTGATTTCCAGGTTCTCGGCGGTCAATATCGTGATCGTGGTCGCCTGCGGGGAACGGGCCGGGGAGGTGGTGGAAACCATCACCGAATTCCCGGATCAGCCGGACCCGTCCGGCGACGGGACGCTGATGGACCGGACGGTGATCATCTGCAACACCTCCTCCATGCCGGTCGCGGCCCGCGAAGCGTCGATCTACACCGGGATCACCCTTGGCGAATACTACCGGCAGATGGGCTATGACGTGCTTTTGATTGCCGACAGTACCTCGCGCTGGGCACAGGCGATGCGCGAAACCTCCGGCCGTCTGGAGGAAATCCCGGGTGAAGAAGCGTTCCCTGCTTATCTCGATTCCGCGATCAAGGGGATCTATGAGCGCGCCGGTGTGCTTAAGACCGTGACCGGGGACACCGGCAGTCTGACAATGATCGGAACCGTGTCTCCCGCGGGCGGAAACTTCGAAGAACCGGTCACCCAGTCGACTCTCGGTACGGTCAAAACATTCCTCGGCCTCTCATCTGAACGCGCCTACAAACGCTTTTACCCTGCCGTTGACCCGCTTCTGTCCTGGTCCCGCTATCACACCCAGCTTGGCGACTGGTACGATAAAAACATCGGTCCGGATTGGGTGCCGCGTGTTGAGGAGATGATTGAGCTGTTGTCGAGAGGCGACGAAATCACCCGAATGATGCAGGTAACGGGTGAAGAAGGTGTCTCGACCGAAGACTTCGTCCTTCAGCAAAAGGCCTTGTTCCTGGATATGGTCTATCTACAGCAGGATGCGTTTGACGACGTTGACGTCTCTGCGCCGCTTGCCCGCCAGCAGGAGACGTTTGACCTGGTCTACCGGATTGCTCGTACGGATTTTGATTTTACGGACAAAGATGCGGCCCGGCAATTCTTCACCGAGCAGACGTCGCTCTTCAAAAACCTCAATTATGCAGCAGATGGCAGCCAGGAGCGGCAGCACCTGATCAAGAAGATCGAGGCTGGAGTTCAAGCCGCTCCACAGAGCCTGAAAGCTTGATATTGGCGAATTGGGCTGGACGTTTGTCCAGTCTAATCCTCTACATCAAACACGCTTAAAATCTCGCCGAGCGGTTTTTTGATTTTCGCTGCGGCTGGAACTGTGGCGTCTTCCGCCGGATGACCGACGGCCAGGATCATGACCGGTTTTTCAGCTTCCGGCCGGTCGAGAATGTCATTTAAAAACTTCATCGGGTTGGGCGTGTGGGTAAGTGTGCTGAGCCCTGCATGGTGCAAAGCCGTGATCAGGACACCGGTCGCAATACCAACGCTTTCCGGTACATAGTAGTGTTTGTAGCGGCTGCCATCGTCGTATGTGCCCCATCGTTGGGCAAAAATCACAATCAACCACGGCGCAATTTCCAGATGCGGTTTGTCGGCATTGGTTCCTATGGGTTCCAGAGCCTTGATCCAGGCATCACCCGCGCCGCCGTCATAAAACTTGCGCTCTTCTTCTTCGGCCGCTTCTCTGATTTTTCGCTTTAGAACGGGATTGCGGATCGCCACAAAATGCCATGGCTGTTGATTGGCGCCGCTCGGGGCAGTCCCAGCTGCCCGGACGCAGGTTTCGATGACAGTGCGATCGACGGGCCGGTCAGAAAACTGGCGGATGGTGTGGCGGGCGCGGACGTCTTCGTAAAAAGCCTCTGCGCGGGAATGCATGTCCTCGTCCGAATAGTCGCGTCGGTCCGGCATTGGGAGCGCTTGATAGGCAAGTGACGATTTGTCGATCATGGAAATTGCTTGCTCGTGAATATGAAAGTCCGTCAGGATGGGAAGGTCAGCAGTCAGAAAGCCGCAGCCGATTTTTTAAGCGGTAAGACTCATATGGCAAATAGTGCAGGATTTTTGGCCATGATGGCAATCCATGATTGAACAGCGGGGCGGGAGTTGACCCAAATTGGGCCGTTTCTTCAGTTTGGAGGGTGAAAATACCTCTTGATTAAAAAATAGCCTTGACCAGAGAGCCAGCAGCTTTCTAGATTTTCTTGACCAAATGGTCAGACTGGTCGCGAAGAAGGCAAAAAGCCCATGCAGCCCGTCCAGATCATATTGCGGGGAATGTGCAAGAGTGTGAGGGAGATGCTCATTCCTATGTTCCCGGCAAGGTTTGAATTCCAGAGAAGGGCGAGACCGATCACGGTTTGCCCGTAACCAATAGGGGAATGGCAATGAAGGCACTCAAAAGTCTGGCACTGGCCACCGTCCTTGGCGCCGGTCTGTGCGCAAGCGCGGCACAGGCAGCCGACGAACTGACGCTTCAGCTGAAGTGGGTCACACAAGGACAGTTTGCGGGCTACTATGTGGCCAAAGACAAAGGTTTTTATGACGAAGAAAACCTTGATGTCACCATCAAACCGGGCGGCCCGGACATCGCTCCGCCGCAGGTGATCGCCGGTGGCGGTGCTGATGTGATCATCGACTGGATGCCGTCCGCTTTGGCATCGCGCGAAAAAGGTGTTCCGCTCGTCAACATCGCTCAGCCGTTCAAGAAGTCCGGTATGATGCTGACTTGCCGCAAAGAAACCGGCATTGCAATCCCGCCGGATCTGAAGGGCAAGACCCTTGGTGTCTGGTTCTTCGGCAATGAATATCCGTTCCTGTCCTGGATGAGCCAGCTCGGTCTTTCGACTGATGGCGGTGACAACGGGGTCACAGTTCTCAAGCAGGGCTTCAACGTGGATCCGCTGCTGCAGAAACAGGCAGATTGCATTTCCACGATGACCTACAATGAGTATTGGCAGGTCATTGATGCAGGCATTCCGGAAGATGAACTTGTCGTCTTCAAATACGAAGACCAGGGCGTAGCAACACTGGAAGACGGCCTTTATGTGCTGGAAGACAGCCTGAAGGACGACGCCATGGTTGACAAGCTGGCACGGTTTGTCCGCGCTTCCATGAAGGGCTGGGCATATGCTGCCGAGAACCCGGAAGAAGCCGCGGATATCGTTCTGGAAAACGATGCGACCGGTGCACAGACAGAAAAACACCAGATCCGGATGGTCGGTGAGATCGTCAAGCTGGTTGACGGCTCTGACGGCAAGTTGGACATGAAAGCCTATGACCGGACTGTTCAGTCTTTGCTGAAGGGCGGGTCTACACCGGTGATTACCAAGTTGCCCGAAGGCGCAACCTCTACAGCGATTACTGACAAGCTTTAATACCAGGGCTGCGTCCCCAATAAATTTACTATGCCGGAGTGGACATCCACTCCGGTTTTTTTGTGTGCCACTACACGTATTGAGAGAAAATTAGAGATTTGTTTCTATAAATTGCTACGCAAGCTGCGAAATTGGATTAGTCATGAGTAATATTCACAATAAATCCGATGTTTCTGATGAAATAGATTGCGGTAATAACCAGATATACACTGGAAAAAGACGCATTGTCATAAATACTATGTTTGCCGCACCTGCCGTAGTTGTTCCGGTGTTGTTTTCTATTGTTTTAATTGTTTTTGGCGCTGTCTTTGCAAAAGTGTGGATTGCGGAAGGGGAGACGGCGCAGCGGGAAGTGACGGCTGTCGCGCGGATTTTTGACAGCCACCGCCAATCTCTGATTGACGAAATGGAGCGCTATGCTGCGTCGAACGCTGCCTACATTAACACTGTCTCTACTCCGGATACTTCCTGGATTGAAAACCGCTTCGGTGTGGACATGGTCGGAGACTTTTCACCGGACTATTCGGCAGTCATTGATCAAAATGAAAAACTGATTTTTGCAAGCGATCACGCCGAGAAATCAGGTGAACCGGTGGCTGAAACTGTCTTGAAGGGGGGCTTTGAAGGTTCCATCCAAACAATTCGCAAAGCTTACCTCAACGGACTGGTTACGGATGAGGCCGGTCAGGTCACTTATACCGGGCAGTTCGCGGATCTGACCGCAATGGACGTCCTCTCGGTAGACGAGGCGCTCAGCTTGGTTGCAGCCTTCGCGATTGTTCCAGATCCCGGTGGGATTCCTATGGTGAGGCAGGCACCACATATCCTGATTTCGGTCTTTAAGCTGAATAAACAGCATTTGGGAGAACTCCTGTCTGTTTTACCGGTGGAACAGCTAGAGTTGGTTCGGGATGTGCCCGACAACATGATCGGTATTCCGCTGAAGAATTCAGCCGGGACTACATTGGGACATCTCGCTTGGCACCCGATTAGTCAGGCCACCGCGATCATTGTTTCCTCCATCCCGGTCCTGTTGTTGTCGCTTGGGGCGATTTTGGTTTTGGTTCTGGCGGCGCTGCGCCGAATTACAAAGGCCAAGGAGGATTTGGCGGTGCAGGAACAAGAAGCGCGTAAGGCCGCGTCCCACGATTCCATGACCGGTTTTTCTTCGCGCGCGCATTTCTACAAAAAGGCAGGCCAGCATATTACGTCTGACTCGGCCCGTAAAAACGGCGCCAGCCTGATTTATCTCGATCTCGATAATCTCAAAGAAGTCAATGATATCCATGGCCATATGGCCGGCGATTGGTTGATCATGTCGCAGGCGCTTCGAATTCGCAAAGCCCTCGGCCCGGACGCTCTTGTCGGCCGTATTGGCGGAGATGAATTTGTCATCCTGGTCGAAGGCCGGGTTTCCAGCCAGCATTTTCCGGAACACTTGCGCCAGTTGTTTGAGACATTAATCGAGCCGGTCGAATTCGAGGGGCGGTTGATAGATGCCTCATGCAGCGCAGGTGTTGCCCGTTTTCCGGACCACGGACGAGAGATCCTTGATGTTATCCGGTCGGCGGATGTTGCTCTTCAAAGATGTAAATCTGAAGGAAAACGATCCTACCGGTTTTTCGACGACAAGATGGACCAGGCGCGCCGCGAGCGCCGGCAGATGCGTTGCGAATTGGTTGCGGCGCTTGAGGAAAACCAGTTCGAATTGTTCTATCAGTCGATCGTGGCGTCTCAAACCGGCAGGGCGACCCACGCCGAAGCCCTTTTGCGCTGGAGGCATCCGGAGCGCGGCCTGGTTTCGCCGGCAGAATTTCTGCCAGTTGCTCAGGAAGCTGGCTTGATGCCCGAAATTGGGTCTTGGGTGTTGGAGCGCGCGATCCTGGACGCCAGCTCCTGGGAAAACGCAGGTGTATCGGTGAATGTCAGCTCCAATCAGCTGCAGAAAGAAGGATTTGCGGAACAGGTTGCGGATTTGTTGATGCAATACGGTTTGCCCGCAGACCGTTTGCTTTTGGAAATCACGGAAGACCTCATGTTGGAGGAAGACCGGCGCACGCAGAAGATTTTTTCAGATCTGCAGGAGCTAAATGTCGGTTTGGCAATTGATGACTTCGGTACCGGTTATTCCAGCCTCAGTTATCTGCACAAGTACCGCTTCAACACGATGAAGATCGACCGGAGCTTCGTTGCGCGGATCGGTATCAGCAGCGAAGACGACATGCTGGTGCATACGCTTTTGAGCATTGCCAAGGTGATGGGCATGCAGACCATCGGCGAAGGGGTAGAGACCGGCGAGCAGCGTGATTTTCTGGTATCTGCCGGATGTGAGTACCTTCAGGGTTTCCTGTTCGACCGGCCAGCACCCCTTTCCATGATCGACTTGAAACGGGCCAGCTAGCTGACTTTGAAATGGATTAGTCTTCGGAACCCGGCGCCTTTCGTAGGGCGATCCAGGCGAGAAAGCCGATAAAGGCAAAGGTGCCGAGATTCATCAGGGTATCTGTCGGATCACCGATCAGCATTTTGTGCCTCCATACGACTGTCCAGGATGAGCGCCCGTATTAGGCAGACGAGTAAAAGTGCCGTTATGAAGACAAACGGCAAAGCGCCAAGCGCGATCAGGGTTCGAACTGCAGACATCGAGCCAGAGAGGATCATCGCCGCGCCGAGGATTCCGAGCAATCCGCCCCAAATAACCTTGATCTTCACGCTGGGGTTCTGATCACCGCCAGTTGAGAACATCCCGAGGACAAAGGCCGCGCTGACGACGCTGGTGACGATGAACAAAAACGCGGCGAGAATGGTTCCAAGTGTTGTGAATGTTGAAAGCGGGAGCTGATCCAAAAGCGCAAATGTCATGCGCTCAACGTTCGTTTGCGTCATGGCCAGCAGGTGACCTTTTCCATTCAGGGTTTCAAAAATGCCGACCCCTCCAAAGGCACCGAACCAGATGGTTGAAAACAGGGTGGGCCCAATCAGAACACCAAGGACAAACTCGCGGATTGTCCGCCCTTTTGAAATGCGGGCGACAAAGACCCCAACAAAAGGACCCCAGGCGATCCACCAGACCATATAGGTGAGCGTCCAGTCCTGAAACCAGCGGCCAATTTCATCACCATAAAATGTGAAAGTTCGGAAGCCCGCGGGGATGACGTCGGCAATATACATGCCGATGCCGCCGATTACGGAATTCATCAAGAACTCGGTTGGTCCCAGTATGATCGTATAAGCGACAAGGCCGATCGCCAGGCTCATGGCGATGTTGGAGAGCTTTGCCATGCCGGTGCTGAGATCCACCATCAGCGGTGGGATATAGGACGCCACCATAACGACAAATACGACGCCGACGAGCCAAGGTGCGGCCGTCTGCGTGCCAGCCAGAACCGACACGCCATCGGCGACCTGAAAGACCCCCATGGCCACCGACCCTCCGACGCCAATCGCAATTGCGGCGATCGCCATGAAGTCGGAAAACCAGCCGACAACCGATGCCCAAGCCTCACCAGGAAACAGGTTCTTGATAGGGGCGCTTACCAGCATAGGAGTACCACGCCGGAAACTGAAATAGGCAATTGCCAGAGCGGTTGTTCCATAAATCGCCCATGCATGGATACCCCAGTTGACGTTTGTCGCAAGCAGCGCAAAGTCAGCGGCTTCGGGAACCGAAGTTTTCTCCTTCAGGAAGGCAAAATGGGTGAGTGGTTCGGCGACAGCCCAAAACAGCAGCCCGACACCCATACCAGCCGCAAACAGCATCGCGATCCACGTCGGGGTGGAATACTCCGGCCTATCATCATCTGCTCCCAGCCGGATGTCCCCATAGTGTGTGAACGTGATGCCGAGGCAGAACAGCAGCATGAGCGTAACTGAAAGCATGACGAACCAGCCGCGGCTGACGAAATACTGATCCACAATGCTCTTTGCGATGACTTGAAGACCTTCCGGGTCGATGACACCCCACAAACCAATGATGGCACACAGGCCGATGGAGGAGGCTAGAAGCAGGCGGTTCGAGTCCAAGAGTGTCTCCAATGCATGAGCGCTTGAACGCTAGCGCATCGTCTCCAACTTGCCTAGGCATCTTTGCCATACCCAACTGCCGCGATCTGAAAATCGGGACCGGAGGCTGGTCCCGCAATTTCACGGTCCGTCCCTCTTGACGAAATCCAGTTTCCGACTTTCAGATAAAACACCTTGCTCGCAACTTTGCTGAAATAGAACTCAGATTTCTCGGCAGAGATGCTTGGCAGGATGATTTTCTATACGTGCGACTTGGGAGGGGACGTGCGCAGTCAAAGTCAACCGATAGTGGATACGTCTCCGGCTGTCTCGGACGAAATCCGAAAAACCACCTGTTACATGTGCGCCTGCCGGTGCGGGATTAATGTCCATTTGAAAGACGGTAAGGTCGCCTACATCGAAGGCAATCGGGATCATCCGGTCAACAAAGGCGTTTTGTGCGCCAAGGGCGCATCCGGGATCATGCAGGTGACGGCGCCGTCCCGCTTGCGTAAACCACTCAAACGGAAGGGGCCGCGCGGCTCAGGTGAATTTGAGGAAATCAGCTGGGACGAAGCGCTGAAAACAGCCGTTTCCTGGCTCGAGCCGATCCGTAAAGACTCGCCGGACAAGTTGGCGTTTTTCACTGGCCGGGACCAGTCTCAGAGCTTTACCAGCTTCTGGGCACAGAACTTCGGTACTCCTAATTATGCAGCACATGGTGGCTTTTGCTCGGTGAATATGGCCGCGGGCGGCATCTACACAATCGGGGGAGCGTTTTGGGAATTTGGCCAGCCCGACTGGGACCGGACAAAACTCTTCATGCTGTTCGGCGTGGCCGAGGATCACGACTCCAATCCAATCAAAATGGGCCTCGGAAAACTGAAGGCTCGAGGCGGTAAAGTCATCGGAGTGAACCCTGTCCGGTCCGGTTACAATGCCATTGCGGACGAGTGGGTCGGAATCACTCCGGGCACCGATGGCTTGTTCATTTTGTCCCTCTGCCATGTGCTTTTAAGAACTGGACATATCGATCTTTCCTATCTGGCCCAGTTCACAAATGCCCCCTGTTTGGTGATCAACAATCCCGGTTCTGACGACCACGGAATGCTGCTCAAAGGCGAAGATGGCAAAGCGCTTGTCATCGATCGTAAGACTGAAGAACCGGCGCCATTTGATCAGAAAGGTGTGCGGCCGGATCTCTCCGCCAAATACGAGATGGATGGGAACACCCATAGGACCGTGTTCCAAGTATTGGCAGAGCGGTATCTGGATGATGCTTATGCTCCGGAAACGGTTGCCGAAACCTGCGGGGTGCCTGCCAAAAAGATCCGCGCGGTCGCCGCAGAACTGGCGAGAGTGGCCTTTGAAGAAGCGTTCGAGATCGATCAACCCTGGACGGATTTCCGGGGCGAAACCCATCAGACCATGCCGGGTCGGCCGGTCAGTTTTCACGCCATGCGCGGGGTTTCCGCCCATTCCAACGGGTTCCAAACCTGCCGGGCCCTGCATGTCCTTCAGATCCTGCTTGGCACTGTCGAAGTTCCCGGCGGTTTCCGCTTTAAACCGCCTTACCCCAAACCGGTGACCGCCCATCCAACGCCCCATTGCAAGGCGAAACCCGATTGTCCGCTCGATGGTCCTCATTTGGGGTTTGTTCGCGGACCCGAAGATCTGGCGTTGAAGGATGACGGCACGCCGGCCCGGATCGACAAGGCGTTTTCCTGGGACAACCCCATGTCGGCCCATGGCCTGATGCACATGGTGATCTCCAACGCCCACGCGGGCGATCCTTATAAGATCGACACGCTGTTCCTTTATATGGCGAACATGTCGTGGAACTCGTCCATGAACACGCGCGGCGTCATGGAGATGCTGACGGACAAGGATGACACCGGCGACTATGTTATCCCGCGGATCATCTATTCCGATGCCTATTCATCGGAGATGGTCGCTTATGCGGACTTAATCCTGCCCGATACCACCTATCTGGAGCGGCACGATTGCATCAGCCTGCTCGACCGGCCTATCTGTGAAGCCGATGCTGCCGCCGATGCGATCCGCTGGCCGGTGATCGAGCCAGACCGGGATGTGCGAGGCTTTCAATCGGTCTTGGTGGACCTTGGTGTCCGGCTTGGCTTGCCCGGGTTTGTCAATGAAGACGGCAGCGCCAAATACGCCGACTATGCCGACTACATCGTCAATCACGAGCGCCGCCCGGGCATTGGCCCTCTGGCAGGTTTCCGAGGCAATGGCGATCAAGTTGGCCGTGGCGACGTCAATCCAAATCAGTTGGACCGCTACATCGAAAACGGCAGCTTCTTTGTCGAGCATGTCCCTGAAGAAGGGGCCTTTTACAAACCTTGGAACACAGCCTATCAGGATTGGGCCGTAAAGCTTGGCTTGTTCGATAAGCCCCAGCCCTATCTTTTTGAGATCTATTCAGAGCCGATGCGCCGTTTCCAGCTTGCCGCAGAAGGCCATGGTGACCGCCAGCCGCCGGATCATCTCCGCGAACAGGTCCGGGACTCTTTTGATCCACTGCCAGTCTGGTATCCCCCGCTTGGTGACAAATCGACAGACGCCAGCGCCTATCCGGTCCACGCCCTCACTCAGCGGCCGATGGCTATGTATCACTCCTGGGGCAGTCAGAATGCCTGGTTGCGGCAGATCCATGGCCGCAATCCGCTCTATGTCCCAACCCGGATCTGGGAAGAAAATGGCTTTTCAGACGGCGATTGGGCCAAGGTGACCTCTCCGCATGGTGAGATTGTCGTGCCGGTGGCGCATATGGCGGCGCTGAATGAAAATACCGTTTGGACGTGGAATGCGATCGGCAAGCGCAAAGGGGCCTGGGCTTTGGATCCTTCGGCTCCGGAAGCCAACAAGGGGTTTCTGCTCAATCATCTCATCCATGAACTGCTTCCCGCCAAGGGGGATGGACTGAGGTGGTCAAACTCCGACCCCATTACCGGTCAGGCTGCCTGGTTCGATCTGCGGGTTCGGATCGAACGATCCGAAGCACCGATGGAAAGCCAGCCTGCCTTTGATCCTATTAGGTCTCCGGTTGGGCGTGGCCCTCAAACCGTTCGGCAGAAGGTGCGCACATGACCCAGTTGCCGGAAACAACAGACAAAAAGCTCGGCCTTGTCATCGACCTCGATACATGTGTCGGCTGTCATGCCTGTGTGACGGCTTGTAAAGGCTGGAACACGGAGAATTATGGCGCTCCGCTGAGCGACATGGATGCTTACGGGAAGGACCCGGCCGGGTCCTTTTTGAACCGGGTGCATTCCTTCGAAGTCCAGCCGGACAAAGGCCCAGCCCAGACAATACATTTCCCGAAATCCTGCTTGCATTGTGATGACGCACCTTGCGTCACCGTGTGCCCGACGGGCGCGAGCTACAAGCGCCGGGAAGACGGCATTGTGCTCGTCAATGAGGACGCTTGCATCGGTTGCGGCTTGTGTGCCTGGTCGTGTCCTTATGGGGCCCGGGAGCTCGATCAGGCCGAAGGCGTGATGAAAAAGTGCACGCTTTGTGTCGACCGGATCTACAACGAAAATCTGCCGGAAGTCGATCGGGTCCCGGCCTGCGTCAGAACTTGCCCAGCGGGTGCCCGGCATTTTGGCGATCTCGGGGATCCGGACAGCGACGTATCCCGATTGGTCGCCAAACGCGGCGGCATGGATCTAATGCCGGAGCAGGGCACAAAGCCAGTGAACAAATATCTGCCACCCCGCCCAAAAGACACGCTTATGGAACATTCGGGAAGATCTGAAGACATGCAGCCCGTGGCCGAAACACCTACAGGTTTTTTACGGTGGCTCGACAAAGCCCTGGAGGCGATCTGATGCATCCAGCTCCCTCAGTGATCATCTTTACCGTTCTATCTGGGCTCGGCTTCGGGTTTTTGTTCTGGCTTGGCCTTGGTCTTCCAGCAGTGACCGGTTGGGACGCATTTTTTGCTTACCTCATTGGCTTTGTGGCCGCCGTCGGCGGTTTGCTGTCCGCAACCTTCCACCTCGGCAATCCGCAACGCAGTCTTCTGGCTTTTACCCAGTGGCGGTCGAGCTGGCTGTCTCGCGAGGCCTGGCTTTCCGTGCTTGCGCTTGTCTTTATGGGGATCCACGCCTTTGCGGCGGTGTTCTTCGACGTGACGCTTGCGCCACTTGGTGTGATTGGAGCTCTGCTCTGCCTTGCGACGGTGTATGCCACCGCAATGATCTATGCACAGCTCGCCACCGTGCCACGTTGGAACCACTGGCTGACCCCCTTGCACCTTTTGTCGCTGTCATTGGCTGGCGGCGCGATCCTTGCGGGGCAGGGCCGAGGCGCCGTTTTGCTTCTCGGGGTTGCTGGGCTGGTTCAGAGCCTCTACTGGATTTTTGGTGACCGGCGCTTTGCCGAACGCGGCCATACCATGGAGACTGCCACCGGGCTTGGGGATCGGGGCACGGTTCGGCTGTTTGAAGCACCACATACCGGAACCAATTATCTCTTGAAGGAGATGGTGTTCACCGTCGGCCGCAAGCATGCGCAGAAACTGCGGATCATTGCCTTTGTCCTGAACTGCGTCCTGCCGATCCTGCTGATCGCCTTCTTGCCGGCCAACCTTCCAGTCATCGTGGCCGCAAGCCTCGTCTTTCTGGTCGGAACCTTTGCCTCCCGCTGGCTGTTCTTTGCCGAGGCGGAGCATGTTGTGGGGCTTTACTACGGCAAGCGCTAAACAAAAAACGCAGGCAAGGAGTGCCTTGCCTGCGTTTGTTTTAAGTTTGATACAGTCAGACTTATTCAGCTGCTTCCGTGACGGCCATCGGGTTGTTCGGATGGGTCGTCCAGTTGGCGTATTTGTCTTCGACAACCTTTTTGGTGCGCGGATCAACTGTTCCAGGTGCCATCTGCTCCATGGTGATGCAGTTTTCGACCGGGCAGACGTTGACGCAAAGGTTACAGCCAACGCATTCCTCGTCGATCACCTCGAACTTGCGCACGCCATCGACCATGTTGGTGATCGCCTGGTGCGAGGTGTCCTCACAGGCAATGTGGCAACGGCCGCATTCGATGCACAGATCCTGATTGATTTTCGCTTTGGCGATGTAGTTCAGGTTCAGATGCTGCCAGTCGGATGCATTCGGCACGGCCTTACCGACGATCTGATCGACCGAGGTGTAACCCTTCTGATCCATCCAGTCGCTGAGGCCTTCGATCATGTCTTCAACCACCTTGAAGCCATAGGTCATGGCTGCGGTACAGACCTGAACGGAGCCGGCACCTAGTGCCATGAACTCGGCCGCATCGCGCCAGGTGGTCACCCCGCCGATACCGGAGATCGGCAGACCATGGGTTTCCGGATCGCGAGCGATTTCTGCCACCATGTTGAGGGCAATCGGCTTCACCGCCGGACCGCAATAACCGCCATGGGCGCCTTTGCCGTCGACCATTGGAGCCGGTGACATCTCGTCGAGATCCACACTGACGATGGAGTTGATTGTGTTGATCAGCGAGACTGCATCGGCGCCGCCTGCTTTAGCGGCCTGTGCCGGTTTGCGGACGTCCGTAATGTTCGGTGTCAGTTTGACGATGCAGGGCATCCGCGAGTGTTTTTTCACCCAGCGGGTCACCATCTCAATGTATTCCGGCACCTGGCCGACCGCAGAGCCCATGCCGCGCTCGCTCATACCGTGCGGGCAACCGAAGTTGAGTTCCACACCGTCTGCTTCAGTGTCTTCCACCGCCTTGAGTATGTCGATCCAGTTTTGCTCTTCACACGGCACCATCAAGGAGACAACCAGGGCCCGGTCCGGCCAGTCGCGTTTGACCTGCTTGATTTCGCGAAGATTCACTTCCAGCGGGCGGTCGGTGATCAGCTCGATATTGTTGAGCCCGAGCAGCTGGCGGTCCTTGCCGTGGATCGCGCCGTAACGCGGGCCATTGACGTTGACGACCGGGTCACCATCGCCAAGCGTTTTCCAGACAACGCCGCCCCAACCCGCCTTGAAAGCGCGGACAACGTTGTATTCCTTGTCGGTTGGCGGCGCGGATGCCAGCCAGAACGGGTTCGGCGATTTGATGCCGATGAAATTTGTCGTCAGATTAGCCATTTTTCTGTCTCCCTCTGACTTCTCAGGCGCTCAGCGCAGCGTTGATGGCTTCAGCGGCCACTTTGCCGTCTTCAACCGCTGCGACCGTCAGGTCTTCGCCGCCGGCAACACAGTCGCCGCCTGCCCACACATCATCGAGGCTCGTCTTGCGGTCCGCGTCGACCACAATCCGTCCTTTTTCAAGTGTCAAAGCACCGCCGAGATCAGTTTGAACCAATGTCTGGCCCACAGCCTTGAACACCATGTCGGCCGGCAAAGTGATGACTTCACCTGTTCCCGTCAGAGATCCATTTTGGTCCTCTGTTCGTTCCAGTTCAATGGCCGAGATCGATCCGTTTTCGGCAACCAGCGCTTTGGGCTGTGCCCAGGTCAGGATCTTGACGCCGTTGGTTTGAGCCAGTTGTTGCTCAAAGTCAGACGCATTCATGCGGTCCTGGCCGCGCCGGTAGGCTATGGTGACGTCTTCTGCACCGAGCAGCTTGGTTTGAACCGCAATATCAACTGCGGTCATGCCGCCGCCGATGACAACAACATTCCGGCCCACTGCGAGCTTGGAAAGGTCGTCAGCCTGGCGCAGGTCTGCGATGTAATCGACTGCGTCGATCGAACCGCTCTTGTCTTCATTCTCAAGTCCAAGGGCATTGACACCGCCAAGGCCGATGGAAAGAAATACTGCGTCGTAGGAGGCGCGAAGTTCGGCAAGATCGAGATTGTCTCCGAGCCGCTGGCCGGACTTCATTTCAATGCCGCCGATGGACAGAACAAATTCAACTTCGCGTGCGGCGAAATTATCGACCGACTTATAGGACGCGATGCCGTATTCATTCAGGCCGCCGGCTTTTTCCTTGGCGTCAAACAGCGTGACGTCATGGCCGTGAACCGACAAGCGGTGGGCACAGGCAAGACCCGCAGGGCCGGCACCAACAACGGCAATCTTTTTGCCGGTTGGAGCACCGCGGGTGAACGGTGTCGTGTCGTTTTCCGCCATGTAGTGGTCAGTGGCGTAACGCTGCAGCTGTCCGATCTGGACCGGTTTGCCTTCGGCGGTTTCGCGGACACATACTTGCTCGCACAAGGTTTCGGTGGGGCAGACGCGGGCGCACATGCCGCCGAGGATGTTCTGATCGAAGATGGTCTTCGCAGATCCGGTCGGGTTGCCGGTAGAGATTTGGCGGATGAATTGCGGGATGTCGATGCTGGTCGGGCACGCTTGCATGCAAGGTGCATCGTAACAGAAGTAGCACCGGTCTGCCTCGACCTGTGCCTCGTGCGGTTCCAGCAGCGGATGCAGATCGCTGAAGTTGTCAGCGTATGCTTCCTGAGGCAAGCGCCCGGCGGCAATATCCGGGCCGGCTTTGGTCTGGGTCATTGGGATCTCCGGAAGGTTGGCGATCGATTTTTAAGGACGGCGTCCTTCGTTTTTTGAGGTCGCTCGTCGGGGTATTGGGCAAAAATTTGAACAATTAGTCAAATATTTTTAGAACGATTAAAAACTGGAGTGCAGAATTCAGCAATTATATTGCTTAAACATCAGTGGGTTAGTTTATATTTTGAGCGTGATTAAATTTGCATCACCAGGCATTTTGATGCGAATAAGAGTGCAATGGATTGGAAAGATTTGAACTCGTCCTCCAAGACGGCCGCAATTTTCTGACTCTGACAAAAAAGATTTCAGGAAGTTGAAGAGCGCCTTTTTGATGGGAGGTTGATGTCGTTGAGCATGGATATCGAAACAGAACGATTACGGCTCGCAAGGCCTAGACTGACTGAGGTGCAAGAACTTTTTGCGTTTTTGGGCGATCCAGTGGCAATGCGCTATACGCAAAAGGATAAGAACCTGGCGGCGTGCCGACGCCGGATTGCCATCCATGAGTGGCGGCGCCGGCGGGACGGGTTTGCTCCATGGACAGTCCGACTCAAGGGACATCCGCAGATCATTGGGTGGGGCGGTTTGTATGATGATCCGTTCGATCCGGGTTGGGGACCGGAGTTGGCATTTTTCTTTCATCCCAAAGCTTGGGGCCAAGGGTATGGTGCCGAGCTGTCGTCAGCAGCGCTTGCGGTCGCTGACACCGCCATCCACTTACCAATGGTGTCCGCCTTTGCTCATCCGGACAATAAAGGGTCCAACAGGCTGCTTCAGAAAGTCGGGTTTCAGCCAGTGCGCTACGTTGACCACATGGATCGCATTCTTTACCGGCGGCACAATCCGGAGCAGTTTTAGTTGTTCTAGGTTCACTCCGGATACCAGAAACGTGCTTTTTCAGCGCCCCGATCGATAATGACGTGAGAGTTGGCAAAAACCCGATACCCGTGGCTCCAGTCGCCATCGGGCCATTTGATACGCACGTTCGCCCGCTCGGCGACACCGAGGCCGAAGTGCACAAAGCCTAGCTGCCCGGACGCGTGTCCGGCGCCTATCTGAATATCCTTGACCACGGTCCGGTTGCCGGTTTTGACGCTGATTTTTGCGCCAACCGCGCGGCGGTTGGGTTTGCCGGGCTGGCGGACATCAACCGCCAGCCAGTTGCCGAGCGGCCGCGGTTTATCCGCAGTGCCATCACCGAGATTGCGGAAGAGGCTGACAGGGGCTGCCCGGTTGACGACGACCAAATCAAGCAATCCGTCTGAGTTGAAATCGGCCAATCCAGCACCCCGGCCGCGCCGGTCCAGCGCAATCCCGGCGTCCTTGCCCGTTTCTGTGAACCTGCCGCTCCATTGTCCAAGCAGCAGATTGTCCGGGTCATAGGCCGCAAAATCCGGCATGGCCTCCACATTGCCCTTGGCAATAAAGAGATCCCAAAGCCCATCGTTGTTGACGTCTTGAAATTCTGAATGCCAGCCGGTTGAGGGTTTGAGATCATCTCCGGTGTAGGGCCGGTGTGCGGTAACACCCAAATCAAAGGCGATATCCTGATAAACCGGGACTGTTTCATCGGCCTCGTCATCGAGTTTCTGCAGCTTGGTGTCGCCCATGCTTGTGAGCGCATATTCGGGAAAGCCGTCAACATTGAGATCGATCGACGCGATGCCCATGCCCCAGATTTTAAGGTGCTGCCAGCCATCCGTTTTGCGGTAGGGACGGGGTGGCCGTCCCTTTGGAATGGCCCAGAGCTGTTCCTGGCCGCCGCGATAATAATGCCGGTCGTTGGAGATGCGTAAGGAGGCTTCGCCGGAGCGGTTCCAATCAGTAAACAGGATCGACAGACTGCAATATCCCGGAGACAAACGGGCCGCTTCCGGATAGCTGACCGATCCTTCCGCTGTTTTTTCCGGCCGGAAAAGGAAATTGTCGTGGCAGGTGCCCCAAGGCGAGCCGGGCGCAGATCTGTCGACGTAGTTGCCGAAGGCGAGCGTCGGAAAGTCAGACCCTTCCTCATAGGTCGCGGAAAAAGCCGTCGACCACTCCCGCCCGCCGTCAAAGCTTAGCGCGCGGTTGGAAACGTCGAAGGTGCAATCGCCCTTGCCTTTCAAAAGCAGGTTTTCGCCCAGCCTTAAAAGAACAAGATCCAAGACATCATCGTTGTCGAAGTCGATCGGATAGGCACCAAGTACTTTGGCACTTTGTTTTTCGCTCAGTCCATATTGAGAAACGGCCTCAAAGTTCAGACTGCCGCCGGTAAGGCTTTGGTTCCGGTAGAGCAGTGCCGGATTTTTCCCACCGGCCAAAAACATGTCCGGCCGCCGATCGCCATCGCAGTCGAAGATGGCAATTCCACCGCCAACGAAATACTCCCAGGCACCATCATAAGTGTGTTGGATTCCGGCTGTAGAAGCTTCGTCATTGAAACTCGGAACCGGAGCAAGAGATTTTTCCCCGTTAGCGATAGCGGGTGCGATAGCTACCGTAGTGAAGAGCGCGACATAGCAGGAAATCTTGCGAAAACTCATTCGGTGATCTCCAGGCTGCGCAGGAAAGCGATGATCGATTGGCGGCCCAATTCATCCAAGCCGGAATAGGCTTTGCGGCTGTCAGTTGCGTCGCCGCCGTGCGCCAGAATGACTTCATGTAACGTTGTCAGGTCGCCCCGGTGCCCATAGGGCGCCGTGCTGCCGATGCCCCAAAGCTCTGCAGTGATGAACACATCCCGTGCCACGAAACGTTGGGCCAGGAGCTCATTTCCAAGTGTGTCGTTGGCTGCGTCGGCGATTTTATGCCGTTTCAAATCGCCAAAGAGTGGCACCAGCACACGCCCTTTATCATCGCGCGGCAGGGTTTTGGCCCACTCCAGCGTTGCTAAATCGAGGGTCAGTGGAAGATCGACATCGCTCTGGCGCAGGGTGCCCGCGGTATCAAAAGGGCCAGGGTCTTGGAAGATAAGACTGTCGAGCGGAAGAGCCGGAACATGGCAGGAGGCACAGCCGATTTCGTCAAAGATGAGTTCGCCGCGTGCTGCCGCCTTTTCCCAGATTTCCGGTAAACCAGTCTTGCGTCCCGGAGCCGGCAAGGTGGCTTGCCAAGCAACCAGGGCCGAAATCTGACCATCACTGAATTCACGGGCAAACCCATCGGCATCAAAATCGTCAGTGCCGGTCCAACGGGTGCCGAAGCGTTCATTGGCCTGAATGCCGTGATGATCGTTCATCGCATTCACGGTGAACTGTCTGAGCGATGCAAAAACACCCTTTTGCCCGAACGGGCGCAGGGTCAAATCGTCATCAATGCCATCCAGTTCAGAAACATCCAGGGTTCCATCCGGATGCGCGGTCAAGCTTCCGAAGGAGATCCCCTTTGTTTCAAGGCCGGTTGTTGCCGGTTTGCCGCTGGTCCGGGCGTCTTTCAGGACCGCGCTGCGCTGACCGCGCAAATCCGTGGTCATTTCCCGGGCAAGCAGTTCAATCAGACCGGCGCCCTGGATGGCATTGGTATTACGTTCATTGGAAAACTGCGGGTCGATCGTATCGAAATCTGCGCTTTCAAACCCTTCGGAGACAAACACATTGGCCGTAAAGGACCCTGCGCCGCCCATGACCGGTTCATTGTGGCAGGACGCGCACGCATTGGCGTCGGGACCCGCTAAACGCTGGAAAGAGAGGTGAGATCGCCGGCGGACCTTGGTTGGCACGATTGCACCGGTCGCGTCCGGGCGCCCCGCACCATCCAAACTGGTGAATTTTGCTTCAAAGAGAGTTTCTCCAAGTGGTTGAAGAACTTCAATCGGGTTTTTTCCCGAAGCCGCCAAGGCTTGAAGATCAACGTCTTCTATGATGGTTCGTTCGGTCCACGGCGGCACATTTTCATTGGCAAATACAGATGTTGCTGCGAGCAAAACAGCAACACTTAAACCTAGGCCGTGTAGACGAATTGGAGATGTATTTCGCTGGGAATTACTGCGTTCAAGATCAAGAAAATCTGGCGCAGGTGATGCTGGAGCATCATCAAGGCGGATTTGCGCAGAGGATTGAACGCTGCAGTCCCAGCCCTTCGGGTGAGGCAAAGGGTAGCAATCTGACGCGGACTGCCCTTTGACCGTATCACCGATACGCTCTGCAGGTCTTTCCACGTCACCCTTTGCCCTTAGCCACACGAAATGCGTCACCAATTCGTCCACACGGCCTAGTCTGAGTGCAGAAAACAGGATCATGAAGCTTCCTGCCTTGGTGCTTTGACCTGTACTCCCAAAAAGTCCTTATCCAGCCGTTCCATAGACTGGGCAACAAGGCCGGTGCGGATAAAATCTTCATTCCAGGGCATGACATCGAGCGTGAAGTTGTTGCGCAGATCTTCCACGAGCGCGTCTTTAAGTCCTTCCCAAACCCCCTTTTCCATGAAGGTGTAGGCACGCATAGCAGCGCCAGTCAGAACAATGCGTTTGGGGTCGATGAGCGCAATCACACGGGCTAGACCATAGCCGAGCACACGTCCGGCCTGATGAAAGGCTCTACGTGCATTTTCATCACCGGCATCTGCGCGTTCGATCAGTTTCTTTAATCCGGATACCCCGGCTTCAATGGTTGCCGGGTCGGTGTCTTCCGGAAGCTGCGACGCTGAACGTACCAGTGCATAGTCGGACAAATAGGCTTCAAGGCAGCCTTCTTTGCCACATCGGCACAGGGCTCCACCGGGAATATGATTGGCGTGACCGAACTCTGCTGCTGTTCCGCTGGCGCCGGAAAACAAGTGATCGTCGAGATAAAGTCCCATGCCAACACCGTAATCGAGCATGACAACGGCGAATGTGCCGCTGTAGCGTTCCGGATCGGACCAATGGAGGGCCTCGGTGATCATGTTGGTATCATTAGAGATATAGCAGTCAGCGCCGAAGGCTTGCTCAAGCGGAGCAATGATAGGGACTTTCCGGCCCGAGAAGGCTGGACTCCAGGCAACAAGCCCCGTTTCTGTTTCAACCACACCCTGTGCTGCAACACCGATCTCTTGCAGTTGATCAATGCGAACACCGGAATCTGTCAAAAAGTCCTGAATGGCTGAAATCAAGGCCGGGGGAAAAGTGTTTGTGTCCGCCGAAGCGCTGTCGAAACTGGTTCTGCGATTTGCAGTGATTGTGCCGGCAAAGTCGACCAGAGACAGGTCGATCGTATTTACCGACAAACGAATGCACACGGTGTAAGCCACGCCTGGGTTGAGCCGCAAAAGCGTCCGCGGCCGCCCTCTGGACTGATGCGATTTCGGCTCCTCGCTTTCAACGCTGACGACCAGTTTCTGGTCCAGAAGGTCAGACGTGATCGCCGTCACTGTCGCCGGGCTCAGCCGGGTGATTTTGCCCAAGTCAATCCGCGCTGTCGGGCCGTTCCGGCGAAGGGCCTGAAGAACAATACTTCTGTTCTGCCGCCGGATTTGATCCCTGTCCGCTTTGCGTGTCATGTTGCTAGCGCTCGCTCCCAAATTGTATATTTACGCCGCGTTTTCCGGGCTTTTATTATCTTTTACGTCCGAAGTCCCCTCTTCGCACGGAAAGTTTTACAAAACCATGTTGACAGGAGCCGCGCTTTAGAGCAACTTTTTTTCGGGGTCCAAAAAAAATAACAACAAAGCTGACCCATCTATGGCCGGAAACGTTTCGGTCCAGACAAAATTGTATTTTTTGGGCGGAGCTAAAAGACACTCAGGCTGCGCCAACGGGAGGAAGTAACACGATGCGCAAGTTCACCACTCTGCTGGCGGGCGCCCTTATGTCCGCGACCGCTTTGACCGCGGCCAATGCTGCTGACATTGTTGTTGGCGTCAGCTGGTCAAACTTCCAGGAAGAGCGCTGGAAAACTGATGAGGCTGCAATCAAGGGTGCTCTGGAGGCTGCAGGCGCTTCCTACATCTCCGCCGATGCACAAAGCTCGTCTGCAAAACAGCTGTCTGATGTTGAAGCCTTGATCGCACAGGGTGCCAACGCTCTGATCATTCTGGCTCAAGACGCTCAAGCGATCGGCCCAGCTGTTCAGGCTGCCGCTGACGAAGGCATTCCGGTTGTCGGTTACGACCGTTTGATCGACGACAATCGTGCGTTTTATCTGACGTTTGACAACGTCGAAGTTGGCCGCATGCAGGCACGCGCTGTTCTGGCTGCTCAGCCGAAGGGCAACTACGTCATGATCAAAGGGTCCCCAACGGATCCGAACGCGGACTTCCTGCGTGGCGGTCAGCAGGAAATCCTGCAGGCTGCAATTGATGGCGGTGATATCAAGATTGTTGGTGAAGCCTACACCGATGGCTGGTTGCCAGCGAATGCTCAGCGCAACATGGAACAGATCCTGACCGCGAACGACAACAAGGTTGATGCTGTTGTGGCCTCCAACGACGGCACCGCCGGTGGTGTTGTTGCCGCTCTAACGGCCCAGGGCATGGAAGGCACGCCTGTGTCCGGTCAGGATGGCGATCATGCCGCGCTGAACCGCGTTGCCCGTGGCACCCAGACCGTATCCGTCTGGAAAGACGCCCGCGATCTCGGCAAAGCAGCCGGGGAAATCGCTGTAGCGCTCGCTAAAGGCGGTGACATGTCCTCCGTGGACGGTGCAAACGCCTGGACCTCTCCAGGTGGTACAGAGCTGACCGCAAAGTTCCTGGCACCGCTTCCGGTCACGCAAGACAACCTGACGGCTGTCGTCGATGCGGGCTGGATTTCCAAGGAAGATCTCTGCCAGGGCGTCGAAAACGGCCCTGCACCTTGTAACTAAACACCTTCAAAAACGCGCGGCCCGGGACCTTTTCCGGGCCGCCCGACAGGGACGCCGGAACGGCTGAATCCCCGGGGGCAGGCCACCCGGCTCGTAAAAGCAAATGGTCTCCAAGCAGGAGTAACCTCAATGTCCGATACGGCACTGTCCGGCTCAAAAAGCCCGGCAGCACGAAACTTCTTTACCGCGTTGCAGCTCGACACGCGCCTTCTGGGGATGATCGGGGCGTTCATCGTCCTGTGTCTGGTCTTCAATGTGTTTACTGATGGCCGGTTTCTGACCCCGCGCAACATCTTCAATCTGACGATCCAAACCGTATCTGTAGCCATCATGGCAACCGGCATGGTCTTTGTCATCGTCACCCGCCATATCGATCTGTCTGTGGGTTCGCTTCTGGCGACCGTCGCAGCTGTTATGGCAGTGGTACAGACGGATGTTCTGCCCCAATTCATGGGTCTTGGTCACTCGGGGATCTGGGTTCTCGCGATCCTGTCCGGCGTTGTGGTTGGATGTATCATCGGTGCATTCCAGGGCTGGATGATCGGGTATCTTGGAATCCCGGCCTTTATTGTCACTCTTGGCGGACTGCTGGTTTGGCGCAATGTCGCCTGGTTCATCACCAGCGGCCAGACAATTGGTCCGCTCGATGAAACCTTCACCATGATTGGTGGCATCGGCGGTACTATGGGTGAAACCGGGTCGTGGATCCTCGGCGTCCTCGCCGTTGGCGCAGTGCTTTGGCTGCAAGTTGCCTCGCGCCGGAGGAAATCCGCGCACGGCTTCCCGGTTAAGCCGATGTGGGCCGAGGTTGTTATGGCCGGTATCACAACGGTTTCCATTCTTGGCTTTGTTGCGATCCTGAACGCCTACGACATTCCGAAAGCCCGCTTGAAACGGATTTTCGAAGCCTCTGGAGAAACTCTGCCGGAAGGTCTGACCATGGGCTATGGCATTCCCTATTCAGTCCTGCTCTTGATTGTGATTGCCGTCATCATGACTGTCGTTGCACAACGGACCCGGCTGGGACGGTACATCTTCGCCACCGGCGGCAATCCGGACGCATCGGAACTCTCTGGTATCAACACACGGTTCCTGACCGTGAAGGTGTTCGCTATCATGGGCGGCCTCTGTGCGCTCGCTGCGGCCGTGGCCTCGGCCCGTCTTGGTTTTTCAACCAATGATATCGGCACACTCGATGAGCTTAGAGTAATCGCCGCCGCCGTAATTGGCGGCACCGCACTTGCCGGCGGCGTAGGCACCATTTATGGCGCGATCCTCGGGGCACTGATCATGCAATCCCTGCAATCGGGCATGGCCATGGTTGGCGTTGATGCGCCGCTGCAAAACATCGTGGTTGGCGTTGTGCTTGTACTCGCCGTCCTGGTTGACATCATCTACCGCAAACGTACGGGAGACTGAACATGACAACGCCTCTCGTTGAACTCAACGACATCTGCATTTCCTTTGGTGGGGTGCATGCTGTCGATCACGCCACGGTGGACTTGTTTCCAGGCGAAGTGGTCGGTCTGCTTGGCCACAACGGCGCCGGAAAATCGACGCTGATCAAGATCCTGTCCGGCGCCTATAAGGCCGACAGCGGCGAAATCCGGATCGACGGCAAAACCGTCAACATCCATTCGCCGCGCGATGCCCGCGCGCTCAATATCGAGACGATCTACCAGACGCTCGCTCTGGCGGACAATCTCGATGCAGCTTCAAACCTGTTCCTTGGCCGGGAATTGACTACCCCGCTCGGGTTTGTCGACGACGACGCCATGGAAGCGGAAACCCGGAAGATCATGGGCCGGCTCAACCCGAACTTCAAAAAGTTCAAGGCGCCAGTAAAGGCTCTGTCGGGTGGCCAGCGCCAATCGGTGGCGATCGCCAGAGCGGTTTACTTCAATGCCCGGATCCTGATCATGGATGAGCCGACAGCAGCCCTCGGCGTTCATGAAACCCAGATGGTGACTGACCTGATCCAGGAGCTCAAAAAACAGGGCCTCGGCATCTTCCTGATCGACCATGACATTCACCAGGTGAAAGCCATGTGCGACCGGGCGGCCGTGATGAAAAACGGCCAGGTTGTCGGTATCGTAGAGGTCGACAAGGTCAGCGAAGACGATCTTCTGGGCATGATCATTCTCGGCAAATGCCCTCCGGGCGCCATCCCGGGTCCGGGCGCGATCAATCCGGAGATCGCCGCCGCTTAAGTATAGAGCTTTGGCCGGAGAGTGAACCGCCTCCGGCCGGGGCAAAAAAATGCGTGCCAGTTCACCGCTGGCACATTCTTTTGAACTCAAATGAGGAACGCACCTCATGAACATTGGCCTTGATATTGGCACCAGCTCTGTCAAAGCGATCCTATTGGATGAAAATCAGGCATTGATTGCTTCTGCGACTGCGGATCTGACGGTGGAGCGCCCGCATCCCGGCTGGTCTGAACAAGATCCGGACAGTTGGTGGACGGCCTGCGAAACCGTTTTGGACAGCCTCAAGGATCAAGTGCCTAAGGAGCTTGCAGCCGTTAAGGGTATCGGCCTCTCCGGCCACATGCATGGGGCTACGCTGCTGGATGCGGCAGACAAGCCGCTCCGTCCCTGTATTCTCTGGAACGATGGCCGGTCGGCCAAGCAATGTGCAGATCTGGAAAAAGCTGAACCGAAGTTTCTAAGCCTTGGCGGCAATCGTGTGATGCCAGGGTTTACAGCACCGAAACTGCAGTGGGTGCGCGAGAATGAACCCGAGATCTTCGCCAGGACCGAAATGGTCTTGCTGCCGAAGGACTATGTGCGTTTTCGGCTGACTGGCATCTATGCTGGCGATATGTCCGACAGTGCCGGCACGTTGTGGCTTGATGTTGCCAAACGGGACTGGAGTGATGATCTTCTGGCCGCGACAGGCTTGTCCCGCGGCAACATGCCAAGACTTGTTGAGGGGTCGGAAGTTTCCGGTCAGGTCAAATCAGACCTTTGTGCCCGTTGGGGCTTTGACACCGCTCCTGTTGTCGCGGGCGGCGGTGGTGACAATGCTGCATCCGCTTGCGGCGTCGGGGCGGTCGAGCCCGGTTCCGGTTTTGTGTCGCTCGGCACCTCGGGGGTTCTCTTTGTCACCAACGACCGGTTCTCGCCCAATGTAGACAACGCTGTTCATGCCTTTTGCCATGCCGTCCCAAACACCTGGCATCAGATGGGGGTGATCCTGTCGGCGACCGATAGCCTGAATTGGCTTGCCGGCCGGCTGAAGGCGGCCCCTGGTGATCTGACAGCGGCGCTTGGTGCTGTATCCGGGCCTTCGAACGTATCTTTTCTGCCGTATCTTGGCGGTGAACGCACACCGCACAATGACGTTGCGATCCGCGCCGGTTTTGCCGGTATTTCGCATGAGACGGATGATGCAGAGCTAACCCATGCGGTCTTGGATGGTGTTGCTTTCGCCTTGAAGGACTGCCTCAGCGCCTTAAGCGCTGCAGGGACCAAGGTGGATCGTCTTCTGGCCGTCGGGGGCGGGTCCCGCTCACAAACTTGGCTGGAAATCATCGCCAGTCTTTTGGAAGTAACGATCGAAGTTCCGATCGACGGTGACTTTGGCGCTTCGCTGGGTGCTGCCCGGTTGGGACAAGCCGCTGCGCTTGGGTCAGCGGACGGGATTTTTTCCAAACCCGCCCTCAAAACGACCATTGATCCAAACCCCACCCTCATTCCCGCCTACGCCGATGCTTATCAGCGGTGGCGCAAGCTTTATCCGGCGCTCAAGCAAGCCGGTTTCTAAGGAGAAAATTCATGAGCACTGGTTTTTTCGGCGATTTGCAGCCGATCCAATTTGCCGGACCCGACAGCCGCGACCCGCTGACCTACCGCCACTACAACAAGGATGAAGTGGTCTTCGGCAAGCGCATGGAAGACCATCTGCGGTTTGCCGTTTGTTACTGGCATAACTTCTGCTGGCCGGGATCTGACCCCTTTGGCGGTGAGACCTTCAACCGCACTTGGATGGCAGCCAGCGGCGATCCGATGGAACAAGCAAAACTCAAAGCCGATGTTGCTTTCGAAATGTTCCAGATCCTCGGGATGCCGTTCTTCACTTTCCACGACCGCGATATTGCGCCGGAAGGCAAGACGCTGGCCGAAAGCAATGCGAATGTGAATGCCATTGCCGATATCTTTGCAAAGAAGATGGCTGATACTGGCGTGAAGCTTCTCTGGGGTACAGCGAACATGTTCTCCAACCGGCGCTACATGTCCGGGGCTGCGACCAATCCGAACCCGGATGTCTTTGCCTATGCGGCGGCTCAGGTGAAAAACGCCATGGACGTCACTTACCGCCTGCGCGGCGAGAACTATGTGCTTTGGGGCGGCCGAGAGGGCTATGAAACCCTGCTCAACACCAGCATCAAACAGGAACTGGACCAGCTGGGCCGGTTCTTGAACATGGTGGTGGAATATAAACACAAGATTGGCTTTAAGGGCGCCATCCTGATCGAACCGAAGCCGCAAGAACCTTCAAAACACCAATATGACTATGATGTTGCGACCGTCTACGGCTTCCTAAAGGCTTATGGTCTGGAACACGAAGTCAAGATGAACATCGAACAGGGCCATGCGATCCTCGCCGGTCATTCGTTTGAGCACGAGCTGCATATGGCCCGCTCGCTCGGCATTTTCGGCTCTGTCGACATGAACCGCAATGACTATCAATGCGGTTGGGACACCGATCATTTTGGTATGAATGTGCCGGAACTGGCACTGGCTTATTACGAGATCCTGATGGCCGGCGGCTTTACCTCCGGCGGCACCAACTTCGACGCCAAACTGCGCCGGCAATCACTCGACCCGGTCGATCTGATCCAGGCCCATGTCGGCTCGGCAGATGCTATTGCCCGCGGCCTGAAGGCAGCTGCCGAAATGATTGAAGATGGTCGCCTGAAAGGTTTTGTCGATGACCGCTATGCCGGTTGGCAAAAACCGGAAAACCAGGAAATCCTGAACGGTGGCGGTTCTTTGGAAACTTTAGCCGAGCGGGTGCACGCGAAAGATCTGGAACCGCAGCCGGTCTCCGGCAAACAGGAATATCTAGAAAGTCTGACGAACCTGTTTGTTTGATCTTTCTTCTTAGGAGTAGCTGTCCCGGCCTTGAGCCGGGACCGATGTCGTCGTGACCCCGGCTCAAGGCCGGGGTGGCAATTTGTGCTTTTATGGAAATGGCCAACGTCCGCGTTGACCCTGTGTGGCCGTTTCACTGCAACCTTCCTTGATCCGTTCTTGAATAGGATAGCGGTGCTTAAAGGCCGTCGAAAAACCGGCGCCCGTCGGGGTCGAGAAGATCATGCAGCCGGTTGGCTGTGGCTTGAGCAAAGCGGAGAGTGACCGCCTTTCGTGTGGCGGCCGCGACTTTGTGCTCGGGTGCTTCCCGCAGAATTTCAGCGCCAAACCCGTCTGAGACGATCAGGCCTGCCTCCTCTGGAAAAATGTCCAAAGGCACATCTGGATGGGTGGCAAAATAAAACCGGTCACAATGCTGCCGGTAGTCTGGCCATTTATGGTCGGCCCGAAAATCAGCCACCGAGGATTTGACCTCGATGATCCAAAGCTCGTGTTTTGGACCAAGCGCCAGAAGGTCGGCGCGCCGGGCTGATGCGAGTGTAACTTCGGCCGCACAGGCGAATTGGCGCTGGCGCATGAGCCGGGCCGCCCCGCGCCAGACCTTGATCGCGGTCTCCGATTGGCGGCCGTCTGCAAGCGGGTCATTCAGCTCAATTCGCCCGCTTGCCGAATGATTATCGGTTTTCATTCCTTTTTTGTTCCATTTTTGTTCGAAAAATGCAAGCTGGCATATCGCAGAAGTTGACGTCCGCCGAGAAATTGTCTCCATTTGGGTTTGCGGGACGCGTGAGGAACATGGGGCGGTCCCACTGGAGGGGAATTTCTATGAACCGGTGCATCTTGGGTGTGGTTATTCTTGCGCTCACGGCGGCGTTCTCAGCACCTGCGGTCGCGGGAAAGGGTGACCGGAAACTGTCGGTTCCCCGGTCGGCGCCGCTGCTAAAGGGCAAGACGCTGGATTTGCGGTTCGCAGAGTTTGCCCAAGGCATTTGGGTCCGGGATATGAGCAACTGCCCGGCACCCCGTATTGACCGCAATGCACCCGGATCAGCGATTGCGATCTATCGCGGCCTTTTGGAAACGCCGGGCCGGATTTGCCAGGTCTATGGTGCGGAGAAAGACAAGCTGAGAACCCAGCGCGCGGCGATCAATTGCCTGTTGAACGATGGCGGTGAGGCAATCGAATTGGTTACTGTGCAGCCGCGAGGCACGAACGGTCTGATGGTGCAGGAAGGCGAACGTCCGCCTGTGCATTTCCGCTTTTGTGAAGCGATCCAGCCGGTTCTTCAATCCGCGCAAAACATCCAAGATTAACCCTCTGGTCAATCAGATTTCAGGGCCTGCCCAGACATCTGACCGGGCCGGTTTTTTCGGCGTGTGCGATTCCGAGATATGGGCTGTCAGCGGGTCTAAGGTCACCAGCGCCTCATATTGGCTCAGGAAGACCTGGCCGGTCAGATGGTCCAGGAAGTCCGTTCTCTTGAGCCGGTCCATCACTGGGCCCTTAACTTCCGACAAGTGAAAAGAGACGCCGGAATCGGACAGGCGGTGGTTGATTTCTTCCAGGCTCTCCAGTGCACTGGCGTCGATCTCGTTGACCGCCGGGCACATCAGAACGACATGCTCAATGTCCGGCCGGTCGGCAACCAGCGCATAGATTTTGTCTTCAAGGAACCTTGTGTTGGCGAAAAACAGGCTTTCATCGACCCGGAGCGTCAGGACACGGTCACCGGTCACCACCTTGTGCCGGTCGATGTTGCGGAAGTGTTCGGTGCCCGGAACCACGCCTACGATTGCCATATGGGGCCGACTGTTGCGATAGAGGTATAGCGCAATTGAGAGGCCAACACCGGCAACAACCCCTTGTTCAACGCCGAAGAAGAGCGTGATCAGAATGGTAGCCGCCATCGCCGAAAAGTCGCTTTTTGAGTAGGCAAAAGTCCGTTTAACAGCGCCAAAATCCACCAAGGACAACACCGCAACGATGATCGTGGCGGCGAGTGTCGCCTGAGGCAAGTGGGTCAGCAGCGGCGTTAAAAACAATGTAGCGAGCGCAATACCGGCCGCCGTATAGGCTCCGGCCGCAGGGGTTGCCGCTCCCGCATCGAAATTCACCACGGAACGGGCGAACCCGCCGGTGACCGGATAGCCGCCGGACAGCGCAGAGGCGATGTTTGAGGTGCCAAGGCCGATCAGTTCCTGATCCGGTTCGATCCGCTGGCGCTTTTTTGCCGCCAAGGTTTGGGCAACGGACACAGATTCAACAAAACCGATTACCGAGATCAGCAGCGCCGGCCCGGCAAGCGCGAGCCAGAGCTCGCTGTCAAGACTCGGCAGTTGCGGGACGGGCAAGCCGGACGGGATATCGCCGACAACCCTCACGCCTTTCTCACTAAGTGAAAACACCGCCGAAGCCAGGGTTGTGACGGCAACAGCGGCCACCGGGCCCGCTTTGGTCAGGATGTCGGCAAGAAAGGGATTCAAACCCAAATCGAGCAGCAGTTTCTTCAGGCCCTTGCGTACCCAGAACAAAAAGGCCGTTGCGCTCGCGCCAATCACCAAAGTGATCCAGTTCACCGAATTCAAATTTGAAACGATGGATAACAGGATTTCGTAAAGCGTATGACCGTTCGCCGGAACACCGAGAATATGTTTCAGCTGGCTGGAGGCAATCAGCAAGCCGGACGCTGTGATGAAGCCGGAGATCACCGGATGGCTCAGGAGATTGGCCAGAAACCCGAGCCGGAAAAAGCCCATCACCATCAGCATGAGACCGGAGATGAAGGCGAGCGCAATGGCCGCACCCAGATATTCCGGTGTTCCTTGTTCGGCGAACTGACCAACGGCGGAGGCCGTCATCAGAGAGACCACGGCAACCGGTCCAACCGCCAGCGCCCGGCTGGTTCCGAAAAGCGCATAGGCCACAAGCGGTGCAATCGACGCATAAAGACCGACTTCCGGGGGCAGTCCCGCCAGCAAGGCATAAGCAAGCGATTGCGGAATGAGCATGATCGTTACGATAACAGCCGCAACCAGATCGCTGGTTGCGGTTTCTTTGTCATAGGTTTTTCCCCATTCAAGAATGGGGAAATAACGTTTCAGTCCGCTCATAAGGTTTGCCTGATGGTCGTGGGGGCTGCGCTTTGCAGCGTTGTTACAAGGGCGCAGTTAAAAAAAGAATCCGAGCCGGTTGCCCGGCTCGGAAGGGTGATGGGGCCACAGAACGCCGATCTGTGGTCCTATGGGGGCAAGGAGTCCCCCTAGGCTGCAGTGACTTTTTCCGGTTTCGCCATCCATTCTTTGCCGCGCAACATGGCGCGCCAATAAATGGGGGGCAGGATCCGTTCTTTTAAAAGCCATGCGGTCCGCGTTGGTTTGGTCCCGTCCACCAACCAACGTGGAAAGCTCGGCAACAGCGTTCCGCCATAGCCGAATTCTGCAAGGACGATTTTTCCGCGCTCCACAGTCAGCGGGCAGGAGCCGTAACCGTCGTACTGCGCAGTCGCACTATGCCCCTTGATATCGGACACAATGTTTTCTGCCACCACTGGAGCTTGTTTGCGCGCGGCCGCCGCCGTTTTGGCATTGGGCGCGTTCATCACATCTCCGAGCGACCAGATGTTGTCATATGTCTTGTGCCGCAAGGTTGCTTGATCCACGTCGACCCAGCCAGCCGCATCGGCCAGCGGCGAGACGCGAATGAAGTCCGGTGCCGATTGCGGCGGGGTCACGTGGATCATGTCGAACTCGACATCGACATGTAGCGGGTCTTTGTCCGGTTCCCGGATCTCGAACCGGGCCTTCTTGGCAGGTCCATCAACCGCGATGAGATTGTGGAAGTAGTTGAGGTTCGCACCGTAGCGGTCCACGTAATCCATCAACGCCGGGACATAATCTTTGACACCAAAAAGAACCCCGCCTGCGTTCATGAACTGAATGTCGATCTCACCGATCCGTCCGGATTTGGTCCAATGATCTGCAGACAAATACATCGCCTTTTGTGGTGCCCCGGCGCATTTGATCGGCATAGGCGGCTGGGTGAAGAGCGCTCTGCCGGATGTCATCTCGCGTACGAGCTTCCAGGTGTAAGGTGCAAGGTCGTAGCGGTAATTGGAGGTGACGCCGTTCTTGCCGAGCGTGTCGACCAGTCCTTCAATCCCGTGCCAATCGAGTTTCAACCCCGGGCAAACCACCAGGCGATCATATTTCACCACTCGGCAGCCATCCAGAACCACCGCATTGTCCTTCGGCTCAAAAGCCGCGACCGCCGACTTTAGCCAATGGACTCCGGAGGGGATCAGAGATCCCATGGTCTTGGCCGTGTCAGAAGCATCGAAGATACCGCCGCCGACCATCGTCCAGCCCGGCTGGTAATAATGGACGTCCGCAGGATCGATGACCGCGATATTGAGATCTGACTTGCGGGACAAAAGGCTCGAGGCAACTGAAATTCCTGCTGCCCCTCCGCCGACGATCACAACATTAAACCGCGCGTCTTCAGCGCTTTCAGTCGGCGTCCGGCCGCCGTTGGCAATACGGCGGACAACACCGGCCATGTCGTAGCCTGCGGATTTGGTTTTCGACAGGATCCCGGCAAGCGGAAGGGTTTCTGCCTGCGATAGCGACCAAAGCGTTGCGGACCGGGTTCCGGTCCGGCAATAGGCTAAAACTGGCTTTGGTAAGGCATTGAGAAGCGTGCCGAACGCGTCCGCATCTTCGTCGCGTACCTTGCCGGCCGTGATGGGCTGGTAACGGATTTCTAGGTCTAGTTTTTTGGCTGCAGTCTCGATTTCTTCAAAGGTCGGCTGGTCGGCAGCTTCGCCATCGGGCCGGTTGCAGATCACCGACCGATAGCCCTGTTGCGCAATGTCGGCCAGGTCTTCCGGCTTAATCTGGGCGCTAACCGAGACTTGCTTGTCGATTGCTGCAAGTTTCATCGCTGCCACCATCCTTGTCGTTTCAAGTCAGAGGCCGTTGACCGGCACTTTCAAGAAGGTCTTGCCGCTTTCATCGGCAGGCGGCAGCTTTCCGGCGCGCATGTTGACCTGCAAAGATGGGATGATCAGTTTGGGCATGTCGAGCTGCGCATCGCGTTCGGTGCGGAAGCGGACAAATTCGTCCCGTGACTTGCCGCCGCCCACATGAATGTTGTGGGCCTTTTCATCTCCGACACTGGTTTCCCAGGCGATGTCGCGACCGTTGGGGCCATAGTCGTGGCACATGAAGAGGCGCATGTCGTCTGGTAGAGACAAGACCTTTTGAATGGAATCGTAAAGCGTTCCGGCATCGCCGCCCGGGAAATCCGCCCGTGCCGATCCGCCATCGGGCATAAACAAGGTGTCTCCGGCAAAGGCGACATCCCCCATGACATGGACCATACAAGCTGGTGTATGCCCAGGCGTATACATGGCAAAGGCCGTCATCTCGCCGATCTGATAGGTATCACCGTCCTTGAACAGCATATCGAATTGGCTGCCGTCGCGTTGAAATTCTGTGCCTTCGTTGAAGACCTTGCCGAAGGTTTCCTGAATGACGGTGATCTTTTCGCCAATACCAAGTTTACCGCCGAGTTTTTCCTGAATATAGGGTGCGGCCGATAGATGGTCGGCGTGGACGTGGGTTTCGATCAACCACTCCACTTCCAAGCCGTTTTCCTGGATGTAGGATATGATTTCATCGGCGGAATCATAGGTAATCCGGCCGGCCGCATAGTCGATGTCCATGACGCTGTCGACCACGGCACAGGCATCCGATGAGGGATCCTTGACCACATAGCTGATGGTGTTGGTTGCCGGATCAAAAAAGGGTTTGACGACTGGAACAAGGGCCATATCGACCGGGTAATTCGAAGAACTCATAAGGGTCTCCCTGTGTCTGACAGGACCAAATATACAGTTAGGCAGGGGCTGATTTGTGGCGTTGACCAATGCTGATGATCCAGCGCGCGGTCAATATTCCAACAACGATTGCGCCCGCAGTCATCAATGGTTCACTCAGTCCAATGCCAAGGACAGGAACCAACCCGCCCGGGCAAAATCCGCTCATGCCCCATCCAATGCCAAAGATAGCCGATCCACCGATCAGTTTCATGTCCAGTTCTGTCCGGGTCGGAAGCGAGAATTGGGCAGCGAAAACTGGGGCCCCCATCCGGAAAACTAGCCGGTAACCAATCGCAGCAACAGACAAGGCGCCGCCCATGACAAAAGCAAGGCTTGGATCCCAGGTTCCTGCAATATCAAAGAAGTTGAGAACTTTGGCAGGATTGCCCATGCCGGACACCAAAATGCCGACACCAAATACGAGGCCAATGCCGAAAGCAGATATCAGTCGCAACATAATTAGCCTCCAAAAACGTGACGGATGAGGAACACGGTTATCCCACCGGTCGCCATAAAGGTCATGGTTGCGACGATGGACCGGGTGGACAGGCGGGACATGCCGCAAACACCGTGGCCACTGGTGCAACCGGATCCGAGTGTTGTGCCGACACCGGTCAGGAAACCGCCGGCCAGCAAGAGCGCCGGTGAGGAGGGGATACTGATTTGCGGCATCTGGCCGGTAATCCCGAGCAGAACCAGCGGGCTGGCCACCATGCCGGCGAGGAATGCCGCGCGCCAGGCCCAATCGGAGTTGATCTGCAGGCTGAGCAGCCCACCGACGATGCCGTTGATACCAGCGATGCGACCATGCATCATCATCAGGGCCACGGCTGCAAGGCCGATCAGAAGGCCGCCACCAAAACTGAGAACAGGCGTAAATTCAGTCATTGAAATCCTCACAATGTTATTTTCGAATATATGAATATAAGGCTTGAAGCGCAAGAGGGATTTGCGCCCCATCTGTGAGAAAATTAGTTTAGATTAAAAGTAGGTAGCCATACCGTTAAGCAGTTCGCAGATGAGTACCAAAGATAAATTTAATCAAGCACTTGAGTAGAAAGAAGTACAGTCCCGAATTAGCATTCATTCAAATTCGGGCTGTTGACGTGCAAAGGTTTTAGTTGCCTGTCTGTGACGCCAAACCTGGTTGCTCAGGCCTGCGCGCCAGAACCACCGGGGTGCCGCCGGGCCTTTGACGGACAACGGCACCTGGCACAAGCCGGGCAGGATTGTTGTCAGCGTCCGGAAGGTCGCGATCTGTCTTGGGCCCGGAGAACTCACCCATAGGTCGCAGAATGTCTTCATGGACGACACTTCCAACATAAAGTGGTTCAAGTGTGCCACCTTCCATGATTTCGAACCGGCTCGGCCAGAGGCGTAAGACCCACCGCCCGCCTTTCGCAGTTTTCGGATCATTGCGGATCAGCACGAGTGCCGGCTGACGCCCGTTCTGACTGCGCGGAAGGATCGGCAGCGAGTCTGGCGGAGTTTCGCCTTCGACAAATCCGCCGGCGGTGGAAAGTGACCATTTCGGCGGACGCACCCATCCGTCCTTTTCGACCAATCCGGCAAAGTCCGAGAGCGACCCGGCATATTGGATCACCAGCGGCTCTTCAGCATCGCCGTTCAACCCGATCCGCTGTGCAGGCAGGCTTCGCCACGTGGTCTGGCGCCAATCGGCTGCTTGCAGGATTTCTTTATGGACTTGAGGCGCGTAGGTCACCAGAGCCGCATCAAATGAACGATGGACGTGCCAGCCGCCGAACCCGGCAAGCACGGCACAAACGATTCCTGCAACAGTCAGCCGGCCGATCTTTTCGTTATGAATGGGACCAAAAACGAAGGCGAAGGCGGAAACAATTGCAGTTCCGAACAAAAGGCCAGCCAGAACATCCGACATCCAGTGGGCGCCAAGATAGATCCTGGAAAAGCCGATCGCGATCACATAGGTGACGGTAACCGAGAATATGGCAGCTTTAGCCCAGCGGCTCCGCTCATGGGCAATTAGAACCGCACAGATGCCAAACAGGACCGCGTTTAGTGTCGCGTGTCCACTTGGAAAGCTGTAGGCATCGGCGCCGGTATAGAGTTCCATTGGCCGCGAGCGGTGCAGCATGAGCTTGAGAAGCGGAACGAAGATTGCTGTGCCTGCAATGGCAATGACAAAACCGATGCCCCGGCGCCAGGCTTTTTTGGCAAACAGATAAAGCGCAACAGCAACTGCGACCGCGGTGACGACGACGCCGTCCCCGAGCGTTGTCATGAAAACCATGATCTTGTCGCCAAGCGGTGTGCGCAAGCTGTCGAACAGATTGAGGATCGCAAGATCGGCCCGCACCATCGGCTCGTTTGGTGCCACTTCGCCGATCAGCCAGAAAAAGGCTGGCATCGAGACCAGCAAAATGATCGTGGAGGCCAGCATACCAGTTGAGCGCGGATGGGCTGGGTCAAAATTATGCCCGATCCATTGTGAGATCCGATCCGGCCGCCGTGAGAACCAGCGAGCGATTGCCGCATGCGCATTCGGAAACAAGGGAAGGATGATCAGGATCAGCCACCGGCCCAGCATGACGCTGAGAAAGACGATGAACAGCAGCGCACCCAGTACCAACGCAAGCCTGACGCTGATTTGGCTAATGGCATGAAGTGCCGATCCGGCAATAACTCCGGGCGCTATGTGAGCGATGCTCCAGGCGACGGCAGACGTCACATTCACCACTGAAAAGCGGGTGAAATTCATGCCGACCATGCCGGCGATACCGGGAACCACGGATTTTACACCAGGAACGAAACGGCCGATGAACACGCTCTTGCCACCGTGCCGTTTGAAGAATTCTTCGCCGCTTTCGATCATGCTTCGGTATTTATAGAGCGGCCAAATGTTTTTGATCGTGTCCTTGAACTTCCAGCCGATCCAATAAGAGACTGCGTCGCCGGCGGTTGCGCCTAGGGTTGTCCAAATAAGCAGTGGCATCAGCTCGAGTTTGCCGAGGCCGACAAGCGTACCGGCTCCGACGAGGACGACGGTGGTCGGCACAAACAAGCCTATGAGGAACAAAGCCTCCCCCATTGCCGCCAGGAAACAAATCAGTCCGGCCAAAGACGGATTGTCGGCGATGAAAGTCAGGACGGGATCAAGAAAGTCTGTCACGAAAGTCCATCGGTCTGAAAATGCTCAATGGCATAGATGCTCGAATAGGGCGAGGCCGCGAATTTGGCTTCGGCATGATTTCATATATGTGCTGTTTGCATCCTCCAACAGGGATTTTTCTTTTTCCGGCCACATAAGGTGCGCTTGGACGCGTCGAAGTGTGGTTTTTTCGTGAATGCTGTTTCAAGATGTCCTCAGATTACCCGGAATTGGAGGGCTGGATGTTTGAATCAGCGCGCATGCCGCAAAAGATGACCAAAAAGTCCTTTAAGAAATTGGAACCGGAAATTCGCGAAGCTCTACTGGCGGCTCAACTCCCAGTCATTGAAAAGAAACAATTTTCCACGCTCATCTTGGTCGACGGTCTCGATGGTGCGGGAAAGGGTGAAGCGGTGGCCCGGCTTTATGGCTGGATGGATGCGCGCCATCTGGTCTGTAACGCCTACGGAGACCCCATGGACGAAGCGCGGTTGCGCCCGCCGCTCTGGCGCTACTGGCGGGATCTGCCGGCAAAAGGGGATACAGCGATTGTCTTCGGCAGCTGGTATCAGTCGGTTTTGCGCGACAGAATCTACAAGAAGATCGATGAGGATGCGTTTGAAAAGGCGCTTGTCCGGATACGTCGATTTGAAGAGATGCTGGCAAATGAAGATGTGTTGATCCTGAAATTTTGGTTTGTTCTACCCAAAGACGTTCAAAAAGACCGCTTGAAGAAAATTGAAAAGAAAAATGCTGCCCGGCATGTGCTTGCCGATTGGGCGGCGGTTAAGCACCACAAGAAAGCCAGTGAGACAGGTGAAAAAATCATCCTGGAAACCAGCATGGGGTTTGCGCCCTGGTTTGTGATCCCATCGCAAGATCCGGAATACCGGGATGCGGCGCTGGGGCAAACGGTCGCCCGGTCGATGACACTTAAGCTCGAAGATGGGGAGCCAACTTCTGTCGCCGCCCCGCCGGTCGTTGGGGGGCTTAAGCGGGAAACAGCGGTTGATGCGATCGATCTGACCGAGACGCTGGAAAAAAAGGAATACGAAGAGCTTCGGGATCGGTATCAGGCAAAACTCTCGGAGCTGTCTGACCGCAAATCCATGTCCAAAACGGGCGTTGTTTTGGTGTTTCAGGGAAACGATGCCGCCGGCAAGGGCGGCGCGATCCGGCGGGTGATCCGGCCGCTTGATCCGCGCATCTACAAGGTTCATCCAATTTCCGCCCCCACGGACGAAGAAAAGGCACGGCCTTATCTGTGGCGGTTTTGGCGGCGCTTACCGCGAAAGGGCCATTTCGCGATTTTCGACCGGTCCTGGTATGAGCGGGTGCTGGTTGAGCGGGTCGAGGGTTTTGCCGGACACGACGACTGGCTGCGCGCCTACAACGAAATCAATGAGTTCGAACAGGAACTCACCGACTTCGGTTACCTCGTCTGCAAATTCTGGCTGGCGATTTCCGAAGAAGAGCAGCTCAAGCGTTTCAAAGCGCGTGAGGAGACTGCATACAAGCAACACAAGATCACCGACGAAGATTGGCGCAACCGGCTGAAATGGGACCAATATGCCATTGCAGCCGGGGATATGGTTGACCGGACATCAACCCATTATGCCCCTTGGACGCTTGTTTCGTCGGAAAACAAAAAACATGCACGGATCAAGGTACTAAGGACGATTTGCGACCGGCTGGAAGAGCGGCTCTGACATCCGGCGGGCAGGCGCTTTACAACGCCCCGCCGAGATAGTCGATCGCGGCTTGAACGCCGCCCTTGCCATGCGCAATGCCAAGCTTTGCCATCCCTAGTTCGATGGTGGACAGTGTGCCAAGCAGCATCACCGCGTTGACATGTCCCATATGGGCGATGCGGATGCCTTGATCTTCCAGTTCGCCAATCGTGCCGCCAATGGTGACCCCGCAGACTTCCTGGGTGAAGGTTCTGAGCGGCTCCGGCTTGCTGTCCGTTAATCGAACCACGGTCACGCTGTTCGACCGGTTGCGTGGATCTTCGATGTTGAATTCCAGGCCTCCGCCTTTAGCCCACTCGGTGACTGCAGCTCTGGTCGCATCAGCCAGCAGAGCATGGCGCTGCCAAACCTGTTCGAGCCCTTCTTCGAATACGATCTCCAATGCTTTGCGGAATGCAAAAAGCATGTGTTCTGGAGGTGTGCCGCAATATTTCTGGTAGTGCACGGGCCCTTGGCGGAAGGTCCAGTCGAAATAATTTGTGCGAAGATCGGCCGTTTCATGGGCTTTGTCGGCTTTCGGGCCAGCGGCGACAAAAGAAAGCCCTGGCGGGGACATTAATCCCTTCTGCGACCCTGTCAGGGCGACATCGACGCCCCATTCGTCCATCTCAAAAGGCATGCATCCCAGAGACGCGATGGTGTCGACCATGAAGAGAGCGGGGTGACTGGCAGCGTCGATCGCCTTGCGTAATGCGGCGATGTCGTTCCATACGCCCGAGGCCGTGTCCACCTGGACCACCAGAACAGCTTTGATTTCGTGGTTTGTGTCCTGCCGAAGACGCTCTTCCAGTTTTACCGGATCGACCGCTGCCTGCCAGCTTCCAGGCATCACTTCGACATTCAGATTTAGAAGTTTGGATGCTTCGCCCCATCCTGCAGCAAACAGACCAGAATGGAGAACAAGGATCTTGTCGCCCCTGTTTAGGGTGTTGGTCAGTGCTGCATCCCAGGCACCATGGCCGTTTGCGGCATAAATGTAGGTCTTGCCGTCTGTGCGGAACAGCTTTTTGAGGCCGGACAAGCAATAATCCGTCGTCTCCAGCAAGGGGCCTTCATAGATATCAATTGCTGGCCGGTGCATGGCCCGCAAAACTTCGTCCGGAACATTGGTGGGTCCCGGAATCATCAAAAATTCCTTGCCATAACGAAGCGGCATGGCGGTGTCCTCATGTGATTAGGGCTGTGCCCTTACGGAGCTGAAAGTAATGCAGCCACGCGGGCCGGGTAGGTTTCGTGCAACATCGCGCGCTGATCAGCGCCGGTCAAGAGGACTTTGTCAGGCCGATGGATGTTTGCCTCCAACGTCGATAATTGCCATCTTTGTGATCGATTGGCCTGATTGCCAGTTGCGACGATATGTGCGTATTTTGTCGATAATGAATAATTTGTTGTATTTAATAAAAGATCCCCGGTGGCTCTCCTCGTGAGAAGACCTCGCGGGCACAGCGGCTCGAAATTGTCTTGTTTCCGCAAAGGAAATTATCCAAGGTAACGACACGTCGGGATCGTCAATTAGGCGGTGCAGCATGATTTTGATAGATGAGGGGCAGAGTCCACTTGTTTTATGCCTGCCACACAGCGGGACGGAGATTCCTGCTGTTGTTGAACGCCGGTTAAATGCGACCGGGCGGCTGCAGACGGATGTCTCCTGGCGCCTTGAAGATGTCATGCGTTTCAGTCCGGACCTTGACGCAACCGTCGTTAGATCAACCGTGTCGCGGTATGTCATCGATCTCGACCGCGACCCGGAAACACCACTGAATGTATCTGAAGATCCGGCCTCCGCATTATGTCCTGTCACAACGCTGGACGGAAAGCGGCTCTATCTAGAGGGGGAGGAGCCGGGAGAAACAGAAGTCGAACAACGTGTGTTGCTGTTTTCAACGCCCTTCCTGAAGGCTCTGCGCCAACAGGTGGACAGGCTTCTCAAACTTCACCACAAGGTTATTGTGCTGGATTGTCAGTCGATGCGCTCAACGATCAAGGGGGTGACTGACAAAGGTTTGCCGGTGATCAGCGTTGGCAGCATGGATGGCACTTCGTGCGATCCGGATCTGCGCAATTTGCTGGTCGGCTCTTTCAAAAGCCAGAAGGGCTATACGGTTGGCGTTGACGAGATGGTGAAGGGTGGATTTTTGACCCAGTCCTTTGGGCGGCCGGACCTGGGTCTTCATGCGTTGACGTTGTTGTTTGCCCAGCGGGCCTATCTGCGGCACGAATCACCACCGTTTGAACCGGACAAAACCCGCATCCAGAGGCTAAGCGCGTTCCTTGAGGACTGTTTTTCCAGGGCGGTCGACTGGGCAGAGATGAAAGGTGAGGCTCTTCGATCGGCTGATGGGTCGGCGGTAGGTGAGGATTTAGAAACGGAAACGTCCCCAGCCGATGAAATGACTGTCGCCGAGCCGGAAAGTGACGGTTTTGATGAAGTATTAGATGGTGCTTCTGAAGAGGCGGAGAGTGATGATGGACAAGGCTCGAAGTCGGCTCTGCAAGTAGCGGAATGAATTCGATTTCAAATAGATAAGTAAGAATATTCACGATCCTACTTTTTGCTTCTCCATATTCACCAATTCTTCCATAATTTCATTTAGCCGGTTTGTCCGCTGCCAATCTGTGACCTTGGTGTCAAAACTGTCTAGGACTCGTTTTTGATCTTCGAATTTATTCGAAACCATCAATGGAAACCTATGACCACCATCTACTGTTAGATCAAGAATCTCCAATTCTATCTCCAAATCAAGTTTAGCTCTGATGACTTCTAATACTGGAAGGGCATGAATCACAATGTCTACACGATTCAAGTTAAGTTGTTGAATACAATGCTCTATTGTTGGTGCGACTGAATACTTGATATCTCTTTTTCCATAAAACTCTTTGGCCCACCCATTCCCGAGAACATCGCAAAAGCGGTAATGTTTCAGGGCGCTCAGGTCCTCATCAAACAGGCTTATGTCTGCCAGTTCGCTGCCCTGACGAACAATTGGTTGAAAAGGAATTTGGATCGCAATTTCGGCGCTTCGCGCAGAATGTGACAAACGCTTTGTGGTGGGCGTGGCCACCATCGCGTCGACCTTCCCCTGGCGAAACAAATGCTGCGCCCGTTCCCACGGAAGTCCATGATGAACAACTTCAACGATATTGTTTCCGGTAAATATTTTGCCCATCAAACGCGGTAGAATCCCATCGACCTCTCCGCCGACTCCGTATGATATGGGTGGCCAATCGGCAGCATAAACAATTGAAAATTTGCTCTTTTCTTGGGAATAGACATTTGAAGGCAGAAGTACAGATGTCGCGATCCCAAACACAAAGGCGCCCAGAGTTGCGCCGGTCAAATATTGTGGCCGCAATATCGAATTAGTACTTAGCCCAAAAAACACCCAAGCTCTCCTCATTGCGAGAAATCTCAATGAACACAAAAAATTACTCTTAGGTGAATTCGGTTCGAAAACCAGACTGACGAGACAGTTTCAACTGAATACTATCACGGAAGCTGACTTGCTGCCTAAAACCCGCCGAGCAAGACTCTCACCAGACCTATTTCTGTCTTCTGCACTGGGCTAGAGCGCGAACATTGTTGGAGCAGCCAAGCTTCGTCTACCTGACGAGGCCTTAAAGGCAGCCTGCCTTCATTTAAAAATCAAAACAATTTCGGAATTCAATTGCCGATCTATTTCGCTTTGGGGCAAAGCGAAAATGGCCTTGTGTAACTTGCGCCTAGACCACGTTCTTCTCGATGATCGGCTGGTCAGCGGCCAATCGCTCGATAGATAAAGGCGTCAGATCAAGGGTCTGATAGCTGCCGGCTGCAATCAGTTCGGCGAGGCCGCGGCCGACGGCTGGCGATTGCTGTAACCCGTGACCAGAAAATCCGAGTGCCAGATAAAACCCGTCGATATCCGGGACAGTGCCCAGGAAAGCATTGTGATCAAAAAGGTTCATGTCATAGGTTCCGGCCCAAGCCGCACCGGGCTTGATCGCTTCAAAGGCCGGAACGCGCGTAGCCAGAACCGGCCAGATGTGCTCTTCAAATAGACCGTAATCGACGTCAAAATCGGAGCAGTCCGGATCCTGATCTTCCGGTGGCGCAGAGCCGCAGATATAGCCGGTTCCTTCAGGACGCACATAGGTGCCGGTCGGATCGATCAAAAGCGGCACCCGCTCAAGCTGATCGCGGCATTCGAAGGTAAAGACACAGCGTTTTTTGGCCACGATGGGCACGTCGATCCCAGCCTGACGGCAAATTTCGGCGCCCCCAGACGCACCCGCACAGTTGACTACAACAGGAGTGCTGATGGTGGACCCGTCGGGCAGATGGACCGTCCAATCGCTGTTCGATGTGCGTTCAACACCTGCTTTTCCGGACACATAGTCAACACCAAGAGAACGGGCCTTTTTGCGGAAGGCCTGCATCAGGCCGTAACCATCGAACCAGCCCTCGCCCGTGATCCCGTGGCAGCCGGCGGTTAGATCGTCCGTGTTCAACCAAGGGAATTTCTCGGATAGTCCGGCCGCGTCATAAAACCCGATATTCGCGCCAAGCTCCTGCTGAAGCTTATGATTTTCCTCAAGGATGGACAGTTTGTCCGGCGTCGCCAGAAACAGATAGCCGCCTTCATGAAGATCGATGGCGGGCTGGTCGCCATCAACGGCGAGTGCAGCGCCGATCTCGCGCAGAAAGCGGATGCCATAGAGCGAAATTTCGATGTTGATTGCGCTGGAAAATTGCTGGCGGATGGAGGCCGCAGACCGGGCGGACGCACAGATCTCGTAAGTTGGGTCGGCTTCGACGACGACGATCCGTCCGGAAAAATCATCGCGCTGGGCGAGATGGCACGCCACAGACGAGCCCATCACGGCTCCGCCAATAATCACGGCATCCGCAGTTTGGTTTGCCATTTGGCCCCCGAGAAAAATGAAGCGGGCTGAGTAGCCCGCTTCTCAAGGAAGAAAAATCTTAGAAAAATGCCTGCAAGCCGGTCTGGGCACGGCCGAGGATCAGGGCATGAACATCGTGCGTGCCCTCGTAGGTGTTGACCGTTTCCAGGTTCTGGGCATGGCGCATGACATGGTATTCCTCGGAAATTCCGTTGCCGCCATGCATGTCGCGGGCTTGACGGGCAATGTCCAGGGCCTTGCCACAGTTGTTGCGCTTGATGATGGAGATCATTTCTGGCGCCATCTGACCAGCGTCGAACAGCTGACCAACTCGCAGCGCGGCCTGAAGGCCTAGAGAGATTTCAGTCTGCATGTCGGCCAGTTTTTTCTGAAACAGCTGGGTTTGTGCCAGTGGGCGGCCGAACTGTTCGCGGTCGAGGCCGTATTGGCGAGCCCGGGTCCAGCAGTCTTCCGCAGCACCCATGGAACCCCAGGCGATACCGTAGCGGGCGCGGTTGAGGCAGCCAAACGGGCCTTTCAGGCCGGACACATTCGGTAAGAGGGCATCTTCGCCGACTTCGACGTTGTCCATGACGATTTCGCCGGTGATCGAGGCACGAAGGGAGAGTTTGCCGCCAACTTTCGGTGCGCTGAGGCCTTTCATGCCTTTTTCAAGGACAAAACCGCGGATGGCGCCATCATGGGCTTCGGATTTCGCCCAGACCACAAAGACATCCGCAATCGGAGAATTGGAGATCCACATTTTCGAACCGGTGAGCTTGTAGCCGCCGTCGATTTTTTCTGCACGGGTGCGCATGCCGGCCGGGTCAGATCCTGCGTCCGGCTCGGTCAAGCCAAAGCAGCCGACAAATTCACCACTGGCCAGTTTCGGTAGGTACTTTTTGCGTTGCTCTTCCGAGCCATAGGCGTAGATCGGATACATGACGAGAGAGGACTGGACGCTCATCATGGAGCGGTAGCCGCTGTCGACCCTTTCAACTTCACGTGCCACCAGGCCATAGGCAACATAGGACGCACCAGCACCGCCATATTCTTCCGGAAGGGTAACGCCAAGCAGGCCCAGTTCGCCCATTTCATTGAAGATTTCCCGGTCGGTCTTTTCTTCGCGGTAAGCTTCAATGACACGTGGCAGAAGCTTGTCCTGCGCATAGGCGTGCGCAGTATCCATGATCAGCTGCTCGTCTTCCTTCAGCTGATCGCGCAGGCGGAACGGGTCCTGCCAATTGAAGGTGCCGCCGCCAGCAGGGGACGATTTTACATTTGCCGGTGCATTCATAATGGATCTCCCGGGCCGCGAATATGCCGGCCGCTATCGTTCGAAGGGCACCCTTAGTTGGGCAGGTCATTCTATTTCCGGCAAAAATACCCAAAATTCATTTGCAGAAAAGCGAAACCTTCTCCATCATTCATGACGAAATGGAATGAAGTGAAGGAAAGAGAGATGAAGCGGGCTTTTGTGCCGCCGGCCGATACGCTGATCGCATTTGAATGTGCGGCCAGGCACTTGAGCTTCACCCGTGCGGCAGAAGAACTGCATCTGACGCAAGGGGCTGTCTCGAAACAGGTGCGTCATCTGGAAGACCGGCTAGGTGTGGAGCTGTTCCGCCGGGTGCGTCAACGCATTGTCTTGACCGATGCGGGGCGTCTTTATCTTCATGATATTCGGGGTGCTTTGGAGCAAATGACAGCGGCGACGCGCCAGGTCATGTCTTATGCCGGCAGTGCGGACGTGCTCAATCTTGCGGTTTTACCAACCTTCGGTACGCGTTGGCTGGCGCCAAGGATTGCTGACTTCGCCCGCCGATATCCGGATGCTGGATTAAATCTCAGTGTACGTTTGCAGCCGTTTGACTTTGACGAAGAACCCTTCGACGGGGCAATTCACCATGGTGATCCGGTTTGGGCCGGCGCAATTGCAGAAAAGCTGTTTGATGAGGAAGTCATTCCGGTGGCGTCCCGGGCTTTCCGAGACCGGCACAATATCCGTACACCAAAAGACTTAACGCGTGTCCCGCGCCTGCAGTTGGCGACCCGGCCTTTGGCCTGGCGGCAATGGTTCGACAGCGCGGGCGTAGAAACGGACACAGCCTTTCAAGGTGCCCGATTCGAACAATTCGTCATGATCACGGAAGCGGCGATCCACCATGCCGGTGCTGCCTTGATCCCGCGGTTTTTCATTGAACAGGAACTGGCCTCTGGCCGTTTGGTGCGCCTGTTCGATATCGCACCCGGCCATGAGACAGCCTATTTCTTTGTCTATCCGGAAGGCCGGACCATGCGACCGGTTGTGGCCGCCTTCCGCAAATGGCTGGCGGAAGAGGCGAGATCGGCCCGCACGGATCGCGAAACCATGTTGCCTGGATAATTTCCTTGAACCTTAGGAGATCAGTTTGAACAAACGTCACCTGCGCCTCATCCTCAACGGCAAATCCGCAGGGCGGGTTGATGTCCGCTCTGCCGTCGAAGCGGTTCGGGCCATGGGCCATGAAGTCTCTGTCCGGGTGACGTATGAGGCCGGAGACACGGAAAGGTTTGCAGCAGAGGCATTGCGGGAGCATCAGGAGGCAAAAATCGACGTCCTGGTGAGTGCTGGCGGAGACGGCACGATCCATGAAGTGGTTGATGGTGTGTTGGGTCAGTTGCCGGGCAATGAGGTTCCACCCTTTGCTTTTGCAGTTTTGCCGCTCGGAACGGCCAACGACTTTGCCCGGCACATCCGGCTAGACCCGGCCGATATCATGTCGTGTTTACGTTTTGCCGCCCGGGCGACGCCAAAGCCGACCGATATCGGCACTGTGAATGGCCGGGTGTTTGTAAATATGGCAACCGGCGGCTTTGGCACCAAGGTGACCTCACAAACCGATCCCAAACTGAAGAAAATGTTTGGCGGGGCAGCCTATCTCTTCACAGGGCTGCACCGGTTTTCAGAATTGGCCGCCTCCGCTGGGCGCATTGAAGCCGAAGGGTTTCAATGGGAAGGCGCGTTTCTGGCGCTTGCTATTGGCAATGGCCGCCGCGCGGGAGGCGGGATCCGCTTGTGCCCCAAAGCCAAATTGGACGATGGTTTGCTGGACTTGACCATCCTGCCGATGCCCGACCGGGGAAAAGTCTCGGAATTGCTTGCGGTCTTATTCGAGGGCGATCCAGCACGCCTTCAGGACATTGCGATCATGCGCCGGGTGCGGTCGGTGACGATTGAGACGCGCGACGAGATCCAGATGAACCTTGACGGTGAACCACTCCATGAAACTCGTCTTGCAATCGAAACCCATCCGGCCCGGATCAATCTCATTCGCTAAGCCGACCTCGACCGCTGCTAGCGCAGTTGAACTGCATTTCAACTCGATCCTTAGTAGAATTATCAGGCGCCTCAGACTGGCCGTAAGGTGACCGCGGACGGTGTTGCCACTTTCTAAGTGGGTACCGCCCAGCAATTGATTCGCTTGCGAACGGCTTCGTAACCTTAGAATGTTTGGCAGTCGATTGCGCTGCAAGTCAGGCCGACGTTGCGGCAGGGCATTTTTCTCAAGGAGACGTTTGTCTCACCTTGAAAAACCTGCCTATGATCGCGGGATAATTACTTTAGTGTTTTTGGGAGGAAACACATGAAGGGACAGATGATGCATCGTCCGCTGAAAATTGCGGACCTCATCACATTTGCTGCGGATACGTTTCCAGACAGCGAAATCGTTTCGGTCAGGACCGAAGGCGACATCCACCGGACAACCTACAAGGAAACAACCGGACGGATCGCGCAATTGGCTCATGGGCTTCAAGGCTTAGGGATCGGGCTTGGCGACCGGGTCGCAACCCTGGCCTGGAACGGCTACCGGCATTTTGAACTCTATTATGGCATCTCCGGGATCGGGGGCGTCTGCCACACGATCAACCCGCGCTTGTCGGCCGAGCAGATGATTTACATCATCAATCATGCAAAGGACCGGCTGCTGTTTACCGATGTGACGTTTGTGCCGATCATTGAAAAGCTGCGCGAGCACCTGCCGGCAGACCTTAGGGTCGTCATTATGACAGACCGGGCGCATATGCCGGAGACATCTCTGGATGGTGTTCTTTGTTATGAGGAAATCCTGGAGGGTCAGTCCCAGTCGATGGACTGGCCGGACTTCCCCGAAGATACTGCCGCGGGCCTGTGTTACACCTCCGGCACTACCGGAAATCCCAAGGGAACACTCTATACGCACCGCTCCACGGTTCTGCATGCTTACAGTCTATGTGTAACGCTTCCCAAGGTGCTTCAAGAAGGCAGCAAAATTCTGCCTGTCGTGCCGCTCTTCCATGTAAATGCCTGGGGCTTGCCCTATTCAGCGCCGTTGTCCGGTGCCAGCATGATTTTCCCGGGCGGTGCATTGGACGGGAAAAGCCTGTTTGATCTTCTGGACCGCGAAAAGGTTTTCTCAGCTTGGGGCGTTCCGACAGTTTGGCTAGGTCTCATGAATGAAATCAATCAGCGAGGCCGTTTGCCGGAAGGTCTGGGAGACATTGTCGTTGGCGGATCCGCCGCACCGCGCTCGCTAATCGAGGGTTTTGAAAGTCGAAATGTGAATGTCTGTCATGCTTGGGGCATGACGGAGATGAGCCCGTTAGGTACGCAGGGTAACCTGCCGCCGAGCATGGACGACTGGAGCTTGAGCGACCGTATTGACCGCAAACAGTCCCAGGGCCGACGGGTTTTCGGTGTGGACTTGAAGATTGTTGATGATGAAGGCAACCGCCTACCGCATGACGGCAAGACGCCGGGCCATCTCTATGTGCGCGGCAACACGATCACCTCCGGTTATTTTGAGAACGCTGAAGCCTCTGAGCAGGTGTTTGATGCTGAGGGCTGGTTTTGCACCGGCGACATCGCTGCCATCACCGATGACGGCTTTTTGGTGATCACTGACCGCTCGAAAGATCTGATCAAGTCGGGTGGTGAATGGATCAGTTCGCTGGATTTGGAAAACATCGTCATGTCCCATCCGGAAGTGGCGAGTTGCGCAGTAATTGCGGTTCCGCATCCGAAATGGGACGAGCGCCCGCTTCTCATTGTGCAAGGCCGGGATGGGGCACAACCTAACAAGGACGAGCTCATCGATATGCTGGCAGAACATTTTGCCAAATGGCAGCTGCCCGATGACGTTGTTTACGTCGATGCCTTGCCACTGACCGCAACCGGCAAGGTGTCGAAACTGACCCTTCGCAAAGAATTCGCTGAGGGGACTGCATGACACCTGAAAAACTGTTTGGCCTTGCCGGCAAGACTGCCCTGGTCACCGGCGGGGCAACCGGTATTGGCCGTATGGCGGCCGAAGGTCTGGTTGCAGCTGGTGCCCGGGTCTTCATCGCCAGCCGCAAAGAAGAGGCCTGCTTGCGGGCGGCAGAGGACCTGAATGACCTCGGATATTCGGGCAAGGCAGAGGGCTTTAGTGGTGATGTGGCAACCGAAGAAGGGATAGCTGCGCTCACTGCAGAAATCGGCAAGCGCGCCGACCGGCTCGATATCTTGATGAATAACGCCGGCACCAGCTGGGGCATGCCGCTTGGCCAATTCCCCTATGAAGCTTGGGACCGGGTGATGCGTCTCAATGTCACCGGGCTTTTTCATCTGACGCAGAGCTTGTTGCCGATGCTTGATGCAGCCGCGTCAGATGACAATCCAGCGCGGGTGGTCAATGTCGGCTCTGTGATGGGCGAAACACCCCATGGTGACCGGGCCTACAGCTATGCAGCCTCCAAAGCGGCGGTCCATCACCTCACGAAAATTCTAGCAAAGGAGCTTGCCGGGCGGCGGGTTACGGTCAATGCCCTGGCTCCCGGACCTTTCGTCAGCAAGATGACCGCCTTTGCGACTGCGGATGAAAATGTCCGTGGCAAAGTTGGTGCCCAGGTTCCACTCGGCCGTGTCGGCTGCCCGGAAGATATTGCGGCCGCACTGCAGTACCTGTGCGGGGCTGGCGGCGGCTATGTCACAGGGGCGATCATCCCGGTCAGCGGCGGCATCAATGTCGAGACCGGCCCGGATCTCTTCCAGGAGGCCTATGGGTGATCCCGGACGTGCAAGAAAACGTCTTGCCGGTTGAGGCTCTCGAGAGCCTCATCGGCCAGGAAGTGGGTGTCTCGTCCTGGCATCTTATTGATCAGCCTATGATCGATGGATTTGCAGATGTGACCAAGGATCATCAGTTCATTCATGTCGATCCAACTGCCGCCGCCAAAACACCGTTTGGCGGCACAATCGCGCATGGGTTTCTGACGCTTTCGCTGTTGTCTGCAATGGGGCTGGAAGCACAGCCAAAGATTGCCGGTGCTGTCATGGGCATCAACTACGGTTTTGACCGTGTGCGGTTCTTAAGCCCGGTCAAGGCGGGTGCGCGCATTCGCGGCCGCTTTACCTTGAAAAACCTCAAGTCTCTGAAACCGGCGGAACTCGATTTTACCTGGGCTGCGACTGTTGAGATTGAGGGCGAAAACCGGCCAGCCCTGTCCGCGGACTGGCTCAACCGCTTTTATCTGAAAGACGGCTCGACTTAAGGCCAAGAAAACGGATTTCGTTGGTGGGAGGACCAATGCTGCAAAAACGGGAGCTGCCCAAAGCTCTGCAAAACTTGAGGCTGCCGGCCGTCGCTGCGCCGCTCTTCATCGTCTCCTGCCCCAAGCTGGTGATTGCTCAGTGCAAGGCTGGTGTGATCGGTAGTTTTCCCGCGCTAAATGCCCGGGACGAACCTGGCGGGCCCGTGGTACTCGAGGCGTGGTTGAAGGAAATCACCGAGGAGTTGGACTGCTACAATCAGGCCAATCCAGACAAACCGGCCGCACCTTTTGCAGTGAACCAGATTGTACATCGATCCAATGAGCGGCTGGAACGTGATGTTGAGATATGTGCGCGCTGGAAAGTGCCGATCTGGATCACTTCCATGGGGGCTCGTGTCGACGTCAATGAGGCGGCCCATTCCTGCGGCGGCATTGCCCTGCACGACGTCGTCAACAACACCTACGCCCGAAAGGCCATCGACAAAGGGGCGGACGGTCTGATTGCCGTCTGTTCGGGAGCTGGCGGGCATGCCGGACCTCTGTCACCCTTTGCTTTCGTTCGGGAAATCCGGGAATGGTTTGACGGACCGTTGTTGCTTGCGGGGTCGATTTCAACGGGCGAAGCCTTGTTGGCAGCCCGGGTTCTCGGGGCGGACCTCGGCTATATCGGATCGCCATTTGTGGCCACGGAAGAAGCCGATGCCAGCGATAATTACAAGCAGATGATGGTGGAGGGGACGTCGGAAGACGTTTTCCTTACTTCGCTCTTTACCGGTCACCCTGCGAGCTATCTGAAAGCGTCCATCAGCCAGCACGGCCTGGACCCAAACAACCTGCCAGCCGAATGGCAGCCGTCTGTAATGCCGGACGGGGGGAGCCAACCCAAAGCCTGGCGGGACATTTGGGGTTCAGGTCAGGGCATCGCTGCCATCAAGGCTGTGGAACCAACCGGAAAACTGGTCGACCGGTTGGAACAAGAATACGAGGCCGCCATCGCCCGGATGCGCGCCGAAATCTGTTGAGGAAATGAACATGGATCTTGGAGTAACGGACCGGGTGCGTCCGCTGATTGAGCAAGTCCGCCGGATGGTGGAAACCGAAATTGCCCCACTCGACACCGAATATCATGACGAAATCGGCCGTCATCCCTCCGGCGACCGGTTCTTGCACACAGACCGGCAGATCGAAATTCTTGAGAGCTTGAAAGCCAAGGCCAAGGAACGCGGGCTTTGGAATTTCTGGCTGACCGACAGCGAACGCGGCTACGGCCTGACCACCGTGGAATACGCCTATCTCGCCGAGGAGATGGGCAAGGTCGGGATTGCGGCAGAGGTCTTTAACTGCAACGCGCCGGACACCGGCAACATGGAGGTGCTGGAGCGGTACGGCACCGAAGCCCACAAGGAGCGCTGGCTGAAGCCGCTCTTGAATGGCGAAATCCGCTCGGCCTACCTGATGACAGAGCCGGATGAAGCGTCTTCCGACGCCACCAACATCGCGCTTTCGGCAGTCAAAGATGGTGATGATTGGATTCTGAATGGCGACAAATGGTGGGCGAGTGGCGCCGGCGACAGCCGCTGCCAGCTCTATATCGTCATGGCCTGCACAGATCCAGACGCGCACAAGCACAGTCGCCACTCCATGTTCCTGCTGTCAGCGGAAACGGAGGGGCTGGAAGTCCTGCGGCCAATGCATGTCTTCAACACCGATGATGCCCCGCACGGCCATATGCACATCCGCTTCACCAACGTCCGTGTGCCGGAGGCTGATCTGGTGCTCGGCCGGGGGCGCGGCTTTGAGGTGGCGCAGGGCCGTCTCGGTCCGGGCCGCATTCATCACTGCATGCGCGCCATCGGCCAGGCGGAACGGGCGTTGGAGCTTTTGTGCAAACGGGCGCTCAGCCGCGAAGCCTTTGGCAAGAAACTGGCAGATCTTGGAGCCAACCACGACATCATCGCCAATGCGCGTATGGAAATCGAAATGGCCCGGCTGCTCTGTCTGAAAGCCGCCTGGATGATGGACACCCAAGGTACTCGGGCAGCACAGCCCTGGATCAGCAAGATCAAGGTTGTAGCGCCTCTGATGGCGCTCAAGGTTGTCGATGAAGCGATGCAGGTGCATGGCGCTGCCGGAATCAGCCAGGACTTCCCGCTGGCTTCCATGTGGACGAATCTCCGGACCCTGCGCTTTGCCGATGGCCCGGATGCGGTGCACCGCCGGCAGGTTGCTCGTGTCGAACTGCGCAAATACTCCAACGCCACTTAGGGACCGGATCATGACTGCCACCGGACTGGATCTTGAAGGGCTGACACCCTGGCTGGAAAACAACCTGCCAGGCTTTAAAGGGCCGCTGTCGGCGGATAAGTTCAACCGGGGGCAGTCAAACCCGACCTTCCGGCTGACTTCGCTGTCGGGCGCTTATGTCTTGCGCCGCAAACCTCCCGGTGTATTGCTGAAATCCGCGCATGCGGTTGACCGCGAGTTTCGGGTGCAAAAAGCGCTGGCGGCGACAGACGTTCCGGTCGCCAACATGCACGTGCTGTGTGAGGACGACAGTGTCATCGGCTCATCCTTCTACATCATGGATTTGGTGGCCGGCCGGAACTTCGATGATCCGAGAATTCAGGAAGTCGATAATACCACCCGGTCCGCGATCTATGCCGAAATGAACCGGGTTCTGGCCGCGATCCATTCGGTGGATCTGGAGGCTGTTGGTTTGTCAGACTTCGGTCCAACCGGAAACTATTATCGCCGTCAGATTGATCGCTGGACCAAGCAGTACCGGGCCAGTGAAACCGGGACCATTCCGGAAATGGATGAGCTGATCGCCTGGCTGGACAGCAACATTCCTGAGGACGACGGCCGCAGAACCCTGGTTCATGGCGACTATCGGATCGATAACATGCTGTTTGCCGAAGACAGCCCCAAATGTGTTGCGGTGCTGGATTGGGAACTCTCGACCATCGGCCATCCCTTTGCCGATCTGGCGGCTTTGATCATGCAGTGGCAGTGCCCGACCGGCAAAGAAGGCCGCGGCCTTGCCGGTGTTGACCGGAAAGCGCTGGGCATCCCGGAAGATCAAGAGTTTGTCGAAGCTTATTGCGCCCGCATGGGGCTTTCCGGCATTCCGGATTTTGGTTTCTATCTAGCGTTCTGTTTCTTCCGCATGGGCGCCATTCTGCAAGGCGTCAAAAAACGCGCGCTCGACGGCAATGCTTCCAATCCAGAACAAGGCTTGAGATTGGGGAAGGCCGTTCCAATGTTTGCAGCGGGCGGCCTGGAGGCAATCCAGCATGGCTGAACAGAGATTTTCTGGTCAAACAGTGATGATCACCGGCGCCGCTGGTGGGTTCGGGGCAGAAGCTGCGCGGAAATTCGCTGAATCCGGCGCCCGGCTGGCTTTGTCGGACCGGGACGAAGCGGGTCTTGAGCGGATCAAGGCGGAGCTTCAGGAGACCGGAGCGGATGTCTGGATTGAAACCTATGACGTCGGTGATGAGACGCAGACCAAAGCGCACATCGGGCAGGTCATGGACCGGTTCGGATCCCTCGACATTGCCTTCAATAACGCCGGGATTTGTCATGATCTCAAACCGTTGACCAGCCTACCTGTCGAAGATCTCGACCGGATGTTTGCCGTCAATGTGCGCGGCGTGTTTCTGGGCATGAAGTATCAGATCCCGGTGATGCAGAAGGCCGGCCGGGGCGCCATCATCAACATGGCCTCGGCCGGTGGCCTGGTCGGCGCGGGGATGTTGTCGGCCTATGCGGCCTCAAAACACGCGGTCATCGGCCTGACCCGATCTGCTGCAGATGAGACCGGGCGAACCGGTGTGCGCATCAATGCGGTGTGTCCGTCTTTTGCACAAACCGCGATGTATCAGAATTTTTCAGAAGCCATGGCGGAAAGCCAGAACAGACCGGTCGGCGAGATTGATGCGGCTTTCACAAAACGCAGCCCCATGGGCCGGGTCATTCGGTCAGAAGAGGTTATATCGGCAGTGCTCTGGCTTGCGGCCTCCGACAACACAGCGGTCCACGGTCAGGCCATCTCGGTCGATGGCGGCCTGACTGCGGTTTAACGTTGCGGAGCCACCCTCACCAAGAATGTCATCCCAGCGCTGGCTGGGATCCAGTACTCGAGGACGTCAGAGACTTACAAGAATAGCTATTCTTGAGATTACTGGGCCCCAGCCTTCGCTGGGGCGACAAATCCGGAGAGGATGTTTGAAGGGGCTGGCTTCAAGGGCAGCATTTAGCGGCTAATTCTTTTCAGCAAAGCTTCCGCCGGTTTCAGCCATGTGGCGGAGAAGACCTGGAACTTGCCAATAATACCCATCTTCGCGGGCGAATTTTTCGATCCGTTTGACCAGTTCCGCCGCACCAATCTGGTCGGCTGTGTGCATCGGGCCGCCGCGGAAGCGCGGGAAGCCATAGCCAAAGAGATAGACCGCATCGATGTCGATTGGCCTCAGCGCGATGCCGTCTTCCAGCACCCGGATCGCTTCAGAAATCATTGCCGTTATGAACCGGCTGACGATTTCCTCCGGTGTGAATTTCTTCGGCGTGATACCGGCTTTTGCCCGTTCTTCATCGATGATCTTGAGCGCGTCCGGATTCGGGCGGATGCCGTCGTCGTCATAGATGTAGAAACCGCGTCCGGTTTTGCGGCCGAACCAGCCCTCTTCGCAAATCCGGTCGAGGATCGGAATGTAGCGTTCAATTGCGGGACGAGTCGCCGCGCGCCGTTTGTTGGTGGCCCAGCTGATGTCGAGCCCGGCAAGGTCATAGACTTGATAAGGCCCCATGGCAAAACCGAAATCGGTCATCGCGGTATCGATTTCCACCGGCGAAGCGCCGTCCATCATCATGTAGTCCGCTGCGCGCTTATAGAAAGACAGGATGCGGTTGCCGATGAAGCCGTCGCAAACACCAGCGCGGACAGCAACTTTTTTCAGTTTCTTGGCCAGGGCAAAGCCGGTCGCGACCACATCAGGCGCGGTCTTGTTGGCGGCAACGACCTCAAGCAAGCGCATGACATGGGCTGGCGAGAAGAAGTGCAGGCCGATCACGTCCTGCGGCCGGTTGGTGACGGAGGCGATCTCGTCGATGTCGAGATAGGAGGTGTTGGACGCCAGCACCGCGCCGTCTTTCGCCACCTTGTCGAGCTCCGTGAAGATGCTGCGCTTCACGTCCATTTCTTCAAAAACGGCCTCGATTATCAGGTCTGCTTGGGATAGGGCGCTGAGGTCTACGGCCGACGACAGTTTTCCAGACAGGATCAGGTCTTTTTTGTCGGCTGCCAGCTTGCCGCGTTTGACCGCCCCTTCAAGGTTCTTGGTGATCGTTGCCAGTCCGCGATCGAGCCCGGCCTGATCGCGTTCGGTCAATGTGACGTCATAACCGGCCAGCAAACAGGCCGTCGCAATTCCGGAGCCCATGGTGCCGCCACCGATTACGCCGATACTGCCAATCTCGCGCGGTGTTTCTTTGGCTTCGGGGATTTTCGCAACGGCGCGTTCGGCGAAAAATGCATGGATCAGACCGGCCCGCTGCGGGCTTTCCATACATTCCTGGAAATAGCCTCGTTCCTTTTTCAGGCCTTCAGCAAGCGGCAGCGTGCTGGCTTCGACTGCATCGACACATTTGTGCGGCGAAAACAGCAGCGGTTGGGTTTTCTGAAGTTTTTGCCGCACGGCTGCAATGGCTTCTGGATCCGGGTTTGTTTCCAGATTTCCCGTCCTGCAATGGATCAAGGTGGCTGCCGCCAGCTCTTGAGCGGCTTGGAGTGCAATGTCGCGCGGCGATCCATCTTCAATTCTGTCGATCAGCCCGATCTCAAGCGCTTTGTCGGCTGAAATCGGTTTGCCGCTGGTGATCATGTCAAGCGATGCCGCAACGCCAGCAAGGCGCGGCGCACGCTGGGTGCCGCCGGCGCCCGGCAAAATGCCAAGCGTTACTTCTGGAAGGCCAACTTTGGTTCCCGGCAGCGCAATGCGGGCATGACAGCTCATCGCGACTTCCAGCCCACCGCCAAGCGCGGTGCCGTGGATGACGCAGACGATTGGTGTTTCCGAGTTTTCCAGGAAGCTGCAGAGGTCCGGCAGCCAAGGGTCCTGGGGTGGTTTGCCGAACTCGCGAATATCGGCGCCGGCAATGAAAGTTCGGCCCTCGCCATAGAGGCCGATAGCTTCGACATCTGGGTCTTTTTGGAGAGCTTCGACGGCCTGTTGAATGCCCTGGCGCAGGGCATGAGATGCCGCATTCACCGGCGGATTATTAAGCGCAATCAGCGCAATAGCGCCCCGTTTTTCAACGGAAACCACGTCATTCACTGTGCTGACCGGAGCCTGCGGTGCCGTTCCCATAAGAACCCTCCCAATTGATTGTGGCCCAAGGATTGGCAATCTTACGGAGCGTCTGTCAAGCCACCAAAAAGGCGTTTGTTCCGTGGATCAGCCGTTGGACCGTGGTTTGTCGGTAAAGGCGCAGCGGTCGGGTTTCAGATCGACCAAGGGTGTCCCATTCAGGCAATCCAAGCCACGTACTGTGAGCATCGGACCCTCAACCGAAACAAGTTTGACCATTGACGTTGCGATCGGGTTTGGCCGGTTCGGCGAGCGCAGGGCAAAAGTGCCACGCACGTCGCCGGAATGCGCCGGATTTTGGATCACCAGATCCCGCCGTGCCTGATCCAGCCAGTATAACACTTCCATGCTGTCGAAGGATTCCACACCTTTCAGGGCCTGAACCCAGGGCTCATAAATCTCGATTTTGCAAAGAGGTCCCTCATCCGGATCACCGCGACGCGGGCACTCTTTGCGGTCGTTCCACGGCGTGTGGATCTTACCGATAAACCGCAATTGGGCATCGTCTGGCGGTGTTGTGGGGACAAAAACTTCGTGTGGACGGATATCTGTCATGGGTTCCGGGTTTCAGTCGTTATGGAGAGAGCCAGCGGACGCGGCCAAGTGGGCTGAGATCATAACCGCCCATAGTCTCGGCCTTGCTTTGAAACTGCTCTGTTTGGGTAAAACTCAAGAGGCGCTGCACGGGACCGGTAAAGTAAGATTTTCTGTCGATCAGAAGATCAAACCCTTCGTCCATCAGTGGCACAAACCCGAGTTTGTATTGCCGTGCCATGGCTTCAACGCCCAGAGCGGCGTCCGCATCCCCGCTGGCAACGGCCGCAGCCGCTTCGCTCTCTGTATGTGCATAACCGCCGGATGGTAGAAGATCGGTTTCGTCCAGCCCGGCATCTTGAAGAAGCTTTACAAAAAGCGCGGCGGCGCCAGCCCCAGGTTGGCGGCGGACCACACGTTTTTCCTTCAAATCCGCAATGGAGCTTACAGATCCCTGTGCTGCGTCCGACAACAACAGGCCGCGTTTGCGCACGGCCCAGCCGATAAGAACACAATAACCTATGCCAAGCCCGGCAACCGATTTTTTGTTCCAGCCATCGTCTTCCGGGATGTGTAGCCCGGAAAGGGCGGCGCCGTTTTCGGCAAAACAATCAAGGCCATCGCGGCTGCCGTTGAACAGGGTGGCCAGGCCGCAGGCCGAATCCCGAATGGCCCAGTCAAGCAGCGGGTCGTGGGACCCTGTGACAACCGCCGGGCGATCTTCGGGCACCAGTGAACCGGACCCTTCAATCCAGGCACGGATTTCGGATGCGGGGAACAACAGTTTTCCGGTGATCCGCCTATGCGGGATTTCATCTGCAGCCGCAAGATCATAGACCTTGCGTTCCTTGACACGCAGGAGGTCGGCGACCTCGCGTGTCGTTAGATAATCCGGCTGCTGTCCGTCAGTCTGTGTCACATGCGTCCCCATAGATCGAAGCGGAACTTACCGGATCATCAAAGACTTGCACAGGGGACAGAGCGCCGCTCCACCTGATTGTCTTAAAGACATTGGCTCAGTCTTTGATGATGAAGTTTTTGAGGCGTCTGCACAGACTGCCCGCCACGCCGCTGACCCTGATCAATATGCCTTTTTGTATTTTAGGCTCGGATCATATTTTTTGGGCCGACCACATGGAGACGGATCGCCCGGGGTTCCCGGTACGAGCACTTTTTCGCCGGTCGACGCTTTTTGCAGATTTGCAGATCGTTAAAACGGTACAAGCTCTGTTTGCGGTGCCGAAGAGTGTTTTGCGCTGCGGGATGGTTGGGAGCTGGAAACATGCGTGGCAACTTATCCGTGAAAAGTGCCGCGCCTTGCCGCTAAGTGAGGCCAGTTCAGGGATTAAAAGGGCCTCATGCAAGGGTGAATATATTTTTCGATCTGGAACAAATTGACCAGTATTCTTTCCCGCAATATGCCGCGCTGCAAAATATTAAATCGGCATGTGATTAAAAAATATCCATTTTTTTTCCTCGACCCCTTTCAAAGGGATAGGAATTTTGTTTTTCTACGCGAACTGCTGAAACGATAACATTCGGTGAGGGGGCTTGCGGGATGGATATTGTCAAAGTGGATATAAAAACGAACAAACCAGATTTGGGGACACAATGGCGGATACTCGGGGCGCTGCTGTTAAGTATGACAGCGTTCAAAAAAGCTATGACGGCGAAAGCCTTGTCGTAAAGAATCTCAATCTGGATATCCCGCCGGGCGAATTTTTGACCATGCTCGGTCCGTCCGGTTCCGGCAAAACCACCTGCTTGATGATGCTGGCGGGCTTTGAGCCTGCCACACATGGCGAGATTTACCTGAATGATCGCCCGATCAACAATGTTCCTCCGCACAAGCGGGGCATTGGCATGGTGTTCCAGAACTATGCGCTGTTTCCGCATATGACGGTGGCTGAAAACCTGGCGTTCCCGCTTCAAGTGCGGAATGTAGGCAAGGCTGAACAGCAGGAGAAAGTGCAACGGGCTTTGGACATGGTTGAGCTCGGTACATTCGGCAACCGCCGTCCAGCCCAGTTGTCTGGTGGTCAGCAGCAGCGTGTCGCAGTGGCCCGTGCGCTTGTGTTCGATCCGGAGCTGGTTCTGATGGATGAACCGCTCGGCGCACTCGACAAGCAACTGCGTGAGCAGATGCAGTATGAGATCAAACACATCCACGAAAATCTGGGCGTGACTGTCGTCTATGTGACCCACGATCAGACTGAAGCCCTGACCATGTCGGACCGGGTCGCGGTCTTTAACGATGGCGTTATTCAACAATTGTCGACGCCGGATGATCTTTATGAAGATCCGCAGAATTCTTTCGTTGCTCAGTTTATCGGTGAAAACAACAAGCTGAACGGCAAGGTAAAAGAAATCCAGGGCGAGGAGTGCCTGGTCGAGCTGGATGATGGGACTCAGCTGAAGGCCGACAAGGTCAACGTTTCAGCTGTCGGTGACAAAACCACCCTGTCTTTGCGTCCAGAACGCGTGGAGTTCGATACCCACGACGAAATGGACAACCTGGTCAATGGCCGGATCGAAGAACTGATCTACCTCGGCGATCATATTCGCGTTCGCATGAATGTCGCTGGAAATGATGAGTTCATCGTAAAAGTTCGCAACCGCGGAGAGAAGCGCAAGCTGCATGTCGGCGACACAGTCCCAGTGGGCTGGGCGTTGAATGACTGTAAAGCGCTCGACGCTGTTGTCTAAAGTCGCAAGGCGGCCGGACTTCGGCCGTCAGCGAAATCAACGGAGATAAATCCGTTAATTCCTAAAAGAGGGAGCTATTCAAAATGAAGCTCAAGACTTTGGTTCTTGCCGGTACCGCTATGGCCTTTGCCGGCACTGCGGCACTTGCGGCAGACATGACGATCGTATCTTGGGGTGGCGCATATTCTGCATCGCAGAACAATGCGTATCACAAGCCGTACATGGAAAAGAATCCGGACGTGAACATCATCAATGATGAATCGTCCGCTGAAGCTGTCGCCAAGCTGCGCGCCATGAACGAAGCCGGCAACATCACCTGGGACTTGGTTGACGTTGTAGCGTCTGATGCCATCCGTCTGTGTGACGAAGGCCTGGCTCTGGAAATCGACCCGGCAACCGATCTGGCCGCTGCTCCAGATGGAACATCTGCTGCTGACGACTTTGGCGACCTGCTTGTCTCCGAGTGCTTCATTCCGCAGATCGTTTACTCCACTACTTTCGGCTACCGTTCTGACGTTGCCGAGTGGGGCGGAAAAGAGCCTAGCGACATTTGTGCAGTCTTCGACACGGCCACCTTCCCGGGCAAGCGGTCTCTGGAAAAGCGTCCGATCAACAACGTTGAGTGGGCCCTCCTGTGTGATGGCGTGCCGAAAGAAGACGTCTACAGCGTTCTTGAGACCGAAGAAGGTTTGAACCGCGCGCTGGCAAAACTCGACACTATCAAAGACGACGTCATCTGGTGGTCTGCTGGTGCGGAAACTCCGCAGCTGCTGGCTGACAAAGAAGTCGTGATCGGTTCTACCTACAATGGCCGTCTGTTTGCTCTGATCGAAGAGCAGAAGCAGCCGGTGAAAATGCTGTGGGACGCTCAGGTGTTCGACCTTGACGGTTGGATCATCCCGGCTGGTCTTTCCGATGAGCGCCTTGCCGCTGTTAAGGACTATGTGAAGTTCGCAACCGACACGCAGCGTCTTGCTGACCAGGCCAAGTACATCTCCTATGGCCCGGCACGTAAGTCCTCTGCACCGCTCGTCGGCAAGCACGCATCCCTCGGCATCGACATGGCTCCGCACATGCCGACCGATCCGAACAACGCCAAAAACACCTTCCTCTATAACTATGAGTGGTGGGCGGATTATCGCGACGACATCGACGCGAAATTCCAGGCATGGCTTGCCCAGTAAAATTGGTTAGCCCTTGTTCCAGGCGGGTCTTCTGCCTGGAACTTACCTTCGAGTTCGGAAGACATGTTTCATGAGCGATACCACTGCCGGTGAAGTTCTCACAACGCAAGACGGCAAACCGCTAAAGGCCGCGCTCGCGACTGCGTTGCGCCGCGAAAAGATGCGGTCCCTTGCGCTGATTGCGCCTTTGCTGATTTTTGTTCTTATCACCTTCGTCGCGCCGATCGCCGACATGCTGTTCCGCTCAGTGGAAAACGGCATCATGGCGGACACGCTGCCGCGGACCGTGATTGCCTTGCAGGATTGGGATCCTGAAAGCGGCAACGTGCCCGATGAAGCTGTCTTTGCCGCACTTTATGGCGACATGGTTGTTGCCGTTGAAGAAAAGACCCACACCCGTTTGGGATCCCGTTTGAACTATGAACAGAGCGGTATCTCTAGCTTGTTCCGTAAGACCGGCCGCCGGATCAAACGGATGGATGAAGCTGGTCCGTTCATGGAGCAGTTCGTCAAGGCAGACAAAAAATGGGGTCAGGTGGGCACCTGGCAGGTGCTCAAACAGTTCTCGCCGCGGTACACCGATGGCTATTTTTTGAATTCCGTTGATGCGCACCGCACCGCTGAGGGCATAGAGCTCAAACCGGCCGATGAACGCATTTACATGTTCTTGTTTGGGCGGACGCTGTTTCTGTCCATCATGATTACGATATCCTGTCTTCTGCTCGGATATCCGATTGCCTTCCTGTTGGCATCTTTGCCGCTAAGAACATCCAACCTCTTGATGATCCTGGTGCTTCTACCCTTCTGGACATCACTGCTTGTGCGGACCTCTGCCTGGAAGGTGCTGCTCCAGCAACAGGGGGTGATCAATGATTTCCTTGTCTGGATCGGTATCGTCGGCGATGCCAACCGGCTGGTGATGATCAACAACCAGACCGGTACGATCATTGCGATGACGCACATTCTGCTGCCGTTTATGATCCTGCCGCTGTTCTCGGTGATGAAAACCATTTCACCGACCTATGTACGGGCGGCCAAGAGCCTTGGTGCCAATGACTGGATCGCCTTCTGGCGGGTTTACTTCCCGCAGTCTGTGCCAGGTATCGGCGCGGGGGCTGTTCTCGTCTTCATCCTGTCCATCGGCTACTACATCACGCCGGAATTGGTGGGCGGGACTTCGGGCATCTTTATTTCCAACCGGATCGCGTACCACATCTCCTCGTCGTTGAACTGGGGATTGGCGGCCGCGCTTGGAACCTTGCTGCTCGTTGCGGTTCTTGTTCTTTTCGTCGTCTACGATCGCATCGTCGGCATTGACAACGTTAAACTGGGATAGGACGATATGAGTGCACTTCCTCCCTATGCGTCCCCCCTGCAACGGACGTGGTTCTATACCTTCCGGATCATCTGCGGACTGATCTTCTTTTTCCTGATCTTTCCGATCCTGGTGATCTTGCCCTTGAGCTTCAACGCCCAGGATTTCTTCACCTTTACAAAGGAAATGCTGGCGCTGAGTCCTGAAGGGTACTCCTTCAAGCACTACAACGACTTCTTCACCAACCCGGACTGGCAGCAGGCGCTGACAAACTCGGTTCTGATTGCTCCGGTGGCGACCATCCTGGCGACAGGCTTCGGCACACTGGCAGCGATCGGCCTGTCGCAAAGCCATGTGCCCTACAAGCCGGCGATCATGGCGGTTCTGATTTCCCCTATGATCGTTCCGCTGATCATTTCTGCGGCCGGCATGTACTTCTTCTACTCCCGCATCGGCCTGCAGGGCACTTACTGGGGCGTGGTTCTGGCCCATGCGGCGCTCGGAACACCGTTTGTCATCATCACAGTGACAGCGACTCTCGTCGGCTTTGACCGCAGCCTCGTCCGGGCAGCAGCCTCCATGGGCGCAAATCCGGTGACCACCTTCTTCAAGGTGCAGATGCCGTTGATCATTCCAGGTGTCGTCTCGGGCGCGCTGTTCGCCTTCATCACCTCGTTCGATGAAGTGGTCGTGGTGCTGTTCCTGGGGTCGGCGGGTCAAAAGACCTTGCCGTGGCAGATGTTCACCGGGCTGCGCGAACAAATCTCGCCAACCATTTTGGCCGTGGCCTCTCTGATGGTTGCCATCTCAATCGCACTGCTGACGGTTCTTGAACTGCTGCGGCGCCGGTCGGAACGTTTGAGAGGTTTGTCACCCGGCTAATCTTTCGGAGCAATCCGTCCGGAATTGCTCAAAGAATGACGGAATTGAGCGTGCCTTTGTAAGAAACATAAGGTATGGATCAGTTCAGCTGTTTCTTAAAGACCGGTGGCGGAACGCCAGTCACCGGGTGGACGGATCACCGTTCCGGCAGCACGACAATTGAATATTGGGCCTGGCGGGCCGGCTTCTGACAAGAAGCCGGCCCGCTTTTTTTTGTTTCCAGGCTCAATGGAGAAACTGGCGCACAAAAGGAGACCGCCATGAGCGACGACATGATCCGCATTTATGAAATGAATAATGGCGAAAAAGCTTTTTCGCCGTTCTCGCCTCAGGAGATGGACAGCCGCCAGGCAAAGCTTAGAAAGCTGATGGCTGATCGTGATATCGACGCCTGCCTGTTCACCTCTTATCACAACATCTGCTACTACTCCGGCTTCCTGTACTGTTATTTCGGCCGGAAATACGGTTTTCTCGTCACCCAGGACAAGGCAACCACCATTGCTGCCGGGATCGACGGCGGTCAGCCTTGGCGCCGCACCCATGGCGATACACTGATCTACACCGACTGGCGCCGGGACAATTATTTCTACGCCATCCAGCAGTTGCTCGGCCTGCCGAACGCTAGTGTCCGGCGCATTGGCATTGAGTTCGATCACGTCTCCCTGGATCTCCTCAAACTTCTCGAAGCCGCATTGCCGGGGGTCGAGCTCGTTGATGTCGCAGCCGATTCTATGGCGCAGCGGACGATCAAAAGCGCAGAAGAACACAAACTCATCCGCGAAAGCACCCGTATTGGTGATTTGGGCGGGGCAGCCTTGGTGGATGCGGTTCAGGCGGGTGTGCCCGAGCATGAAGTTGCGATCGCCTCCACCAATGCCATGATCCGCGAAATCGCAAAGTCCTTCCCGTTTGTCGAACTGATGGATACCTGGACCTGGTTCCAGTCTGGCATCAATACCGATGGTGCCCACAATCCGGTCACCAACAAGGTGGTCGAAGCCGGTGATATCCTCAGCCTCAACTGTTTCCCCATGATCTTCGGTTACTACACAGCCCTAGAACGCACCCTGTTTTGTGAACATGCTTCGGATGAACATTTGCGCCTTTGGGAGGTCAACTGTCATGTCCACCGAGAAGGCCTGAAGCTGATCAAGCCTGGCGCCAAATGCTCAGAGATCGCAGCAGAGCTCAACGACATCTACCGCAGTCACGACCTGCTGCAGTACCGCAGCTTTGGCTATGGCCACTCCTTCGGAGTGCTCAGCCATTATTATGGACGGGAAGCCTCGGTAGAACTGCGTGAAGACGTTGAAACGGTTCTGGAACCGGGCATGGTTGTCTCCATGGAGCCGATGATCATGATCCCGGAGGGCACGCCGGGCGCAGGTGGGTATCGCGAACATGACATCCTGATCGTGGGTGACGACGGCGCGGAAAACATCACCGGCTTTCCGTTTGGTCCTGAGCACAACATTATTCCAAAGCGGTAAGGCGCCTCCTGTTGGCGAAGGCGATGCGAATTGTCCTTCGCCAACAGGTTGATCGGACGAATTGTGCAGCAATCCGAATTCTGGGATATTGGCGGATCGGACTTGAAACGCCATTATCCCGGCGACTGATTTTTCCTTGCCAGAATTCGGGAGCCTTTCTCAATGATCAAAATTCATGGACGCATCACCTCCGCCAATGTGCAGCCAGTCATCTGGTGTCTGGAAGAACTGGGTGTTGACTATGAGCGCCTGGATGTTGGCGGGCCCTTTGGCGGGACCGACACACCGGAGTTCCGCGCGATGAACCCGCTGGGACTGGTTCCCGTTCTTGAAGAGGATGGCCAGTCGATTGCGGAAGCTGCCACGATTCTTCGTTATTTGATGCGTAAGTTCGGCAATCATCCTGCCGATCCGATGGCAGCGGCCCAAATCGAGCGATGGGCGGACATGTCCCGCCAGCACATATATGTTCCCTTGATCCCGACAATTTTCCTGCAGAAAATCCGGGTGACGGTCGAAGACCGCAACAATGCTGCCGTTGCCCAGGCGGAAGCCGCCTTGAAGCAGGCTATGGCGATCTTTGAGGCCAACATCAAAGGCCCCTATTTTGGTGGTGAGGAGTTGAATTTGGTCGATTTCCAAATCGGTGGCTTGCTCTACCGCTATTTCGAACTCGATTTCGACCGGGCCGACTTACCCGGACTGAAGGCCTATTACGACAATTTGTGCTTGAGACCGGCCTATCGTGAAAACATCATGATTGATTTCTCAGCGATGAAAATCCCGGGCGCATAACAGATCCTGAAACTGTCGGCTGGAGGCTCTGGTATTATCCGTAGTCTCCCGCCTTCGTCAGAAGCTCCGTATTTTTTTCAATAACTGTGGTTTCCGTTCGGCTTCGAACATGCGATTTAGTTGCCAGTGCAAGTGATCGGGCCGACTGGGGGACCAAGACATGAAACTGCTGCGGCATGGAGCGCCAGGCGCCGAAAAACCGGGTCTTCTGGACGGTGATGGCAAGATCCGGGATCTGACTGGCATCGTGCCGGATATCAGCGGTGCGGTTCTGTCCGATGTTGGCCTGTCCGCATTGCACGGCATCGACACGCAGAACCTGCCGGAGGTTACCCCCGGCACACGCCTTGGACCGGCTGTTGCCGGGACTGGCAAGTTCATTTGCATTGGCCTCAACTATGCGGATCACGCAGAAGAAGCGGGCATGGAAGTGCCACCGGAGCCGATCATCTTCATGAAGGCCACCAGCGCCATCTGTGGCCCCAACGATCCGACCTTGCTACCGCGTGGCAGCGAGAAAACCGATTGGGAAGTTGAGCTGGCGGTCATCATCGGTAAAACGGCCAAATACGTCACTGAAGACGACGCGTTGGCTCACATTGCTGGGTATGCTGTCGCCAATGACGTTTCCGAGCGCGCCTATCAAGCCGAGCGTGCCGGTCAATGGACCAAGGGGAAATCCTGTGACAGTTTTGGTCCGCTCGGCCCATGGCTGGTCACACGCGATGAAGTTGCCGATCCTCAGGACTTGAAACTCTGGCTGTCGGTGAACGGCGAAAAGGTTCAGGACGGCTCGACCCGCACCATGGTCTATTCGGTCAAGCACCTCATCTCCTATCTGAGCCAGTTTATGACGCTCCATCCCGGAGATGTTATCTCCACCGGGACACCTCCGGGTGTCGGCATGGGCATGAAACCGCCCCGTTATCTGAAAGCCGGAGATGTCGTTGAACTCGGCATCGAGGGCCTTGGCTCCCAACGCCAGGAAGTGATCGCGGACTGATTGCCAGGAAACAACGCCAGATGGTGACATCGTCCATGCACCGTCAAAGGCGCCGGAAATAGCTCAGGGTTTCCTTGAGACGCTGGAGCCGGGCCTTTAAGAAACCGGTTCCACTTTGTCTCGCCATTTCTTCGGTGTAGGCCGGGTAGGCGACCTTGAAGGAGGGTGGCACCATTTCCGTGCAGCTCTCGCCGAAGGTTGGCATCTGGGTGCGATAGGTCGTAATGAAACGATTGGCGATGTCCTGAAGGGTTGCTGACTGGTCATCGGGCAGGTTTGCAAATTCTGTCTGCGGTATGGAACGTCCCGACAGTGTGCCATAGACAATGGCTGCCATGAACGAGTTGCCCAAGGGGGTCAGGTGAACACTGTCACTGAACAATGCGGCAAGGATATCTTGCGCAGGCATATCCTTGAAACCTGGCAGCCCTGCCGGCGCAGAGGTCAGCTGCTCCACTAGGTCGGCCAATGCCAGCGAAGCCGGGACCAGCATGATCCTGTCTTCCCGGCCGTCATTCGCGAGCCCTGCGTTGACAGTTGCAACGGCACATTGCCAGACTGGCCAGGCCTTGCGTTCATAGGTGATCCATGAAGATGGATCTTCAAGGTTCGCAACATCCAGCCAGGGCGCGTAGAAGTAGCTTTGTCCAGTCGGATTATGCGCGTGATACACATCCTGATATGCCCGGAGGAACCGAGGGGTTTCCTGCCACACGAGGGAATCCAGCAGACGGTGTTGTTCGGTGATCAAGAATACATCATAAGGCTGGGTATCCTCTGCAGGACTGGCAGCGAGCGTCTCCAAGACATTGATGGGGGCACCGTCCCGATCCGTCCCGTCACTGTATCCGGACCAGGGCGACTGGTCGTCCAGTCCATGGCTGCGCTGTTTGATCGAAGAGCCGCCGATATGCTGCATGTTCCAGGTGACCGGTTGTCCGGAGCTCTTAGCAATTGCCGCCAGCATCTCGGGCATTGGACGATCGGTCAGGCTGTGCCCGGAAATGAAGATCTTTTGCACGGCAGGTGTCTCACCGTCTTGAGGCAGGGATGGAAAGCCGGTTGTCGTCAGGGCCGGTCCACTGGACAAAGAGACGACCGTAACGGTAACGGCGATTGTCAGGAACAGCCCACAGCCCAAAATCAAAAATACCCGAACCCAGGTCATCACGCATACTCTCGAATGAGGCCGGCTCTATGGGCATAAAGGGTTTGTTCGTCGAACCGGCTTCCATCTGCGGCGGCAGCCTTTACAAGCTGAGCCAGACGGCCCCTATCATGGTTCAGGTTCTGGAGTTCCACACTAAGGGCTGCTGGGTCATTGAGCGGCGTGCCGATCCCGCCGCCATTTTGGCTTACAAGGTCATCGGAGTATGACGATTGGTAGCCCACGATCGGGCACCCTGAGACAAGCGCCTCAATAAGGCATCGGGGCGATTCCTGCGTCTTGTGGCAATAGACGAAAAGATCGGCATCGCGCATTTCCGTAAGAATTGCCTTCCGGTCAGACGAAAATCCTGGCAATTCGATTTGAGTTTCCAGCTTAAGCGTTGAAATTCTTTGCTTCATATCTGTCAGAAGAGGACCGTCTCCGATCCACTTTGCTTGCAATGGGACACCGGCTTGGACCGCATTCGAGATAGCCTCGACCCAATCGAGCGGTCCCTTCATCTCCGAGACGCGCCCCACATAAAGGATTTTGAGCGGCGCGCCGAGTTGCGCGCGTTTGGTTTTCTCTTCCTGCGCTGCCGCACTGATCAAATCGCTGGACTGCGTGTGAACATCATAAACACAATGGGGGTTGTCTGAATGGGCCGCATAGGCCCTCAGCGTATCTTGCCCCTGAAACAAGCCTAGTTTGCTGTGCCGGATCAGATACTCATGGTACCGGACCATCACGGGCAGCGTCACGACTTCCTTGATCCGCCGCTTAAGCGGTATCGCGGGCAGCGTTCTGCGAATAACATCGTGCTCGACCCGGTCAAACCAAACGGCATAGTCCCGATTTTGTTTGATCGCTTCCAGAGCTGCCACAGCGGCCCAGTCACCAAACAAGTAGCCGAGCGTGAAACACAAGTGATCTGCTTTGGCGATCTCTTCGGCAAGCGCCTGCCGGGTTGATGTGTAGTCTTTGAAAAATCGTCCGATTTTATATGCGAACGGGAGCGCAACGACCGTGAGCTGGTCGCGGCAGTCAAGGTCGGCAATATCGATCCAGGTGACCGTGGTGTCGTCTTCCAGATCGGTGGGCTGCTCAATGCCCATATAAGTGACATGTTCGAAACTTTTGGCCCACTGGGAAAGGCCGGCGCAGGTCTGGTCATCCAGCTGCAAACCCCTCGGTCCTCTGCGCAACCGTACAGCGGTGACGAAAAGCACTCGTCCACCGCGCTGGTCTGCTCTTTCGCTCATGACACTGCGCCTTTGTTGAATTGATCAGATCCGACACAGACCGCTGACACGACATGCCCGTGATAAATCACCTGGCGGCCCCGCAGTTTTGTCCCCTTGGCAAAGCTCGGGACACTGCGCTGGAACACTGCGGAGAAATCATGTCCGTAAAATGCGATTTCCAGATCCTCAAACTCCAAAAACTCCTGCGTGAGCGGGTACTGCGCCTTGTAAGCACTTTCCTTGGCCGTAAACATCCTGAGTGCCTGCCGAGTCCGTTGGTCACTAGGTAGCCCGGCAAGCCAGCTACGTTCGTTTGAAGTACAAATGGTGTCCCACATGTCTTCGGGGAGAGGTGAATCGGGTTCAATATCGAGTCCGATTGAGAGAGCATCGTCATTCTGCAGCGCGACCGCCGCGAGACACAGTGTTCTGCTGTGGCTGATGGTGCCAATCAAACCGTTGGGCCAGATCGGACTGCGATCGGGGCGTACACCAATGGCAGTTGGCTGAAAGCCAAGGTCTCGCATCGCTTTGCGGGCGCACTCCCGTCCAGCAAAAAACTCCGACCGGCGCGACGTAACCGCATTGGCCACATGGGTTTCCTCATCCGGATATCCGGTCGGTTTTCTGGCGCGCGGATCTCCCACGGCGATCTTAACCTCGCTCGGAAAGAGATTCCAAAGCATGGCTGTGCCGTCACCCCCGGTTCCCGGAGAGGGCTTGCCGCCGTGCGCTTAGCGCCGCCCGGCGCTTGGCCGCCCTGCTTGCAACTTCGCCGAGGCGCTCATCAGCGCGGCCGCCGTCCGTCAGGTGTCCGGCAAGGCCGCCAACGGTCGGAAAACGGAAGATGTCGGTGATTGTTAGATTTGGAGCCACACTGACTTTCAGGTCCCGGTGGAGCTGGACCGCAAGCAGGGAATGTCCGCCAAGGTTGAAGAAGTTGTCGTTCTGCCCCACCTGGCTCAGCCCGAGGATCCGCTGATATGCATCCGCGATGGATTTCTGCATGTCGCTCTCTGGCGCGACAAAGGCACTTTGGGCCGTCTCGCGAACCGTTGCATCAGGTGCTGGCAGAGCTTTCCGGTCAATCTTTGCATTTGGTGTGAGCGGGAAAGCCTCCAACACGACGAAATGAGCGGGAACCATGTATTCCGGCAGCGCGTCATGCAGCTCCGAGCGCAACACGGCTTCGTCGAGCGATCCAGACCGGGTCCGAACATAGGCGACCAACCGGACATCATCAGCCCGGTCTTCGCGTGCGGTGACAACGGTCTCGACCACGCCGGAATGCGCAGCAATCCGGGACTCGATTTCACCAAGCTCGATCCGGTATCCCCGCACCTTAACCTGGTGGTCCGTTCGCCCCAGGAATTGCAGGCTGCCATCTTCAAGCCTGCATACGAGATCTCCGGTACGGTACATGCGGCCGGGCGCGAACGGGTTTGTCACGAACCGCTCTTCGGTCAGCTCCGGACGCTGGAAATATCCGCGTGTGACTCCTTCGCCACCTATGAACAGTTCGCCGGGTTGGCCCGGAGCTGCAGGTTCATTTCTGGCGTCAAGCACATAGAGCTGGGTGTTGGCAATTGGCGTTCCCAGCGGAATTGTCTGCTCAGGAGCGCCCACTTTTGCAGTCGATGACCAGATCGTCGTCTCGGTCGGGCCATACATGTTTGTGACCGAGGCCGAAGTGCATGCCCGAATGTCCTTCAGGAGCGACCCCGGGAACGGTTCCCCACCGATATAGAGATGCTGGATCCTGGAAAATGCTGCCCGATCTTCTTCGCGGGTGAGGAACATCCGCGCCATGGACGGCGTGCACTGCATGTGCGTGACGTTGTGGCGGGCAAGGTCTGCGGCGAGGCCCGCGCCGACGGGCGGTGTATGCTCGACGGGCATTTGTACTTCGCCCGCGTTTACGCGCCGAACAACCTCGGCCAAGGGCTTCAACCGGTCAAGGGCGATGTCCTGAGGCACACCAAAATCGATTAAGCAGGCGACCTCGTTGACACCGATGGCACTGATTTGTTCCACGCGCTTGAGCGCATCGGAGACCGTACCGAACAGCCCGCTGTCTTCAAAGTAGCGTAGGAATGCAAACTCCAGGATCGCGTCCAGCTCGTCTTCCGAGAGCGTCTGCAGGTCGATATCCATTGGATTGCTCGCACCTTCCGGCTTCTTGAAAGCTGGAAACGCCCAAGCGTATTGCTTAATCAACGCTGCCGCGCTGCGTAGATATTCCTTCATTGGACCACGCGCGCGGTCCATCACCTCATCCCGGTCCTCTCCGAGGAGCGTGTGCAGCATCAGGGTGACCTTGTAGTCATTCGGATTGCGGCCGCATTCAATCAGGGTGTCCCGATAGATCTTGATCTTGCCAGCCAGCTCATCGATGGATTGCCCGAGAAGGTGGGTCAAAACATTGGCCCCGTTGCGGGCTGCATCCCGATAAGTCTCAGGGTTACCAGCTGTGGTTAGCCAGACCGGCAGTTCGTTTTGAACGGGTCGAGGCTGCGTGACGACGCTGACAGTCTTGTCGCCGGAATCAAAGTCCACCGCGTCTCCACGCCAGAGTTTCCGAACGGTTTCAATGTCCCGGTACATGGCCGCCTTGTTGTTCGGCGGCCTGTTTTCCGGGCGTAGCACAAAGTCCTCGGGCATCCAGCCGGACGCAAAAGCAAGGGCGACCCGGCCGTTGCTAAGGTTGTCGATCACCGACCACTCCTCGGCAACCCGTGCCGGGTGGTGAAGGGGAAGCACGCAGCTGCCGGCTCGGATCGAGAGATTCCTCGTAACGGCCGCAACCGCTGCACCGGAAACGGACGGATTGGGATAAAGGCCACCAAAGGAATGGAAATGGCGCTCTGGCGTCCAGACCGATGTGAAGCCGTTTTCGTCGGCAAATTTGGCACCCTCCAGGAGCAGCTTGTAAAGGTCGCGACCGGCGCCTTCATTGTAGCCCCAGAAAAACAGCCCAAAATCGACGTTTGCCGCCTTCCCGGAGCCTTGCGCTTCAGGTGTTGTGCTGTCCTGCGAGGTTGCCGTTTCAGAGGAATGAATGACGACCTTGAAGCCGCGGGTCAGGGTCCAGAAAAGTTCAAGGACGGAGATGTCGAAGGAAAGACTTGTGACAGCAAGCCAGACCGGTTGTTCTTGCTGATCGATTTCAATGCGATCGTCCATTCCTGCAAAGAAATTGACGACATTCCGGTGCTCGACCATCACGCCCTTCGGCCGTCCGGTCGAACCTGATGTGTAGATCACATAAGCGAGATTGTCTGATTGAACGCCGGTCTGTGGCTGTTCTGCTGAGGCAATGCGCGCCAGAACGTCCTCAATGAACACGGTCCGGACACCAGGCGCCGTAAGCGGCTCTGGAAGTGCGCGGCTGGACAGGATAACCGATGCACCGCTGTCTTCGACCATGTAGGTCAGACGATCATTTGGGAAGTCGGGATCGAGTGGAACGTAAGCAGCGCCCGATTTCAAAATTCCAAGGGCACCGCAGACCATCTCAATGGACCGGGGAATGTTCAACCCGACAAGCTTGTCCGGTCTTGCGCCGAGTGTTTGCAGTTCCATGGCAACGCGATTTGCGCGCCCGTTCAGCTCCCGGTAGCTGATGGACTGATCGTGCAGCGCAACTGCCGGAGCGTCCGGCGTTGCCTCCGCCTGACGTTCAATCATCTGATGAACGCAGATCTCCAGATCCACATCCGTGGCAGACGCGTTCCAGCGATTGAGTACAAGGTCACGCTCGTCCTCGGACATCATGGCGACATCTGCGGCCACTTGTTCCTTGTCAGATAGGACAGCAGCAACGAGTTCAACGCGCTTGGCAAACTGTCTTGCCGTTTCGGCCGAGAGCCGCGACGGATCGAAGATCAGCGCAGCCTTGCCCTGGGCAGAAACGTTAAATGTCAGTGCACAGTCGGCCAGAAGCTCCGGCCGCGTGTTCGCTGCTTCGGTTTCAACAATTCCGATTGTATATGCCGGCCGCGCCATCCCGGGCACCCGGGAGATCAGATCGGACAGGGGGGCAGTCCTGTCCCGCAATTGCGCCAACTTGGCATTGATGTCGTCATAAAGGGCGCTTAAGGGCCGCTGCCAATCGATATTGATCGGAAATGGAAGGCTTTCCGAAAAATGGCCAGGAAACTGATCCGCGACCGACGGGCTCTTTGGTCCGAGATAAGCGAGACCAAAATGGTCTTGGCCCGAGAACCTTCCGACAAACAGGACGATTGCCGCAATGGTGTCCTGCGATGCCATTGAGGAGGGAAGTGACAACGGCAGGACTTCTGGCGCAGCCACACGTTCAGCGTCGTCCTTGATTCCGAAAAGGCTCGGTATTTCGAGCGTTTTGATCGTGGCAATATCTGCATCTTCATGACGGACGGCATCGAGGACTGCGGCATCGAGGACGGCCGCTTCTTCGGCAGAATAGATAGGTAGTTGTTCATTGAGCGTTACGGACTGTGCCAGGTTTGCGTCCGAGCCAATCGCAATACCGTCCAGCAAAATCGGTTGGTCGCCGGTGGCTACAAGCACGCCGTCTGGACCGGTCTGCAGAACAGTCCCGGCAGGCCCGTTTGGAGTACCGGGCGGCGTTAAATCGAGTTTGGTAATCTTGAATAGACCGCGATTGGTTCGCAATTTTGGCGTGACCAGTGGGTTCGCGTACCCCTCTCCGAAGCTAAGGGCCCGGAAAAGCCGCGACAGCTCCTCTGATGTCCGGGATAGGTCGAGTGTTCCGGAAAGCGTCGGGCGCTTGTTTTTTCCGAAGTAGCTGCGTTTTGAAAAATCCTGCGCAATTCCGTTTAGCGTATTGCTGTCCACTTTGGCGATGAGATCGACAAAACTTGTGTAACCGGCCTCAAAGCATTTGGCATTCAAGGTGAGGCTGGTCTCGTCGGGGCTGATGTCAAAGTCAGCTTGCGTGTAGATCCGGCCCTTGTCCGCACCTGACACTATCTCATGCCAGGTGACACCGAAGCGCTGTTCACCCTCGAGGATGGCCCAAGCCGGTGCATTGAGACCTGCGTATCGTGGCAGAGGTCCGTCGTGAAAATTCACCGCACCGGCGCGCGCCCGTTGCCAAACGGTGTCGGGAAGCATCCTCAGATTGGCAATGCTGAATAGCCAGTCGAAGTGAAAGCCTGCCGTAGCATCCTCAAGAGAGTTGCCCCACTCTGTTGCCAAAATACCTTGGGCTTCTGCCCAGTTGTGAAGAGCCGGATTGGATGAAACAACCGCAACAATGCGGTGTCCGCGATCTTTCAGGTGTTCGCCACACTGAACAAGGAGGGATTCATCGCCTATTAGGAGACAATCAAGCATTTAGGTTCCCTTGGATGACGCAATCTGGGCATTCGCAAATTCTTTGTGAAAAGAGTTCGAGGACAAGTATGCATATACCCTCGAAGAACACGTTAATTTATCCGAGAATTTACGGATGTTTGTCCAAATTCTCTTAATACACACGTGAAAGGGCCTGTTTATTAAAATTAATTAAGATTTAGGGTCGGCGTTTGGGTGTATTTTGGTGATCTGCGTTTGATCACACGAAAACCAAATTGCCGTTTGCATATCTCAGTCGGCCTAACACTATGCTAAATATTTACAGATATGGTGCGCGCAACAAATTGAGGCGAAATACCGTTTCCGGAAAATTGAAATGACAATAGGATCAACCGATGCCGGCCTGAACGATGTTGCAATCGTCGGGATGGCTCTTCGTGTTCCAGGTGCACGGAACACCGGCGAATTCTGGGAAAATCTCAGAAACGGTGTTGAATCGGTGCGCACGCTGAGCGACGCGGAACTCGAAGCATCTGGCGAAGATCCGGTGAAGGCCGCACAGCCGAATTACATTCCCCGGACGGCGGATATTCCGGACATGGAGCTGTTCGATCCGGAGTTTTTCGGGCTGAGCCCGAAGGAAGCCGCGATCATGGATCCGCAGCACCGGCACTTTCTCGAGTGTGCCTGGGAAGCGATCGAAGATGCCGGGCGTCCGCCTGAAACCATCGAAGGTCCTGTTGGTGTTTATGCCGGCTGCGGCATGGGCAGCTATTTCTATTTCAACGTCTGCAGTGACCGGCAGCTGATGGATCAGGTGGGCATGTTCCTGCTTCGCCATACCGGTAACGACAAGGACTTTTTGGCGACCCGCGCCTCTTACGCTTTCGATCTCAAAGGCCCGAGTGTCAACGTCCAGACGGCCTGCTCAACCTCGCTTGTCGCGGTTCACTACGCTTGTCAAAGCCTGTTGAACGGCGAAACCGATATGGCTCTGGCCGGCGGTGTGACCATCGATCTGCCGCATCGTCGTGGGTATGTCTTTCAGGATGGCGAAATCCTCTCGCCGGACGGGCATTGCCGACCGTTCGATCATCGGGCTGCAGGCACGATCTTTGGCAGTGGCGTTGGGGTTGTCGTCCTGCGACGTCTCGAGGACGCAATTGCTGACGGCGACAACATTCATGCGGTGATCAAGGCGTCGGCCATCAACAACGACGGTCACAGCAAGGCAGGCTACCTTGCACCGAGCGTGACCGGACAGGCGGAAGCGATCATCGAGGCGCAGGCGCTCGGCGGGATCGAAGCCGACACCATTCAGTATGTCGAATGTCACGGAACCGGCACATATCTCGGCGATCCGATTGAAATCGAAGCCCTGACCCAGGCGTTTCGTCAAAGCACCAGCCAAACCGGCTATTGCCGTGTCGGATCCGTGAAATCCAACATTGGCCATTTGGACACGGCTGCCGGTGTTGTTAGCCTGATCAAGGCCTCATTGGCGCTGAAGAATGGTGAAATACCGCCAAGCCTTGGATACGAGAAACCCAATCCATCAATCGATTTTGCGAACAGCCCGTTTGTTGTGAATGACACGCTGACCCCCTGGCCGGTGGCCGCCGGTCCTCAACGGGCCGCCGTCAATTCACTTGGCGTTGGCGGAACAAACGCCCACGTCATTCTGGAAAAGGCGCCGATGGTTGCCGATGATAGCGGGCGGTTTGACGAAGAGCCCCAACTCATTCTCTTGTCGGCCAAGGCAAAAAAGGGGCTGGCGGGCACAGCCATGCGTCTTGCGGATGCTCTGGAAAATAATCCAGCATTGTCTCTGGCCAGCACGGCCGAGACGCTCTTTCATGGTCGGAAGCCTTTCGAACACCGTCAGATCGCAGCCGTGCGGGGCCGTGCCGATGCGATTGCTGTCTTGCGCGGTGAACAGCCCAAAAGGCTCGCCCTTCATCAGGCCAGCGATCATCCCGGCACCGCGACGTACCTGTTTCCGGGGGGCGGGGCACAACATCCCGGCATGGCCTACCGGCTCAATCAGGAAGACAGTTCATTCCGCCAGAGTGTCGATGAAGGACTAAGCTTCCTTCCGTCCGAAACGGCTGCCCGGATCCGGGAGCTTTGGTTCCCGCCCGATGGCTCCGATCTTGGGCAGGCGGCCGATGGCTTCTTGACACCGTCCCTGCAATTGCCGGCCATCTTGATCCTGGAAGTTTCGCTGGCCCGTTTGTGGATGAGCTGGGGTGTCCAGCCGACCGCATTGATCGGCCATTCCATGGGCGAGAACACAGCTGCCTGTATCTCGGGCGTCCTCAGCTATCGCGACGCAGTTGGCCTTGTTCACCTCCGGGGCAAACTCTTTGATACGGTCGACCGCGGCGGCATGCTCAGCATCCCATTGAGTGAGGCCGAAGTCCGCGCGCTGATGCCGGAAACTCTCGATATGGCTTCGGTCAATGCGCCAGAACTCTGCGTTGTTTCCGGGCGGGACGGGGATCTGGCAGACTTCCAGAATGCGCTCCTTGAAAAGGATATCGACGCAACCCGCATTGCCATCGATATCGCGGCGCATTCGCGGATGCTTGAGGAAATCCTGCCCGAGTTTGAACGGTACTTGCGCAGCATTGCACTCAATCGACCGCAAATTCCGATCATGTCCAATCTTACGGGAGACTGGCTCACGGATGCGGAGGCCTGTGATCCGTCCTATTGGGTCCGGCATTTGCGCTCGACCGTTCAGTTCGGCGCCGGCATGACCCGTCTGAGCGCAGATCCGAAGCGGATTTATATAGAGGTTGGTCCGGGAAAAACCTTGTCCTCGCTGGCCAAGTTGCAAGCGGACGTGACCGCCAATCAGGTCTTCAACACGCTGCCGCATGCCGACGATAATACGGATGACCGTCTGTCTTTCCTGACTGCAGTCGGACGGTGCTGGGCCACAGGCTTGAAGGCGGATGTCGAGCGTTGCTGGCGGGACTTTGGCCCCAAGCGGGTTTCACTGCCGCCCTATGCGTTTCAGCAGCAGCACTATTTTGTCAAGCGCAGTGTTACGCAGGGCGATCAGGCAGGGATGGATATTCCTCTCTTGCGCCAAAAGGACATGCGCGACTGGGGATACCGTCCGGCTTGGAAACGGTCGATTCCCGATTTTGTCACGGGGGCGGATAAAGAGCCTCAGTCCTGGCTGATTTTTCTCGACGATACCGGTACAGGAGAACAGCTTGTCGGCAGGTTGAAGAGCGCAGGACATCAGGTCACGGCCGTTCAGCGCGGAGATGTGTTCGCCAAGGTCGACCCCCACACTTACATCCTGTGCAGCGAGGAAGGCAAACCGGGCTACGACGCCCTGGTGACGGGGATCCTCGAGGATGGCCCTTTTCCTCGAAACATCGTTCACGGCTGGCTGCTGACACAGGATGAAAGCCACCGGCCCGGTTCCAACTTCTTTGAAAAAATGCAGGAAGACGGCTTCTACAGTCTGCTTTATCTTGCTCAGGCACTTGACGAGCAATCTGCCGTCGAGGAGGTGCACCTTACTGTTTTGACAAACAAAATGATGAGCGTGGATGACGAGCCTGTCGTGTATCCGTCCAAATCGACGGTCCTCGGTCCGGTTCAGGTCTTGCCCAAGGAGCTTTCCGGCCTTTCGGCTCGCTTGATTGACTTAGATATCGAAGTGGTTGCGAATACACAGTCCCAATGGAGCGCGCTCGACGACCTGTGGGACGAGCTTTTCGCAAAGCCGTCCAACGAGATTGTGGCCCATCGGGGTAGCCGCAGATGGCAGCGGACCTACGGGCGTTTGTCCTTAGAACACGGGCAATTCGAAGGTCAGTTCCAAAAAGGCGGCACCTATTTCATCACTGGCGGTCTTGGCGATCTGGCGATGATTTTCGCAAAGGCTCTCGTTGAAGAATACGATGCGAACATCGTTTTGGTCGGACGCCGCAGCCTGCCGGAGGAGCAGGAGCGGGAGACCTATCTGCGCACGCATTCCGGTGATGACCCGGGTGTCCAGGCGTTGATCCGTCTTTCTGAACTCGAGGTGCTGGGCGGGAGGGTGCTTTACGCAACGGCTGATGTCACCAACCCAGAAGAGGTGACCGCAGCTGTTGCCGCAGCGAAGGCCCGGTTTGGTTCTATCAGTGGCGTCTTGCACGCGGCGGGCATTGTTGACGATGATCTCGTGCAACTGAAGAGCCTTGAAAACACTCAGAAAGTTCTGGCGCCCAAGGTTCACGGCACACGCGTTCTGGACATGGTGTTTGCCGACGAGCCCTTGGATCTGATGGTGTTGTTCTCATCAACCAGCACGGACACTGCGCCCATTGGCCAGATTGATTACGTCGCTGCCAATGCGTTTCTGAACGCCTATGCTGAGAGCAAGAGCGGGGACAGTGGCCGCAGGACGGTCGCGGTTCACTGGGGCATCTGGAGCGATGTTGGTCTGGCCGCGCGCGCGGTTTCGAGTGAGGCGGCTGTTTCAGAGACGGCAACAACGCTTGGGGCGGCCAAGGGCCCCTTGTTCGAGCGCTGGATTGCCGATGCTTCCAACACGCGCTGGCTGGAATTCACGGCAAGCACGCAAAAGCACTGGATGTGGAACGAGCACAGGCTCGTTTCAGGCGATGCGATATTGCCGGGCACCGGGTACATCGAGCTGATCGCGCAAGCCTATTCAGAACTGGATTTGGACCAGCGCCCGGATATCCGCGATCTTGTGTTCTTTAAGCCGCTTGGCCTGGACGACGGTCAGGCTCGGAACATACGGGTCCGTTTCCAGGCCCAGGGAAATGGCACCTTGAAAGCCATTGTCGCGGCAACAGAAACTGAAGATCCGTCCGCCGAGATGGAGGTTTACGCCGAAGCTCTGGTTTGTCCGCTCAAATCGATCCCACTGCCTGTGCAACTTGAAGACCTTCAAGCTCAGGCGCGCTGGACCGATATCCGATACGCACCTGACGACGGTACGATGCCGTCAGCTCAGGCGCATCATATCAGGTTCGGGCCGCGGTGGGATGTGTTGCGCAGTCTGTCGCTTGGGCGTGGGGAAGCGCTGGCACGCCTGACCGCCGCCTCTGATTTCGAGACAGATTATACGGAAACAACTCACGCTCATCCCGGCTTGCTCGATATCGCGACCGGCTGTGCAATGGAGCTTATTGAAGACTTCAAGAGCTCCGGTGTCCTCTGGGCGCCCGTCTCCTACACCGCGATCCGCCTGTATGAAACGTTGCCATCCGACGTGATCGCACATGTCCGATTTGTCGATGAGAATGCACACGGTGACGGTTTCGGCAGTTTTGATATTACCGTCATGCGGCCCGATGGGACGGTGGTTATTGAAGCCGATTGTTTGACGGTAAAACGCCTCTCAAATGACATTGGTTTTGCAAAGGACGTTAAAACCGGGGCAAGCCAGGACGCAACCGCGCTCTACAAGCTTGCAGCCCAAGTCAAGCAGGGCATTCCGCCAGAGCAAGGATTTGAGACCCTGCAGCGGGCATTGGCGACGGGCGAAGCACAGCCGATCATCTCGACGATGCCGTTGGATCTGCTGAAGAAAAATGCCGAGGCTGAGGCGCAATCGCGAGAAGTACAGGATGGACAGCTCTTTGAGCGTCCCGACCTTGACAGTGCCTACGAAGCACCAAGAAATCCACTTGAGATCAAGCTGGCCGAATACTGGTCCGAGCTGCTCGGAATTGAGAAGATTGGTATTCACGATGACTTCTTTGATATCGGTGGACATTCTCTTATCGCGGTCCGTCTGTTCCGAATGATCCGCCAGACTTATGGTGTCGATTTGCCCATGTCCGTCCTCTTCGACGCTCCGACAATTGCCGAGTGCGCCGAATTGCTGGCCTCACATGGTGTCGCCAGTGAAGGGGATACATCAGCTGGGGCGACACCTGAACAAACGGCGAAAGCCGATGAAACTGTGCATCTGGTTTCAATGAGCAAAGGTCCCGGAACTGCGGCGACACCTTTGTTCATCTGCGCTGGCATGTTCGGCAACATCCTGAACCTGCGTCAGCTGGCCCTTCTCGTTGGGCGCGACCGGCCAGTCTATGGACTTCAGGCCCGCGGCCTCTTCGGAAATCAAGAACCCCACGAAACCTTCGAAGAGATGGCGCGGGATTACCTTGCCGAAATCCGCCAGGTCCAGCCACACGGGCCGTACATGCTCGGCGGGTTCTCAGGTGGTGGGATCGTTGCCTATGAAATGGCCCAACAGCTTGCTGCACAAGGTGAAGAGGTTGCCGAAGTCATTTTGCTGGACACACCTGTACCCGAACAGGTTCACCTCTCCCTCATTGATCGTGTGATGATCAAGTGGCAGGATCTTCAAAAAAATAAAGCCAAGTTTTTCAGTGTTTGGTTGCGCAACCGGAGAGAGTGGCGCGCTCGAACAGAAGCTCAAAAGAATGCGGCCGGGGATCAAGCAACCGCAGAAAGTTTTAACAACGAACGGATCCGTGTGGCCTTCATGCGGGCGCATAATGCTTATGAGGTTCGGCCATATAGTGGACCGGTTGTCCTGTACCGGCCAAAGGCTGAGGTGCTTTATAAGATTTCCGGCGGCCGTCGTCTTCAGGATGGTCTGAACATTCTTCGTGAAGACAACGGCTGGTCCCCGTTTGTTTCAGAACTGTCGATTGTCGAGGTACCTGGAGACCATGACTCAATGGTGCTCAATCCGTATATTCAGGTACTGGCTAGCCGAATGAGGAAATCTTTGGAAAAAGGGACTGCGCACGCAACTGACGCTGATAAGCCCAGGATTGCTGCTGAATGATGCGGGATAACTTGATGGAGACCAGCATCGGTTTTGTCGTAAATTAAGTGTAGTCTCGGCGGTCGGTAACCGGCCGGCCGGCTATTATGTCGTCATAATAGAGAACAGTCAGCGCAGCCTTACGGTTCCAGGTCAAGCAGGCACTGGCGTACTCCTCGGCAGTCTTGGCCTTCAGGTGCTGGTTGCCTGGATTGGTGACAGCCTCTTCCATAGCTTGCCGGTATCCCGCGACCATTGTATCGAGGTTATTTAGTTCTATACGAAAGCCGCGATCTGCCGACACTAGATCACCGGGGGCGCCGTAGTTGGTTACGAAATTCACGCACCCCGACGCCATGGCTTCGACCACCACACCGGCGCCAAGTTCGCGAATGGAAGGGAAGACGAACCCGTCTACGGTTTTGAAAAATTGACCGACGTCCTTCTGGTCGATCCAGCCATGAAAAACGACACTATCAGTGCGCCCGGTTTGCCTGACGATCTCTTCGAGACGGTCTCGTTCTGGCCCCTCACCGACAATGTGAAGCTTGTGCCTTGCCAGAATGTCGCTTTCGCAAAAGGCACGAATTGCGACCTCTGGGACTTTGTAAGGCACCAAGCGCCCGACGAAGGCGAAGTTGTATGGCGTATCTCCGGCAAATGCTGGTTTCCTATCCGTTGTGTTAAACCACTCAGGATCGAAGCCAACTTCAGGAAAGCTCACGACCTTTGAGGACGCGCTTTCCGGCAAGTCCCTTGCTGTGTGGTCAAAGGCAGCAAGGATCAGCTTGGCATTTTTGTACGTTGCGGAAGAATAGGGGAGGTACTTGTAGAAGTCTCTGAGCGCCCGGGCCCGCTCTTTTTCCCGACTTTGTTCAGAGCGGAATTCTTTCGGCCAATCCAGGTTGCCGTTCAAAGGTCCGATGACAAATGGAACCGGCGATTTGCCGGCAATGTAGCTTGGCATTGTCGGTGACATTGGCGTAATCCGATGCACCAAATCGTATTCGCCGGATATAAGAGCGTTTTTGAAGGTTTTCCAAACTTCCCACTCAAAAGTGAGATACGCCGGATACTTAAAAATCATTGCCAAGGACCATGCCACCTTACCGCCGCCTCTGATCCAGGTTGAGAAGCGGTGGATCGGTCTTGCGACGTATTCATTATCAACGTAACGAAAGTCGACACCCTTAGATCGCGGATCCTTCTCAATGTTTTCGCGATTCCGGAGATGGGTGGCGATGGTGACATCGCAGAACTTTGCCAAGGAAAGCCCATATTTATAGCCAACGACCGGAAGCGAAGGCCAATCAGGATTACAATCATCCGCAAGGATTAGGACGCGAGGTTTTTTCAATTGTATCTCCCAAGCGAGATGCATAACCGCTTCGCTGCGACCCTGCCAACGCGCTGTTTTCCACCTGTCAGGAACCAAGGTCCCTTATTTTTTGATCTTCAGGATTGATGGCGCCATTTTAAAAACATCCATATGATTTTTGGGCCATCCCAGAGGTAGCGGCGCCACATCCGTTTTGGGTTCGTCACTAGCCGGAAAGCCCACTCCATTCCACAGGCACGGATCCACTCCGGTGCGCGTTTTTGCCGGCCGGTCAGAAAGTCAATGCTCGCGCCAACGCACAGGCCGACACCCGAGGCATTCCCACGGCGTTTCAGGTCCTGAGCAAAATACTCTTGTTTTGGAAACGATAGGCAAATCAGGAAGATGTCCGCATGACATGCTTCGGCAGCAGTCAAAACCTTCTCCCATTCTGGTGTTCTTCGGTCCATGATCCCAGACGGTATGTGTTGTATGTCCACATCGGGATATCTGGTTCGCAGCGTATCAATCTGGGAAAGGTCGGGGCCTATGATAGCGAAACGCAAATCTTGGGCCTTCGGATCTGCGAGTAGGTCCTGTACGATGTCGGCCCCCGGATACACTTTCAGATCCAAATTCTGGGAGTGTGCCAGCCGGCTTAAGATCTTGCTGTCGCAGACCTTCCAACGAGCATCGTCATAAGCCGATACGACCTGCATATCGCGCTCCAGAAGGATGACGTGATAAACGTTCGGAGTGACAAAAAACTCGAATGTCTGTGGCTTCATATTAAGGATGAGCGGCAACCATTCTGCCTGCTCGCCTATATCAAACTCCAATCCCATAAACTGGCATTGAGAGAATGACGACTGGCGTGCTGAGGGCAGCGGATCCTTTGGCGATTGATCTGTGCTAATCGTCATGTGACTCGTTCAACAGGGGCCAATTCCGGGATTGGAAAACCTCAGAAATCTCAATATTTTGCATATATGTAAACGAGATTAACAAACTGCAAGCAGGCGTGTATTAGGTTAGAAAGACAGATTTTTTAACCAGCTGAAAGATATACAGTATCTAAGGCTCCTTCAATGAGATCGCGATTGGATCCTTAATAACTGGCTACTTCAATTGCGGAAACAAAAAACATAGCTCCCAAAAATCGACAAGTTAGAAAACGCATGTTTAAAGAAAGCGCATCATCTCGTCCAATTGTCGAGGTGATTCATACTTTGTTTCGAGAGGCTTAGCCCAAGTGGCGATTACGCAAAAGAAAGCGATGACCGGGGCGATATGGACAATCGCCTCTTTTGGTGGAACGACCGGAATACGCTTTATCTCCAATGTGGTGCTGTCAAGGCTCATCACGCCGGAAATCTTCGGCATTGCTATGGTGCTTTCAACTTTCAGATCAGGCATCGAACTTTTGACCGATGTGGGCCTTGCGCAGAATGTTGTCCGTAGCCGGAACGCTGACGATCGGTCTTTCCAAAACGCCGCTTGGACCTTGCAGTTTGTGCGGTCTCTCTTTTTGTGCGCGATCCTTTGTGTCGCAGCTTATCCATTGGCCAATTTGTATGAGATTCAGGCGACTGCAATTCAACTGAGCGCGGTTACGATCATCATTCTTGGTCTGACGTCGACGTCTATCTTCTATCTGCAGCGGAACCTTCAGTTTGCGCGCATGAACCTTTTCGAGCTTTCGTGCGATTTCGTGACTGCAATGCTAATCATCTTCTTTGCCTATATGAGCCCAACAATATGGTCGATCCTGATTTCTGGACTGTTTGCCGCATTCTTCCGGGTCGGGCTCAGCTATCTCCTTCCTAGGGCGCGGAACTGGTTAGAATGGAACCGGGGTTATGTCCGTGAGATCTTTTCGTTCGGGAAATGGATGTTCCTGTCGTCCTTATTGTCGTTTCTTTGTATGAATTTCGATAAATTATACTTGGCCAAGACCATTCCCCTGGCAACCGTAGGCGTTTACGCCATCGCTCGAACGATCGCGGATCTACCTGCGTTTTTGGCCGGGCGACTGGGATATTCGCTTATTTTTCCGATGGTATCCGCCAAACATGCGGCGACGCGTTCCGAGATACGTACAGACCTTCTTGCGCTCAGAACAAAGCTTCTAACGCTGGCGGCCTTCGGCGTTGCTTTCGGTATTGCTTTTTCAGATGTTGCCGTATGGATCATTTACGACCCGCGTTATGCAGATGCAGGCTGGATCCTCTCCATGCTTCTCGTCGGCACATGGGGCGCAATTATATCCAGGTTTTCAGAATATACCCTTCTTGGGCTGAGCAAACCTGTTTACGGCGTGGTGGCAAACTCTTTCAAGCTGGTTGGTATCCTCCTTTTACTTCCGTTGGGTTACCAATGGCTGGGGCTTCCCGGTGCATTGATAGGTTTAGCTGCTGGCGAAGTCATTCGTTATCTGCCGCTTGCGGTTGGAGCTGTTCGGGAGAAGACATCCTTCCTTTGGCATGACTTGTTAATGACGTTGATTGTCATAGCGGCAACAGCGGGTTTGATGTGGGGACGCGCAGCAGCAGGCTATGGAACATCGCTAGAGGCTGTTTTCCCGCTCCTTTCAACTGGTGCGGTGTGATGATAATGGATCTATGTGGATGACGATCGGAATCGTGATCATAGGCCGGAACGAAGGTGAGCGGTTTCAGACCTGCATACGATCTGTTCAAGGGCGGTCTGACCGGATCGTGTATGTCGATTCCGGATCAACGGACGATAGCGTCCAATGGGCCGAGGATGCCGGTTTTCAAGTTGAAATCTTACCGTCGGATCGCCCCTTCACCGCAGCCCGGGCCCGAAACGCTGGTTATCGCAGGCTTCTTCGAGACTATCCAAGTACCGATTTCATTCAGTTCATTGACGGAGACTGTCAATTGGATGCAGGTTGGCTAAAGGCCGCTCAGGAGTTTTTGGAGACGAACCCTGATGTCGCGGTTGTGTTTGGCCGGCGGCGGGAACGGTTTCCCGAAGCTTCTATTTACAACACCATGTGCGATATTGAGTGGAATACTCCGATCGGCGAGCGGCAGGAATGCGGGGGAGACTGCTTGGTCCGCGGATCAGCGTTCAATGATGTCGGTGGATACCATGATGACCTGATCGCTGGTGAAGAACCGGAGATGTGCTTGCGACTGCGGGAGAAGGGCTGGAGAATCTGGCGGCTTGACGCAGAGATGACCCTCCACGATGCCAATATGCACCGGATAACCCAATGGTGGAAACGTTCGGTCCGGGCTGGGCACGCATTCGCGGAAGTTTCCTGGCGGCACCGAAATTCACCAAAGAAAATCTGGCAAACAAATGTCGTTCGGGCCGTTTTCTGGGGCGGTGTTCTTCCTGTGATCGCTGGTCTTGGCGGCTTTCTCTTTCCAGAAACTTGGCTGTTGTTGCTGGCATATCCAGCACAAATTGCCAGATTAGCAATTCGCTCCTCTAAGAACGGTCAACCTGCTTTGATCGGTTTTTACGACGTTTTAGGGAAGTTTGCAGAAGCAAGGGGCGTGTTGATGTTTCATTTGAATAGGCATCTCGCCCGCAGGGCAACACTTATTGAATATAAATAGATTTGCGCTTTGGATAGCGTGTTATTCATTATCAATAGCATAAGAAAATACTAAGGACATATTTTCCGTTTACCTAGTGTCCTAGCGCGTCGTTTTAGGGAGAAGCCTGGTACAAGACTGATGTATTTATGCACATGAGGCCGTTAAGCATGCAGTTTATGAAGTTTAGTGTTGTCCAGCCTTTGAAAACGGTGTTTTCGAAACGAATGCGGAAATACCGAATGAACACCTTCATTTGCCGTATGGGAATTTGTGGTGGAGAGCGCATACTGGATCTTGGAGGCGCACCACAGTTCTGGGACGATTGCCCTGTACCGTTGAATATTACCATCATGAATCTTCCGGGGTATAATTCTTTAATCCCTCCCGTATCTCGGCATACCATTACCATCCTTGAGGGAGATGCTTGTCATGTGAAATTACCTGCAGACAATAGCTTCGACATTGTCTTTTCTAACAGTGTGATAGAGCATGTCGGGGACAGATTGAAGCGTGCAGACATGGCGAAAGAAGTCCGACGTCTAGCGCCTCTGTATTGGGTACAGACGCCATCGATCTGGTTTCCCGTAGAAGCTCATTGTTACATGCTTTTTTGGTGGTTTTATCCTGAGTTTGTACGACGTTTCTTTTTGAGGCGGTGGCACAATCGCCTTCCTGCCTGGACTGAAATGATGATGGAAACAACCGTAGTCTTAAAAAACGAGCTGGAATCACTCTTTCCAGATGCAGAGATTTGGACAGAACGAAAGTTCGGTTTCACCAAGAGCTATGTTTTTTACCGTCGCAAAGCTGCTTCTGAGTTGTGCAAACAAGAGGTGTTGACTGTACTAAACGAGGGCAAGGTCACAAATAAAGCATGAGACAACTGGGGCTCAATTCAAAAAGACAGCTTAGTGAATGGTGATGTGCCGTTTCAAATTACTGCGGGAGCTGTTCTTGAGCTTGATACTCTTAATTCACGTTAGTCGTGCGAAGCGAGGGTATTGGTTATGTGATGTCCAATGTTTTTTGCCAGCTTGCTGACATCGTGCATGGCCGTGACGCGCTGATGACCGGCCTCGCCCATGGCCTGGAGTGTTTTGGGATCTTCCGACAGGGCAGAGCGGAATGCGTTCGCCAATGCTTCTTCATCGCCCGGCTCAATCAGCCAGCCGCAAGAGGCATCCACCAGTTCTGGAATGCCTGCAATTGTTGTCGTTATGACTGGGCGGGTCAGGGCCAAAGCCTCCATCAAAACGATCGGAAGACCTTCTGCATAACTCGGGAGAACAAGGGCGCGTGACGACTTTATGAAGTCTTGGACTTCCGAGTTTGAGCCCCACCCATGCATGATGACATGTTGCTCGACGGCATGTTCTTTGATCGCAGCTTCCACATCAGCGCGGCTCTCTCCGTCGCCAACCAGGATGACTTTGATATCGGGAAAGTCCGCTATCAGTGTCGAAACAGCAGCAGGAATATGGACCTGTCCTTTTTCGGGGCATAGCCTTCCAACGCAGACAAAGGTGTTGTTGGTGGAGGTGACGGGGAGCTGTGGACCGTACTCGGCCAATTCTAATCCGCAGCGCGCAATATGAATTTTCTGAACGTCCTCAGTCATTTGGGTGAAACTGGCGAGTAGATTTTTGCAGTAATCCGAAATGGCCAACACGAAGGCTGCATTTTGGATTTTCAGCGCAAAACTCTGTTTCGGCGGATTTTCAAACTCATTCGGGCCATGAGCTGTGAAACTGTAGTTGGGCCCGCCCAGAGAATGCGACAGCATCGCGATAGCGGCGGCGTTGGTTCCAAAATGTGCATGGAGATGCTGAACTCCGGCCCGCCTTGCCTTTTGGCGGAGGCTTGCTGCTTGCATTAAGTATGCGACATGCCGGACGAAACCCCCTCCGGCATTCGAGACCAGTTGTTTCCAAACCGGGAGCGCTCGCCAAAAACCAGTGAAGTTCGTGAGAAGCTCGCGTACGGACGCCAGCAGGAGGTCGGTAAGTCTTCCGTCCAGCAAATACTCAGTTCGTGCAGCTTCGCTCTGATCTTTTGGATCTACAAGGTCCTCCGCAAATTTTCGGCAGGCAAACCTTGTGACTTTGAACCCCAAATCCTCAAGAGCGTGGATCTCCCGCCGAATGAAAGTCGCGCTGGGGACAGGATACGTGTTCAGAACGTAACCGATTGCAATGCTGTTCGGCTTATTGGAGCACGAGGTTTGTGATGTCACTTAGCGGCACCGGATAGAAATACCCTTTGCTTTCGCAAAAAATTTGCCACTGGCGAAAACAGAAAAATCAACGGGTTCTCTTTGGCATTTATCAGAACGGAGCCGATAATTTTCTTATGAATGGCCGGGTTCAAGTCGAGTGCGGTTGCCAGGTCAGATTGTGATGTCTTCGCCCATTCAGCGACGAAAACGATAGAATCAAGATACTTGGACGCCGCGCCAACATCTGCTGAAGCAAACAACGGCGGCAAATTGAAAATCACCAAATCATATTGGCGGAATGAGGGTTTCAATTCCCGCAATCTATCGGACCAGATCTGTTGTCCGGCCTGTTGAGGGTTTTTGACAGTGCCAACGGAAAGGATCGAAAGACCGGTATCCGTTTCCTTTTTGACGTTCTCTTCGGATAATGAGCCATTGCCCACAAGCATATCGATCAAACCTCGCCCACTCTCCGAAATACTGTTTTCGGACGAAGTACCACTTCCGTACGGGTCTGCGTCAACCAATAGGACTTTGTGATCAGGCGCTGAAATAAGACGCGCTAGTTGCTCGGAGACCACAGTACTGCTGTTTTCCTTTTGCAGTGACGTAATTCCGACATAGCGCATACGGTTGCCGGTTTCCGAAGCTGAACTTTGTATCAGCGACGCAACATTGAACAGAGCCGAGTTATCAAACTCACCCTTGGCGTGAAACGCCGGGGGGGCATTATCTGCGGCCAGAGCGCCAGTCTTCTTTTTTGTCTGAGGATTTGACTTGTCCACTCCAAGGCAGGGCTGTCCGATGATCCCGGCGAGCTGCTCTGGGTTTCGGATACGCTTGTCAAAGAAAGACAACATAAGGGCGGAAAACAGGCCTATGAAACCACCGATTATACCCGCGACAGCTATGATATGCAGACCTCGTGTGTTGCTCTTGTGGATTGGCGGGTAGGCCGCTGATACAACCGTTGCCCTTGGTCCGACAGAACGAAGTTGCTCCTGAAGCCAGCCGCTTGCCGCTTCCGCGGTTTCCAGTCGGTCCTGTTCCAGTTTGGCCAGATACGCATCGACAACTGCATTCACTGTATTTGCTGACGTTTGCGGATCGTCGGAGCGGAAGCCTATATTAATGAGATTGCTTTGCCCTATACGGGAAACAATCAACCCTCGACGGAAAGCTTCCAATTCCTTGATAGCTGAAACAGTTTTTGCGCCGTCAAATTCATTTTCTGAGGGTGTGCCTTCCAAAGCATCAATCGCTGCTGTGATGATTGAGGTTGACCCGATAATCTGTTGCTGCGTGTCAAGAAACGTCGGCAAGGCTTGAACTTCGGGCAGAAACACACCTGAGCCTCCACCTGGCAAAAGGCGCAAGTTTACAACATCCAGTGTTGCGGATGCCTGAAACGTAGCAGGTCTAACAAGCACATAAGCGACTGCCAATACACAAAAAATCGCCGGTATGAGAATGACCACCCACGAACGCTCGATCAGAGCGCGTGCCATCCACTGCCAGTCATAAGTAGAGCCGTTTGATACGGGCAGCGATCTTGCAGCTGTTTTTGGAAGAGAAGGAACGTCCAATTTATCTTATTCTCCAAGTCGAAGACTGCCGGATGAAACTCTCTGAGGAATTGCTCCGGACAAGTCGTCGTCTCCAAAGCGTGCGACCTTCACGATATCGCCGGGGTCAACACTTGTCGTTTCCTCGGCGTTCAGCGTTTGAACCTCACCGCTGACCGTACGAATGATCGTAAACTTAAGACTCTGTGGCAGGCTAATCTGATTATCGAGCTGCTGCCGGTCTGTGAAACCGCTTGCGGAATTGACAAGGCTCTCCTGCGTCTTGACTCGTTCTAGATTGGCCCGCAACTCAGACCTTATCCTCACAAGTTGCGTTTCCGCGTCGCCGAGGTAGTTCGCTTCATGATCTCGAAGCTCAATACGCGCCGTCTCAAGCTCCTGTTTTGCGCGCAAGAGTCCAATCTCAAGCCGCTTTTTCTCCAACTGTCCATCAGCGATTTCGCGGTTGAGCGGTAGCAGACGAGGCGAACCGTAGCCCTCTTTGATCAAGTTCTGAATCTTCTCCAACTCCGTTTGGAATGAATCCAGTTTGAGTTTGGCGTCTTCTAACTGCTGGTTTAGCAGAGTGATTTGACCCTCAAATAACGTAATCGCCGTTGTCAGTGATTTCTTCTCATTATTAAACCGTTGAAGCGAAGCTCTAAACAGCAGAGCTTGCTCCGCGAGCGCCCGAGCAAGATTTGGGGCGGCATTCTCTGGAAACGACGGAAACTGTGTTTCCCCTTTTGCTTGAGCTTGATAACGGATTTTTTCCGCTTCCAGATCGGCGGCTTGGCTTCTAAGTGTTCTGAGTTCACCCAAGGTGTTGATAGCGGAGCTTTCAAGGCCCCATTCCGACTGGCTAGGCGGACGATAGACACCTCCGGCAATACTCAATGCATTGAGCACCAGCATTCCAGGCCGATATGCGTATTCTCCGGGCGATGTAACTGCTCCTAGAATGTAAAACGGCCGGTAGGCTGAGATGTCGACGGCTACATTTGGAAGCGTTCGAAGTTTGGCTTGCTCTTGGAGTCGTTCAGCGATCTCCATGGCCAGCTCTCTGGGAGCAAGACCTGCTGCGTTTACCTCGCCCACAATAGGCAGCACCACACTGCCAGAAGCGCCAACTTCAAATTCATCGGTAAGGGCAGGCCACTCTGCCACATAGATACGCAGACGGTCCTGAATACCGAGACTGTATTCATTAGCTGCAGTCGGGTTCGAACCGCCTAAACTGAGCACCGGCAGCGCGAAAACCAGCAATAGAAAAATGCCGACTGTCTCTGTTGAAAATCGTCTCGTATTTGTGTTCGGAATAAACCGCAATTCCCGCTCCACCACATATACTTTAGGTATGATCGTAGCACTGTGAGTGTCGGATTTAGTTCAAAATTGTAAAAACGAGCCGAATGAAATCTAACCATTGAAATTTGTAACAGTATATCGATCCTTATGGTTACGGAAACCTATACGCTCGTACGCGTGATTCCGAGCCACCAAGAGTAAACCTGTTCATTTGCTCAATTCCCCGGCATTGAACGTGGGCACACCGTTGGTGTTGATGCTGGCGGTCACTTGTTGGATGGATTGCTCAGCAGCATAGCTCCGACTTGCAATTCCAAACGTCATGCCAACTACGATAGCAAATACGATTTGCACCTGTTTGATCAGGAAAATCCATTCAAATAGGGAGTGGAGGTATACAATGAGCAATGCCATGCCAAAGCCTAAAAGCAACCCACCATCGGGCGTCGGGCGGCGGCGCCATCCAACAAAAAATGCAGTGATTAAAGGCACTGCGAGCATAACGTAATATGAAAGCAGACCCGCGCGCCCGGTTTCAACACCGATCAGCCGGTAGGCGTCATGAACGATATTGTTAATATTGCCTTCGTTTTGGTGAACGCCTGCGAGCTGCGAATAATTGTATCGCTTGAGTGTATAGGTGTAGTGACTAAAACCGACCCCTGCCGGAAAGTCGTCTCTTATTAAGTCTGCGGCCCTGTTGAACGCTTCGCGCTCGTCGTAAACATCTTCTCTGAGTGTAGAGCGTTCAAATCTCTTTTCAAAAACAATATAGGTCGCGGGCGCAAGTGCCAGAGCCACGAGTCCGGCCAGGGCGACGGCTGCCATGATACGGTTGGTTAGACCAGTCAGTGAGGCGATCACAAAGGTGAGGCCAATACCAATCACCGTAAAACCAACTGCCCCGCGAGAAGCAGTTAACAGGATGCAGCACAAGACGGAAAGAATTACTAGGCCATTCCAGAACGTTCCTCGGCTTTGGGTAAGGAGCATAAACAGATAAGGATAAAGCACGAAGTGGGCGATCATCCCAAGTGTATTTTGATGCAGGAAAAGGCCTGGGGCTTGAGTATATCCTAAACCAAAACGCTGCCACAGGGATGCAACCAATTGGGCCATAATGCCAAACGCCATGCCGCGCAAGAGCAGGTAAGGCACTTCTTCAAAAGCGCAGGCTCGGGCAACTATTGCGGCAATAAAGGACACCTTCGCAAATTGCCACACCCCGAACGACGCAACCATTGGATTTGCGGCGTTTGGCACTGGTACCGCTGCGATGGCAGTGAAAATAACAAATGGAAGGAAAAACAGCCAAGAGGTCCTGTGCCGCGGGAGGACGAAGAACGCAACAACGGCTAGGTAATCTACGACGGATATTTCGATGCCATAGACAAAACCAACCCAACCATCGGGTGCATTGATCACACCGATATCAAGGAGCGGGACGATGGTCATAAAAAACGCTGCTGCGCCAAAAGAAATCCAGAAAACGCGCGAAAGGACTTCATAGCGCTTTACAAGCAGCACGAGCGGTAGTGTGCAGCACAAAACGATGAGAACGAACGCAATCTTCACAATTCGCACCGACCTTAATTCAGGCTTTTTTTGTCATTTAGGCCGATCTTAGCCTGAACCTAGTTTCAAATAACGAGATTCCGTTAATGGATGATGTGCGCTCTGCTTTCTGTATGAGATTATGGCTGGGGATTGTCTGGTCTTTGCTGGTTGTGGACGCTGGTTCCGCGAAAGACTTACGCATCTGGGAAATCACAATTGCAACGCCCGACATGATCAGTGTCGAGATTAGAGACCCCAACTTCGGCCGCGGAGAGATTATTAAGCTTGAAGATCCGCTCAATGAACCAGTGGGTGAGTGGATTGAATATGGTGACACATGGGGGATGGTTGTTGGCCCTGAGAGGAGTAATCTCAGGCTGGCAGATACGCCTCCGGCTGAGTTGCTTGACAGAGCGGTTATCGATCAGGCTGACGAATATCAATTCAACGGCCAGCCTGCCATCACGTCTGTCTACAGGAAATCGCTGCCCTACGATTCCGGCTTCTATCGGTCATCATCCGGTCGCAGCCAGACGGCAGCGGCGATGAAACACCAGGTGTTTCTGAAGTTAAACCGTTCTTTGGAGCCCGGGACACACACCCTCAGCTGGCCCGGTGACCTATTTCCCGAGACCACCTTTACCTATGACCCATCCAAAACACGCGCACTAGGCATCCGGTCCACACAGGCCGGACACGCCGCCGAGGATCATTCAAAAAAAGCATTTCTCGCAGTGTGGGTTCCAGGAGGTCCAAATGCCGGCGCGGTTGATTTCGGCAGTTACGGCCTGGACCGGTTCTCAATTCTGGATGATGCGGATTCCGTTGTGTATTCCGCCGAAATAAAACTCAAGTCGTTGCCGGACGCGGAAGAACCATGGAATGGACTGGGGTCACCGCTGATCGATTACGCGGCCCTCGGAGAGCCACCGGTGCCCGTAACCGGGATCGAGACATCCGGGGCCGCGTCAATCACTATACCAGGACATGATTTTCAAACTGGCGAGCGTATTGTGCTTCAGAGGCTGTCCGGCGCCGAAGATGCTGCCGCAGTGTTCGCCACAGTCGGTGCTGTTTCTTTAGAGACGATCGAAATTCTCGACAGTCAGTTGCCGCTGCCAGCCACAGTGGCTCCAGGAGCCACCGCACGTCGAGCTTATTCGGCTAGCCGGGCCGGTACCTACGTTTTTGAGATGGATTACAGCGATTGGTTGCCAACTCAGAACGGGAACTACCGAATTCGTGTGGACGGACTCGGCGTGTCCGATGTGTTTCAGGTGTCTTCGGATCATTGGAAAGAGATTGGGAAGACTGCGGTTGGAGGGCTCTACAATCATCGCAGCGGGATCGCGCTGGATGGGCGGTTTGGATTTGAACGACCGGCCGCCTTCGTTCCAGGTCTTAATGTGGAAATCGCCGAAAGCGTCTTGCCCCTGTCGTTCTCAAGCCATGGCAAATTGGGGCTTGTGCCGTTTGAGGATGCGGTCAATAGCACCTGGCGCAATGGAAAACCGGCCGGGGCCGGCTATTGGGGAGGCTACATGGATGCTGGTGATTGGGATCGCCATATCGTGCATCTTCGTGTGTCCCGCCTGTTTCTCGATCTTCTTGATTATCTGCCAGCGGACCGTTTGAGTACGTCCTATGGCATTCCGAAATCCTCAGAGCTTCTGGATCCAGAGCTTTATACCGGCACTGCCGATCTGCCGGATCTCCTCCATGAAGCCATCTGGACAATCGACTTTTTCCGCAGGCTGCAAGGCCCTGACGGAACTATTCGGGGCGGAATTGAAAGCGCTGGGCATCCTGTGCTGGGCACCGCAAGTTTTCTGGAAACGCTTCCTGTTTTTACATATGCACCCGATATCAGTAGCAGCTACACTTATGCCGCAATCGCAGGGAGCCTTGCACGGCATTTAGAAATACACGGCAAATCTGATCTCGCGGCTGTCTATCTGGACAGTGCCTTCAGGGCCTGGGACGCCGCTGAGGTTGGGCTTTCCGACATGGATACCTTCTACGCTGATGCGATTGCAGGTTTGGTTGCTGGAGCCTATTCAAACTCTGACGGCTGGCCGGAAATACGTTCGAAGTTGGAGGAGGAAGCTGAAACGCGACGCGTTGTTGCAGCCAGTTCCCTCTATCGCACAACCGGAGAACAGAGATTTCGAACAGCCGCAGAAGAACAGCTCAGGGGAAATTGGGACTTGTATCAGGAAAAGAGCGATGCCGCCTGGGATTACATCAACAGTTCGAAAACGGACTCAGGCATTCGCAAATCTCTGGAAAGTCTCTTCAAATCAGAAACTGCGCTTCTACTGGAGGCCCAGGAAACGAACACCTATCCCAGTATGAAGCATCCCTACGCTCCTGCGGGCTGGGGACAAGGCGGCCCGCCAAATTCTGGCATGGCGCAGTTGGCTATGCGCACGCACTTGTTGACAGGTGACAACGCCATAATTGGGCTTGTGCTCGATACCCTGAATGGTCTGCTGGGTGCCAACCAGACTGGGATGAGCCTTATGACTGGGGTGGGAGCGCGGCAAATATTGCATCCGCTTCACGAAGACCATCGCGCGATGGGCGTTCACGCTCCACCGGGGATCACAATCTACGGCTGGGCCCCGGCGAACGCTTTTGCTTATGGGTGGATCTTTGGGCCGTCGTGGTCTCCGCTTGCCGAAGTTGGGTTGAAGTCACAGAGTCAAAACACCAAGGTCGAGCCATCGCGGTTTGCAATCCCGTATTTCGAGAATCTGATCGAGTTCCCAGGGGTGATCATTCAACAGGAATACACCGTGCACCAGACGATCGGACCGGTCGCTGCACTGGCCATCTATCTCGATGGGCAAATCGATGCAGATTAGGCAAATCAATCCCATCAAAGGCAAGACAGGTTGACCGGCAGCGCTTATGACAGTGCAGATGCCTTGTGGTGACTTCCAGTTGCTGGGGTTGATAACTTGTCATCCGTGAATCTTGCAGGAGCCTGCCGAATGCTGGCAACCGATACAATAGCTCTATTGGAAGCCGCCACCTACACCGGGCTTTTGGTTTGGGTGTCGATCACCCTTGTCTTGACAGCTGTCTACTGTATCGAAGTTCTTGCAGCCGTTTTTTTGCCAAAACGGCAAATTCAGTGTTCTGAAGCGCGCGTCCCGATGGTCGTCCTCATTCCGGCGCATAATGAGGAAGCCGGTTTGGCGGACACCTTGAAAGCAAGCCAGAAGGGACTGTATCCGGGTGATAGGATCCTGGTTGTTGCTGACAACTGCTCCGATGATACCGCGGCGGTCGCGTTCCGAAACGGGGCAGAAGTGATCGAACGAACTGATCCGGATCGCCGCGGAAAGGGGTACGCCTTAGATTTTGGCGTTCGGCATCTTGAAACAAATCCACCGAACTGTGTGGTGATTTTGGATGCTGATTGTGTACCGGAAGCCTCAGCGTTAGACCGGATCCGTCGGGTGGCGCTTCATCGTGACCGCCCTGCCCAGGCTCGTTACTTGATGACAGAGTCTCAAGACAATATTGCCCAGAAAGTTTCCGTCTTTATGTTTCGTCTCAAAAACTGGATCCGTCCCCTCGGGGGTTTCAACTTGGGCGGTCCATCTCTGCTCACCGGTAGCGGGATGGCGTTCCCTTGGAACGTTCTGGCTAGGGCAAATCTGGCGCATGGGCATCTGGTGGAAGACATGAAACTGGGGTTTGATCTCGCTTCCGCCGGCAAGTCTCCCATTTTCTGTAATGAGGCGATCATCCTGAGCCCTTTGCCTCAATCTTTGGATGGCGCCACGACGCAGCGGTCAAGATGGGTTCGGGGGCATCTTTCGCTAATGAGAACGGCCCTGAAACGTCTGCCTAGGCTCATTGCCATGCGCAAGTTTTCTGCGGTTGCCTTAGCCTTGAGTATCTTGGTTCCACCTTTGACGATCCTAGTATTTTTGCAAGGTGTTGCGGTGGTGAGTGCGTTGATCGTCACTGCCTTGCTGAAACTGCCCTTTTTTCCGCTTGGATTGGCTCTTGGCGCGATGGTCGCTTTTTTGATCACGACATTGGCAGCTTGGTGGAAGTATGGTCGAGATCTCATCCCCGTACGGGATTTATTGGGGCTTGTGGCCCATTTGCTGGTCCGGTTCGCGAAGTACCCAATGGCTGTTTTCAAGCCAAAACGAAGTGGTTGGGCGCGCACCGAGCGGGATACGGACCGTTCACACAAATAGGACCTTCCCCCGCAAAGTAACGAGAAAAACGCCTACTCTTAAGGACCAGCTGTTGTCTGCCGTTATTCGCTCTAAGCCGGCCCATTGAGTTAGGTAATAGCTGGTGCCTGTTCGGGCGTGAGTTTGGCGCACCCGAGAGGATTCGAACCTCTGACCTCTGCCTTCGGAGGGTGCCAGACAGGACTTCCCGTGTGTTCCCGCTAAACCCATATGAATCATTTTACACATATAAATCAATATCTTAGTGAAAATTCAGCTTTAATTCGTTCCCGTGCTCTGCCTAAAATTCCAACTCAGGTGATTGCTATGTGATTGCTAGCGAGGTTGGAAGTGCAGGTAAAAATCACAAAAAAGTTCGTCGATGGCGTTCAGCCTTTGACCAAAGACACATTTTTCTGGGATGAGACGCTAAAGGGGTTTGGCCTGAAAGTTACGCCTGCCGGGTCGAAGATCTACATCGTTCAATATCGAACCGCAGGCGGACGGCGTGGCAAGTTATGCCGTTTTACGATCGGAAAACACGGATCGCCCTGGGCACCGGACCAAGCGCGCAACGAGGCACAAAAGCTTCTGGGTTTGGTTGCCAGCGGAAATGATCCTGCGGCTGAACGTTCTGCAATGAAGAAATCAATCACCGTGTCGGAGCTATGTGATCAGTACCTTCTCGATGGCGTTGGTACCAAGAAGCAATCGACGATTGATACCGACCGAGGACGTATCAATCGTCACATTGTGCCGTTACTTGGCAAGATGCGGGTCAAGGATTTGTCCGCTGCTCACGTAACCAAGTTTCTGAAGGACGTTGCGGACGGTAAAACCGCAAAAATCGAGAAAACCAAAAAACGCGGCAAAGCGGTGGTCAAAGGCGGAAAAGGGACGGCAACGCGAACCGTCGGCTTGCTGGGCGGCATCCTTACATACGCAAAGAAAGCTGGCATTATCGACCAGAACCCGGTGACTGGCGTTAAGCGTTACTCAGACCAAAAATGCAATCGGTTCCTCTCGAAAACTGAGATGAGTAAGCTTGGCGAGATTTTGAGAACGCTGGAAGACCAAGAGGTCAATCCCGCCGCGATTACGATCATAAGGCTTCTATCAGTCACCGGCGCACGGCTTGGCGAAATCCAGAACCTGAAGTGGAGCGAGTTTGACCAGAAGGCACGCCTGCTGAGATTGATGGACTCTAAAACCGGGCAAAAGACCCTGCCGCTGAACCGGGCTGCATTTGATCTTTTAAACGATTGGGTGAGACGTCATAGCGATCCGAATAGCACATACATGTTTGCCAGTGACCGAACGGAAGGGTCTTATTCGGGGACTATGAAAGTCTGGAAAAAGGTAAGGAAGATGCTCGGCGACGAGAAGCTGCGGCTTCATGATTTGAGGCACTCCTTCGCAAGTTTTGCAATCGAGGCAGGTGCGTCTATTCATGTTGTTAAGGAACTACTAGGGCATAAGGACATTGCCACCACCCAGAGGTATACGCATCTGGAAGAAAGCCCAATAAGGGAAGCTTCAGATCGGATTGGCGAAGTTGTTTTTAGCGCTTTTGAGCTTCAAGTCTCGCGACGTCGGAATAACGCGTAGGTTAATCATTCAGCTTTGACTTAATGTACCGCCGCTTTGTGTCCCCAGGGCGGACAATCAGCGGCTCTCCGACTTGTCTTTAAAGCAGCCATTCGTTCCGCAGCGAACGAAAACCAAAAAAGGACGGCAGCGGACTTTTGCTGCGATCCGACCCAACGGGTGCTCAGCGGAGGTTACTGACGTTCGCACAAAGCACAACTAGTTCCCGCTGACCACGTATAATAACAGTACCGCTTACGGCCGGAGCCGAAACTGGAGACATTCGCTTGAAGGCCGCTACGAGTGTATCGTGCAAAGATGCAGTATGGGATGATCGTTATCCAAGCTTTCCGCTGACCGTCCGCTCGCTCATTTCAAGCCATAGTCCCAAAAGGACACGTTGAAGATTATGTCCCTCTTTTCGCAAAGCTTGGCACGCGCCGGTTGCGAGACGAAGTACAAATATTTCGAGACGAGATTGGGAACGAAGCCTTTCGCAAGGTTATGCGGCTCTAGTGAGCAAAGAGGTTTAGGTTCAAAGAGGTTCGCGGGCGACGCTTCGGCAGAGAAGCTGAGAGCCATTCCGTGAGACGGATAGAGGTGGGTATGAAAGGCCTCAAACATGCCGCCTGGATTGACTACGTTAGTAGCGGCAATAGAGAACCAGTTGCGAATGGCGGTCCTACATGCCTCCTCGATCACCTCTTCATCGCCATGGAACAAAGATCCGCCATAATACAGAATAAGTTCAACGCCTTGAGTCCAAAGCTCTTGTCTCGCTGCGATCAGAGTTCTCCGCTCGAAGGCCTCCACCTTCCTCCGGTGCTTCTTGCTGTCCAGCATTGCGTCATCTATCGCGAGAAGCTCGTCAGCGTCGGCTTGTTCCTCGAATAGGATCTCGAAGGGGTTGGTTACTCGGGCCTTCATATTCGCGCGGGCTGCGCGAATGGAGCGAAGTACATCGCTTTTCGATCCTCCCAGCTTGTCTGAAAGCGTGACTCGGAACGTTGACTTCAAGCGGTGAGAGGAGGGCAGTGCGGGTTCCGTGGCCGGTATCGTCACGCTGCCGATCATCGTGCCGGTGAATTGGGCGCTGTTGGATCCCACATATTGCTGTCGCACGCGATCGTAGATGGCCTCGACGAGGAGGAGGTAATGGTCATGGCTGATGACCGGGTCCACCTCACCGCGTGCGCCTTGCCGAACTTCAAACCAACTCGCAAACTGGCTCGCCAGCGGAGTCCAGTCAGCCGCTTCGGAAGCAAAAATGCCAATTTCTTTCAAGCCGCGTCTGAGTTCGGAGATGTCCGAATGCTTTTCCAGATCGGCGGTGGCAACGGCGAAATTTCGGATCAGCTCCTTCGGGACCGGATCATCATGAGCAGCAGGAGCCATGCCACCTCGACCGTTGGGCGTGACCGACAGTGCTTCGGCACGTTTCTTCTGAACGAAATTCAGGACCGTCCGATGATGATTCTCCAGAGGAGAGGAAGATTGGCCACCGTTGAGGCTATCAATCTCACATTTCTTGAAGAGATCGTATGCCCTCGCGCCGGTTAGAATGTGGTTCACTCCATCCTTGTGGACAGCTTGATCAACTTCGAATGGGGTGATCGGAACGAGACTTACAATTTGTTTGGATCCGTTCTCCCTGCTCAGCTTACGGAAAAGATTTGTTTCCAGATCTAGCTTCGCATCACGCAACTGGTTGATTTGTGCGATGCGCTCCCCCGGGGACACGGATTCCCAGTCAACCACGACGATAACGTCGAGATCGCCCATGTCCGGTTGAAATCGAACGCCGTCTTCATTGACTGTGCTTCCGAAAAGAAACGCGCCCAGCAGCTTGGGCGAGTCTAACGAAGTGACCCAATCTGAGAGGATGACCTGCAGGTCGTCGATGACGGCGGGGCGTTGGAGCATGGAAAAGACCTCAAAGTATTTTTGCCTTCTAAGCAGAACCCACTTTCACCGGCGCGGCCTGTGTGAACTGCTGCTGGGGCTCCTACCTACTACTCAAAGCTCTGCAAGTATAGGTAGCTGGTTGACGAACTAGGTCCCCTGTCATCGAGGTGGCCCAGGAACTTGGTGGTCGGTGTTTAGGATCAGCTGCATTTAAGGTGAATGCCCAAAATGGCGTGCAAAGAAGTCATAGAGCGCATCTCTCGCGATGCTCTGTTTGGGGCCGGAACTTACCCGCTAGCCGATCAATGAGAATATTGGGTTCTCTGGGCTTGTGTGCTTAGTTGTAACAGGAAAGTACACCCGGAAGTGACGTCACGCGTTCGACTGGATCAATGTAACATCTGGGTTGACATCGACTATTCGTGACACCGTAGCCTCAGGCCTAAAGCTTGAGGTGACATATGGCGCGCATAGGCTATGCCAGGGTCAGCACCACTGACCAGGATCTGGACGTTCAAATCGGCAAACTGAAGGCGGAAGGCTGCGGCATCGTTCGCGCCGAAAAGGTCTCCGGCGCCAGCCGGGACGGCCGCACCGAACTCTCAACAGTGATCGAATTTCTCCGCCCCGAAGACGAACTGCTGGTCTGCCGGCTCGACCGCCTGGGCAGGGATACGCGCGACGTGCTCAACGTCATTCACGAATGCGAGCAGAAAGGCGCCTTTGTCACGGTTCTCGACCCGCATGTCTCAACGCGTGGCGAAATGGGCCAGATGGTGCTGACAATCCTCGGCATGGTTGCCCAGATGGAGCGCCGCTTCATCAAGGAGCGCCAGCGAGAGGGTATTGAGCGAGCAAAGCAGAAGGGCGTCTACCAGGGCGGCAAACGCAGGCTGGACCATGATGGTATTCGAAAGGCGCATGCTGAAGGGAAGGGGGCCTCGGAGATCGCTAAACTGTTCGGTTGCTCTCGGATGCAGGTTTATCGGATTATAGATGTAAATAACTAGCGTAATATAATTGAAAACATACAAATTTACATGATTGATTTCAATCAACTACCAATTTCATTGAATTTATCTTAGATTTTTGGGTCGGTAGATCTATTTTTATTCCTTTTGGGCGCAGAGATTTTGAAAATTGAAGTTTATGTCTAACGCCTTGAAGTTTTTCCCGTTTGAGATAATTTCTGAGTGAAATTTGGCCATCATGCTGCCAAGAGTTGAGGGGCGCTATTAATGCTATTGCTTCATATTTCAGATATTCATTTCAAGTCGCCAGAATGCCTTGACCCCTCACAAGACCCACACCTCGCCATTCGTACGAGGATGATGCGCGATCTTGCTCAACAGGTTGGTGTGCTAGGTGAAATCGACGCTATCTTAATTGGTGGGGATGTCGCGTTTAAGGCGGATCCAGACGAATACCATACCGCTTGGAATTGGATCCAGGAGCTAGCGGCCATCTCGGGATGCCCAAAAGGTCGAATTTTTACAGTTCCGGGTAATCACGACGTAGACCGAAACATTATTAGGCAAAACGTTCCGACGCAGTCTGCACAACACATGATTTCGTCAGCGCCTACCAACCAGCGGGAATGGCGGTTGGGCCAACAGCTTGCCAATGAGGAGAGCGGTCAGTCTCTTTTTGCCGCCCATTCTGCATATAATGATTTTGCTGCACCTTTTGGTTGCCAAGTTTGGCCTGACAAGCCTTTCTGGCACCAAGATCTTCCACTTGAAGGTGGCGTGACGCTTCGCATTTATGGTCTAACTTCCACATTGCTATCAGGGCAAAATGGTGAAGACGACATTCAAGGAAGTCTTTATCTTAGCCCAAGGCAGACCGTCCTAAATCCAGTCCCCAATACCGCAAATCTTGTGTTAGTTCACCACCCTATTGACTGGCTTTCAGACGCAGATGAAGTCGACGATGCACTTACTACTCGCGCAGCATTTCACCTTTTCGGGCATAAACATCGGCAACGTGCCATTATGGCAGAATATGTCCGACTTGGAGCAGGCGCGGTAAATCCGTCGCGAGGTGAACAGCCTTATCAACCTGGCTATAACCTCATAGCTCTTGAAGTCGAGGGACAGGGCCGTGATCGTCATATTAAGGTCGAACTTCATCAGCGAAGGTTGCAAGACGTCCCTGAGCGCTTTGAATCTATAAAGAACGCACAAGGTGGCGATGTGTTCTGTACTGTAATTCCAGTCCCTGAGGAGGCGCCGTTTCCAATCGTTTCCAATCCAATCGATGCGGCGCCATCATCAAAAACCGACACTGGACTCAATCATTCCAATACCTCCATCGTACTAGATGCGGAGGCTGCCATGGGTGAAACAGATACGCGCGAGCTATTGTATCGCTTTTGGCGGCTTACAAGCGGCCAGCGACGAACAATCATCACCGAACTTGGGCTGCTAGAGGAGGGGGAGCTGAGACTTCCCGAACCTGAGCGTTATGGTAGAGCTCTCATACGCGCCGGCGAGCGCAATCTAATCAACGAAATTGCGGCAGCTGTCGCCCGAATGGAGAGCTAAATATGGCTAAGCTTCCAGATATGAGCGCAGATTTCGCGCGATGGTATACTGAGGCTTTTATGGATGACGGATCTCGCCGAGATCTTCGTTGGAAAGGCTTACTGGCTGCAACTGCAAAAGCAGATCATGAAGTAGTTGAAGTATTGACAAGGCTTGCGTTTCAAACTCCTGTTGCAGCGCGAGGTCGAAAGAGCGAAGAACTAAATGAAGTCTACGATAGGCTGATCGTGGACCTTGCAGGCGGCGACACCACTTTTGATCCGACCAATTCAGCACGTGAACTTCAGATACTTGCCGCTGCTGCCTTGGTGAGGCTCTTTGAAACAAACTGCGATGCAGCGCTTACAGTAGTAACTGCTTCGTTCGTTGGGGCGCGTCGACCAGACCTGCCAATGGATTTATTGTGCTTGGCCGAAAAGGCTCTTATTGCACTGGCCTCAAGTAAGCACACTAGGATTGATGTTGGCGAATTGAAGATAGCTGCGCCAAAGATAAACTATGAATTAGAAGAAAACGAGCTGGAAGGCTTAGACCACACTAAAGTTGAAGAACAATTTAAGATTCTTCAGGCTTCGAACGAAGCGGCTATTCAACGTGTTGTGTTGAGTCAAAATAAAATCATACAGAGATTGTATGATCAGATCTTGTTGGACGAAGAAGAGTTGCAGATACTTTGGTGGTTATTCGGTGGGTATAGCCAATTACTAAATAAGCCATTCTCCAAAGCAACTGATTTGGAAAAGCCATTGGCCCTGGCCCATGAACTTGGGAATATGACCGTTGTTGCGCCTGGCCCTTCTTCAATACGTGCAATGCTTTTAAGAGTTGGCGTGACCACCAAGAAAGTTAAATTTTCCGACGCTGTGAACGCAGCGAACCTCGAGTGGGCTCAGTCCGCTTCGGAATCAAAACTGGTTTCTCCTGTTACTACACCGATACATTTTGCACTCGAGCAGCGCGCTGATCTAGGCTCAGATGACTCGTGGCAAGCAGGATGGTCTAGTTTGACTGGACTAGCTTCAGACACCTCAATTTCTGCAATAGAATTGTCAGAACTTTTCTATCGAGAACATGTTTTTATAAACGTGAGTGCCTGACGCGATGGCCGTTCCGCAAAAAAACTGTTCGAATGAGGATTGCAACTATCGGGTTGATGGTAAGTGTGTAGAGGGATATGCGTTGGAAGAATGCCCTCACATATCGAGCATACTTGTAGAAGAAATTGAGGAGATCGAAGAGCCTGAATCGGCTCCCGAAGCAAATCCGATAATCTCTCTATTCTTAGGAGAAGCTCTAAGTCGCGAAAAAGCTTCAGAGTTACAGCGAAAGAGTAGATCGCGCGCCGTTAGTATAGTGGGTCCAGCTGATGCGGGTAAGACAAGTCTCGTAGCCAGTATTTTCGATCTATTTCAAAAAGGCCCTTTTGCAACTTTCAATTTTGCTGGATCGTCAACGCTGATTGGGTTCGAGAAGGTGTGCCATGACGCTCGCGCGGCTTCCCGCCGCGATGCACCGCATATGGAGCGAACCATAGCTGGCGCTGAGGCAACATTTTTTCACCTTGACTTGCTGTCGGCTCAATCGGATTTGGTATCTCTTTTTATTAGCGATCGATCGGGCGAGGACTATTTGGCAGCTGCCGATGACATCTCGCGCGCGGATGAGTTCTTTGAACTTCGCCGCGCTGATGTTGTTACGCTTCTGGTAAATGGCGAGCATCTAACCATGTCTGAGAACCGTCACGAGGTCAAAGCAACCACCCCTCAGATTGTGGATGCTCTAGTTGAAGCCGAAGCACTGCGTCAAGGGGGGAGGCTTGCAGTCGTATTGACTAAGCAAGATTCAGTTGTGGCATCACCTCATACAGTGCGAGTTCAAAAAGAATTCGATGAAATCGTTGATGCAATCATACAGCATCACGGAGAATACTTTAGTGATATCGGTAGGTTTTCGATAGCGGCTTCACCAAGAGAAGCGGAGGAAGTAAAGCGTGGTGAAGGTGTTGATAACCTGCTTCGATATTGGTTGCTCGCTGCGAAAACGCCGACTGCATCACGTTCAACTGAATCTGGCAGTACGCGTATGATCGACCTGTTGGATAGCTTTGTTAAGGAGGCCACATGAGTCACGGCCACCCAAGCGTTTCGATAATTGGCCTGCCCGAGTCTGGCAAAACGACTTTGCTTGCAGCGATTTGGCACATGGTACGAGAACCTGGTTCTGTAACAGCTCTAAAGTTCGATGGTCTAAACCAAGGTAACTACGAACACCTAAATGGTCTGGCAAAACGTTGGCGCGCCGCAAAAAAACAGCAACGCACCCAGACAAGCGGCCTGAAGGTCGTGCGAATGAATTTAAAGAACGATGTTGGAAAGTCGATAGAGATTTCATTTCCCGACATGCCCGGCGAGGACTTCAGTCGAATGTGGGAAAAGCGGGAACTCGACGAAAGTATGGGGGATATGCTGTCCGCAGAGGCAATTGTACTGCTCATCAATGGCGACACAATAAAATTTCCCACATGGATCGTGGAACAGAACGCAATAGCCAAAGGAGCCGGGCTTCCACCTGAAAATGCAGAAGTCGTCGAATGGAGTGCGGAACTCGCGCCTACTCAGGTTCAAGTAGTCGAATTGTTGCAATTTCTCATGTCTAGTGAACTTAGCGTCGGTCCACGTCGGTTGGCAGTTCTGATATCGGCCTGGGACGAAGTGAAAGGAGATGGCATGGACCCTGAGGAAGTGCTCAAGGTTAAGCTTCCTCTGCTTGATCAATACCTTCGAAGCAGAAGAGATCCTTGGACCTGGCACGTTTGGGGAGTAAGTGCACAAGGCGGCGCATACGAAGACCAAGACAATGGCGAACAACTGGAAGAAACTGAAGCATTACGACAGCTTGATCGGCCCTCAGACCGCATACAAGTCGTGGATGGGAAGAAGGTCTCAACAGATATCACCCAACCTCTCAATTGGCTAATAGGCTGATGACTCCGACAATTCACCAAGCTCTGCACGGTTATAACGACGGACATCGGTTACTATCTAGCTCCATGCAAATCTCAGGACAAGAAGCTAGGATAATGCTTGTTATGAGTGATTTGTCTGGTCCTGGAGTTAAACCCGAAGATTCAGGCTATCTCACCGGCTATCCGCTTGAGACGCTCGGAAAGTATGTTCTCGCTCGGACATGGGCTGCGCCAGAAATGTCGAGACCCGGTTGTGTTTGGACCCACTCACTTATTATCGATAACGCTGATCTAGCCGCCTTTTCATCAGCTGAAGGCTTGCTTTCTGCTTTTTGTAGGCCTACCGGCCTTTCTTCCAAATCGACTTATGCGAATACTATTGACGTACCGGTTACGCGTACTCATTCTGTTGCTTTGCCAGATCATCGAGCGCAAAGTATAGTCAATGCTCTTTACACAATCCCCGATCAGATTGTTTTGACTGAGACTGAGGCTGCAGATGACGATGAGCTACTGGTCTCTTCCATTTGGATGCAACAGTGGCCAAGACTGAGACGAACGTTTGGTTTTTGTACGCTTTCCGGGATAGATCGATCTAGTAAAGGAGTTAAACTTGATCTGCAATTTGTTCGAACGATGGATCGGCAAAACTTAGCAAAATTTCCAGATGCCGTGACGGCGACAGGCAAAAATTTTAACGTGGCACTCAAACCGCTTCTAGCGGACATTGCGGGTAAAAAGGGCTATCAGTTCCGTGAATTTCTCAAAAGAGCCGGTGGAGATGTCGATGGTGGACGTCGGGCGATGTTGCCACTCTGTCGGCTATATTCATCGCTTTTTGGGAATGCCGATCCGGACCTACGTTCCGCCGTTGATGCTCTTGACGCCTTAGCAATATTTGGAAATCACCAAGCTCGCTTAGTTCGAGCGTTGATTGTCCGATCCGCTACAGAAAATATTGAAGATGTTGAAAATGAAGTATTTGATTTCGTTGTTGATTCTTTAGATTTGGTCGCGCAAGCTAACGAGAAGATGCTTCCTATTGAACGGATAGCACAAGCTCTTTGGCTTCGGTCTCCCAAACGTTTCATGAAGGAAATTCAAATTGGCGGTGCTATTGGACTTGCTTCCCAACAGGCTCTTGAAACGATGGAAGCATCAAAACTCATTGTCGGATTGAGGGAAAACGTAAAGTTTGCGGAGTACATCGTAGAACTTCGGCCGGAATTGTTGGAACGCCCTGATTTCTGGGAAATTTCTGGTGTTGATGAAACCCTTGCGATAGGCGCAAAGCCTGATTCTGCTGGACGTGTAGTTGCTGCCCTTCTAGCAGCGGATAGGGCGGGCATCACTGTCCAGCTTATTGGGCGAGCAAATTCAGACGAACTGGCTAGTGCTTTCGAAGAACATAGTAACAGTTCAGCTTTGAGCACATGGTTGGCAGCTTTGGCAAGCTTTCCTAACAAAGCGGCCGAGGTACTTGCTTCTGGTCGCATTTGTAACAAAGCTGTAGTTGTTGGGTTAGCGCGAGCCAGTGAACCGGATTCGGTGCCCAACGAGTTCGGTGAAGATCCTTGGGTAATCGCTAGTCGCTATTCGGGAACGTCGGTCAGTCAGCCCGATGAAGATTACTTTTCCGCATTTCTGATGTCTCGCGCGCTTGGCGATCGTTCGCTATCGCAGGCTAACCTCATCCAAATATCTTATACCACCCTGTACCGTGCATTGCAGTTTAGTCGGCTACCTTGGGAAGTGGAAAGGCTAGCTAAATGGCGACTAGACAGTGGGAGTTGGTTTAGTTGGGACAGTTGCTCCCGATTAAGGGAGACAGTTGTTAAACGCTTTGTCAAAAATGACCTAGATCCAGAAATATTCGGTAAACTCACCGATGATGAAAATCTTGCCCGAGCTTTAATTAATGAGGCTGCCGAGACAGGTAGTGGGCGCAGGTATCTTAGAGAAGTTCGGAAGCGATTGAAAAGCACTCATGATGGCAAACTCAATTCTAGAGTTGATTACATCGCCAGCAAAATCAAATGACAAAATTTAACGAGATACTCTTTCGAATGTGGCGTAATAACATATCTATGATTTGAATAAATACACTTTTTGAAGTGAAGTAAGTGACAATATTTGTGCTCATTTACAATTATGAAAAAATGAAGAGAATCTCAATTTTCTGGTTAATGTATTTGAAGTCGCATTGCGGAGCGGAGAACATACTTCGTGTTACCGATTGCTCCAAGCACCATACTTCACCATCTCTTCTGCCCCAGCCCTCAGTACCTCCGAACACTCTTTAATCGAAGCATCCCAACCGAACTCGCTGTCGGAATAGGCTTCCCCGTCCTCCAGGCCTTTCGTGAAGGCTTCGCTGGTATCCACGCCCTGCTGAATGAGCAGCATCATCTTCGGGGCTCCTTCGAGCTGAAGCATGGCGACCAGCGACCACTGAAGCTTGACCGCGATTTCCTGGGAAACGGCCTTCTTGCAGATCGGGTAGGTGAGGGCCTGTTCGAGCGCGGTCTTCCAATAGGTGTAGTGATACATCGTTTGATGCGCGTTTTCGGCTGTCAGCTTGGTGCCGATGATATCGGGCGAGAGATGTACGGGGTCATCCTTGGTTTCTACTGACGCGCCGGCTTGGGTTGAGATTTCGTCCAAGTACTGTTCGAAATCAGAGATGTTTTTTCCCATAGACGAGGCAAGCAGAGTTGAAGCTTGCAAAAAGTCCATGCAGACCCGTCGGCGATCTGAGGGTGAGTAGCCCTCCATGTTTTCAAGATAGACACCGATAAGGTGGTTTGCAGCGTCATTGGCGCGCACGACGGGATCTTCCATGGGGTCATACTGGAGAAAGCTGGAAATGGCCTCCATGTTCAGCCGGAACTCCTCCTGCACGATGCTGGGAGGCACAACCTCACAATGGTCTCCAAGGGCGAACGCGTGGTACCTGTCGGCTCTGATGTGATTGAACACATAGCGATCCCGCAGCGAGCCATCGTAAGGCTTGTCCAAGCCATAGGCCTGTGTGGTTTTCAGAATGTCTTCAGCAAGTGTTTGAGCGTCCATCGGGGCCGCATTTGCAGCAAGGGCGGTTGAGGCGACGAGGGCGGCGGCGGTTGCGAGTTCTTTCATGGCGACGAATATCCTTGAGGCTGCCGGTCGTTCGTGCGGCTCGGCATGTTTTGAAAGTGAAAGATTGGTTTGGGAATGGCTCAGGCGGCGGCGCTAGGCCGTCGCCTTCTGGGTTAGGTTAAATCGGTTGCTCGCTGGGTTTGACGGCAGGCAATAAAAAACGAGCAGGACGATCAACCCGAGGGGAACAAAACCGATCAGCAGCCACCAGCCGCTTCGGTTTGTGTCGTGCAGCCGACGCACAGAGATCGACAGCATCGGCACGTAGTGAATGAGGAGTGCGAGGCCCGTAACGACCGGTGGTTGCTGGGTCGTTGGATCAATCGCCGCATCGATGACAGATGTCAGAATGAGCAGAAGCGTCACAACGAGCACGAAGCTCCAGAATTGCGCCCGGGTCGACCGGCCCTTGAATGTGAAGCTGAGGCGCATGGCGTCAAAATAGTGGTTCATCAGGGGAGCTTTCCTAGCAAATCAAATGCGTTGAAGGAATTTGATCCTGTTTTGTTCTCAATATTCTTCTGTCCGCATCACGGTCAGCACGCGGTGTGTCACGGCAGGGTCTGCTGGGTCAGGTGAAGCGAAGGTCATGTCGAGGTCGTAACAATCGATTTTCCAGAAGAAGCGATTGCCCTGAAGGTCGACTGACCCGAAGTCGTGTTCGCCATAAGGATCGTTGTCAGGTGTAAAATCTTCGAACTGCTGGACCAGGGCGAACAGCAAGAACTGGTCGGTATTGCTCAATGCGGCAACGCTTTGGGTGAGCATGACGGAGCCACCTTGGAAACTGGTGCGGAACGCGTCGTTCAGGCGGGCAATTAAGGTGGAGCGGTCTTCTGCTTGACAGGCTGTAGCGCAGGCGCTCATTGTCTCGTTCCTTCCGGATGCAGAAGGCCAAGGCGGGTAATATGACGTGTGAACCTTGGCTCATCGGGATAGTCGCGCCACTTCATCCGCATAGTTTCGCCAGAACTGAGTTCCAGAACGATGGCCTCGAACCACGCTTCGTCATCGGCGCTGTAGGCGAGTACCAGACTGCCGACCGCGATCTCCGGCCAGTCCTTTGGCCGAGTGCCTTCCTCCATGTCGATCGCCTGTTCCGATGCCCTGTCGTTCTGCTTCTCCGGTTCAGGCTTCGGGTTGGCGTTTGCTGCCGTTTTCTGGGGCTCAGCGGGAAGATGCGCTGCAAGCTTGTCGAAGACCGTACCTTGAATGCGCGGTGTGAACAGGCTGCCGCTTGCGAAGGTTCGACCCTTGGGCAGCTTCTTTGAAAGCTCGACAATCTCGGGCGATGTCACTTCAAGCGCATGAAGCCCCATCTGTGAGGCGCCCTCGATGGCCAGTATTCGTTCGGCCTCCGGAAACCAGGCACCCCGGGCAGGTTCATTACCTTTCTTTCCGAACACGGCGATCTTGGGAATGTCCGCTGCTGCGGGCACAGGCTCTTGTTTGGCAAGCTCTGCCATTTTCAATCCTCAAATTATGAAAGTGAAATGCCGTCTGGCGGCGAAAAATCCGTCAATCGCGCCACAAGAAACACGCAAAGCGCGAACAGCAGAATAGTTCAACTATAAGAAAGTTTGATCAGTTTGTCAAATTTGCATCTTAATATCAGATACTTAGGCGCATTTCTCGATGGCAAAGCCTTGTGTGGCAATGCAAAACGGCGAGCGCTGTGTTTGCACTCGCCGTTGGGTTACTTAGCTGCTTTGGGGCCGTCGTTTTAGGTGAGATTTGGTTTTCGGCAGGATCAGTTTCTCAAGCTTCGTTGCGTCGAATTCCATGAATTTCAGGTTTTTGCCGGCGACACGAATATCCTTGGTTGGTCTTTCTCGGGGGCCAGGAAGGAATGAACCCTGTGTTTGTAGCTCTTGCAGCAACTCTCGAACAGTTGGCGATGAGATCGACCACTGAGCACGAAACTTCTTGTTCAGCCGATCCATAAAGGCGGAGCTCCTTATGAATATGCGCTTTCCGTCCCTGTAGCCTTGAACAGTCTTGTGGTTTCCATCCTGAGAACGCAGGTGTGGGTCTGTCTTTGGATATTTTGACCTGTCTTTGAATTCCTCTAGCAAGGCCGACGCTGTGGAGTTGATATTGGGTCTCACGCCCAGTGCATTCTTTGCGATTTCACGAAACGCAAACTCCGCGACTATGCGGACATGGTCATGTGTCCAAGGCAGGATTTTCGCGTTGACTGCGAGTTCTGCTGCTGCGCAGATCAATCCAATTTTCTTGGCAATTCGGGTTTCGACACTACCTTGGGAATGCAGCCGTTTCAGGAAACCTTCCGTTCGAGTGCGCAAGGCGTTTTCAATTTTTGAAGGCTCCGCCTTGCACAACTTTCGAATCCAGGCGACACCGGCCCTCCCGTGGTTGTTTCTTGCAGCAGCCGTTAGTCGGTCGGACATTTGAGCGGTTAGAGCTGGAAAGTTTCCGTCTATCGACTGCCAAATTCCTCCTTTGTCGCCATGCGGTACCACAATCTCCAGAAACCGGACCCTGTCCCCATCGGTTCGAGGATAGCCGTGTTTCTTGCACTCCTCTGCGATCAATGAGGGGCTTGATGAAAGGATGAACGTCTTGAATGACAGGTCGGGATACTCTCCGTTAAGCGCTTTTGTAACCTCTTTTCCGGTGCCGGACGTCAGGAGGTGGGTGAGTTCGTGTACCCTCTTTGAACGTTCGGAGACCTTCTGCGATGCCTGCTCAACGTCATCGAGGATGAGCCCAATCTCAGAGTGCCCTGCCGCACATTCAACCATGGCCCGTTCAGTCGCATTCCAGGTCGGCATCTTGTCCGGATCACTCCATACGGACTGAGCTACACGGCAGGCCGTCGTTTTTCCTCCAGAGCTGTTGCCGGCGAAATTAAAAATTGCAGCTTCTGTCAGTTCACTGAAGCGCAGCAACGGAGATGCGAGAGCAACCATGATCGCGAAGGATGCAATTGGGCTGTCCTTTGCAGGCAATGCGACCTCTGTTTTCCAACTGTCAAGAATACCTGCTGAGCTGGTGGACGGCGTGCGGAGAGCCTGATTGTCGAAGTGAATGACCTTATCTGTGGAATTGCCGACTACTACAGTTGGCAGTACAAATACTTGTTTGCTCCCAAGGAGCCAGCCGGGCGTAACGGTCAGAAACCCAACCTCCTTTGAGAAAGGTATTTCGTCAGGTAGGAAGCGCTCCTTCAAGGAAATGTCTGCGCCTAAATCCAAAAGCTGTTCACGAAGCGACTGGGGGCGACTTAGCTCAGACACGGCAACGACAAGCTTGCCAGCTTCGCGATTATTCGTTCTTGGGAATGTGACCAGCACGCTGTCTTTCTTGTTTTGAAGGTTCTGAAGACGTGTGAAGGTGATAGAATTTTTCATTTGAGTTTGCCTTTTTGAGCGTCCCTTTTTCGCAAGCTTGCGGCAAAGCTCTGCCGCAGCGCCGCAGCTGCCGCGGCACTTTCAAAGGGGGTGATTGGTTGCTGATTTGAAGGAAGAGTTCGCTGATGGGGCTAAGATGTAGTGTTACCAAACACCACAGTCCTAAACCTCAACGATAAGCGAGTTAGATGCATCTACGCATAGCGTTGAGCTATCTTCGTCGCTTTCTTCCCTTCGACCTCGGCGACAAACCGTCATCGAGTTTTCCAAGTGGAGCGGTTGGGCTAAAACGCAGATTTTTGCACCCAGGTGGAGTGGCTCTGCGCAGATTGCGCAATATCAACCTCGATCCGATGGCATGTTCTGCGAGCCAGCCCAGAAGCTCCAATTCCTGTTCCGACTTCAGAGACAAAGACCTGGTCTTCACCCTTGGAGTGCCATCCCGTTTCAGCCAGTCAGATTTCTCAAACTGAGACCGGCAATAGAATCCGGACTTATAGGAATAGGTCAAAACTCGTTTGAAGGAGCCGGAGGCGACCGCTTTGATCCGATATGGCCGAGGTGCCTCAATAGAGGCAGGAAAGGCTTTCCGGATCTGTTGCTTCAATTCCTCTGTGCACGGCGCCTTGATCAGAAGGTAGAGGTGGAGCTGCCAGCCTATAGGCACATTGCTCCTCGTGTTGAAGGAAATATCGATACCTCCGATCACAACTTTGTCCGATAGCTTAGACCTGTCCATCCACTTGGACACACGTTTGCGGATCGCCTTTAGGTCTGCATCGCGAAGCTTTCCCTTCGGATAGACCATGTCCGCCGGGATAATGGAGGCCGCAGTCCAATCACCGTCAGATATTCCCAGTCGGACTGCTTCCAATGGCAGTTGCTTGCGGAACTGTCTGAGGCACACCGGACATGCCTCGGTATTGCATCGGTCACCAGGTTTGCAGCTGAGCAGCTTTTTCAGGTCAGGAGATAGATCGTCAAGCTTGGTCAGCCTGCTTTGGATCTTCTTCAAGCGTGTCTTGGCTGTCTGGTAGGTTTCGAATTTGGATTTTTGTGGTGAGAGCTGATCAGTCATTGGCCAGTCCTACGGGCGTTTTCACCTTGGCTCCGAATTAGACTGTCCGCGGCGCTTGTGTTGTCGAAGCGTCTACATTTCACGTAGTCGTGTAGGTCGCGAGGGCAGTATCGAATCGCCCGGCCGGAAAGACGGACGAACTTCGGGCCAATTCCTAGGGAGCGATAGTTTGCGAGCGTTTTGGGAGAGAGATTAAGCCGCTTCGCCGCCTGCGCTGGAGTTAGCAGTGTGCTGCTTGCAGAGGATGCTAGGCGCTTCTTACGGCTGCGGGTTGCTCTAGACTGGCGTGCTTGAGAGCTGCCCGTTTTCGATCTCGAGGTATTGCGAGGTTGCGTTTTGACCCCTGAAAGGTGTTGCAACAGAACCAAAATAGCCTGTTCAACACTAGCTGGATGCTGGGTATCAAATTGAGAAAGGTTTGTTTCTTCCATTCCGATCTCCGTTCATTTGGGGAGATCGCTGTCCGATTGGCTTCGCGACCTCCCTTGGGTTACAAGGGTGCTCAACTTCGGAAAGTTGAGCGTAGGTCGAACGGGCCCAGGACGGATAGAAACCACGTCTAGGAGGGGTTTAAAACCCTCTGTTCACCACAAGTGGTGAGTCGAATGTTCGACGTTGACAGTTTACCGACAGGTCAACCGTCAAAAGAGTATCGCAAGATGCGAACCTCAGTGATCTATATCTAAATTCATTGAACTTCCGTCAAGATCACATTTGGCAATCAGAACACTTTTTTGGTGATTGCTATGTGATTGCTAGCATAATTTGGCTTGCTTGATATTTGCCGCTAAGTCATTGAAAAATATGGCGCACCCGAGAGGATTCGAACCTCTGGCCTCTGCCTTCGGAGGGCAGCGCTCTATCCAGCTGAGCTACGGGTGCTAGCGCAACGCACTATGATCAGCGCGGCGAATAGAGGGCTCTGATACAAGAGACTGCGGCGTGAGGCAACGGCTTTTTCAAAAAAGCAACAGCTTCCCGCAATGCCTCATTACCGCCGGCGTCAAAAAGCGAGGCGCGTAGATGCTGATTTTCCAATGATCGTCCACCCTTTGACAAAGGTGGGCCGCTTTCCCCATCTACCATCGGCCCAACAGGGCAATCTCTGACGAACAGCCCGCGCTTCTTAGTTAGAGATCTTCATTTGTATCTGGGCACAAGTTTCATTTGAGCAGTGTCCGCAAAACCTCCGCGTTGAATATAACGCTTAGGCAATCCTGTTTGCTCTCTTCCACTTTGAAATTGCGCCGGAAATAGCGGCCAAATAGTGGGCCTTATATCCCGGGATCTTGCGAGCAAGCAGATCGCGAATTGGTAGAAATTACAAGGTTAAAACACTGTAAACGCAACCGTTGACGCAACGGTATCTGTGCGTTGCGGTGATCGGTATAAAAAAAACGCGCAGCCATTAAAGACTGCGCGAAACAAGTTACTGTGCACGTGGCCCCATCGACCACGGCCGCAACTCTAGCTGCATATAATGAGAATGTCATTACCGTAAAATATTTTATTTTTTGATTTACTGCGATGCGACTGATCGTTATTCATTCTTGATCGTGATGGGTGAAAAAAAATAACGAAAATGTACTATATATTTCAGATGCTTAAAGTGATTGAAAAATGTGAACCAAATGTCACTAGTTTAATGTCTTCCACCAAAAAACGGCGAATTATTGGCAATTTTGCCGAGATGTTTCGCTACTTTTAGGCGTGTCTGCGACAACTTTCACGCGGGTAATTCCTTGCTGCACAAACCCGAGTTTCACAGCAGCAGCCTGAGTTACATCAATTACCCTGCCCTTTGCAAAGGGGCCTCTGTCATTAATACGGACCGTGACCGACCGGCCATTCGCCAAATTTGTCACTGTTGCCAAGGTGCCGAAAGGCAGTTTTCGGTGGGCAGCGGTTAATCCCTGGGGATCAGCGGGCTCACCGCTGGCCGTTTTGCCACGCAATTTATACCAGGAGGCTTTGCCGCATTGGACAAATTCACTGGCGGATGGTTCCTGGGGGGATAACAAGACTGCGCAAACCACGGCTGCGCCAAGGGCCCATCTTTGGAGCAAAGTCATGGATATTTGGTTCACGGCGGTAGTCTCCAGAAGCTGGTGAATTGTCGGTACAAGCACCACTGTTTGATGTCAGTCTTAATCGTTGGCCGTGATAAAACTGTGGCAAATTATGGATCGACGTCTATTTGAATAAAATTTTAGTAAAATATTCGAGTAATAAAGTAAAAATAGATTAACTATATTAATGCGAACATCTGTGGGTAGTTATTCGAACGCAAAAATCTGCATCATATTATGTTAGAGATGCTGCAACAAAGATGACGCGTAGGTGTTTTAGTTTCAGCGTCTTTTAAAGCAGCCTTTTGAAGAGGAATGTTCTGGTGCAGATCAGACATGGATTGGTGCGGGTCCCGCAATCGCGGTCCAATTCCCCAGATGATTTTGAAGGAGCGAAATTTTACGCGGACCTTCTGGAAGCTCTGCCGGCGCCGGCTGCCTACATTCGTCTGGACGGCCGGATACTGTTGAGCAACACCAAATTTGCGGAAATCTGCAAGGCATCCGGTTATGAAGCAGCGGCGCAAAACTTAAGAGACATGCTGTCGGAGGCTGGCTGGGGCCATTGCCAGGCCGCCCTGTCCATGTCGTTGAATGGTCTTCCGGCTTTGTCGAGCGGTACAATTGAATTCAACTGTGGTGCTGTGCTCTGCAATCATTTGGTCTGCACATCCTTTGTATCCTTGGCGAAGGACCAGCCTGCGGTGCTGGTTCAATTCGAACAAAGAACAATTGGACAGACCAACACCGGTGCAGCCGGGCGGCGTTCAGGTTCGCTTTTGTCGGGGATGGGTAGCAACCGCCCGGATGACGAAGGCGCTTTGTTGAAACATTTTCCAGATGACGTTCTGGTCTTTGATCCAGCAGCTTCTTCAAAGGAAAAGGCTGGTCGGATCCTTCAGGCCATCGACAGCGCCTATGATGCTGCCGATTTGGCAACGCAATTGGGTGAGCATCCAGTCGGGGTGACGCAGACGCTCTACATTCCCGAAACAGGCTTGCTGCAAGGGACCGAAACCGACCGGCGGATGTGCGAGATCCGTCTTGTACCTCTTCCGGGCACCGGGGAGGAAATCGAATCCGGCACGATGGCGATTATCCGCAGGAATGTCGATTGTCCGCATGAGGTTGCCGAAAACCGGCGCCTTGCTTATCAGGATCCCTTGACGAGCCTTGCCAACCGCCGCGCCTTTACCAAATCGTTGGATACGGAATTGCTGCGTCTTGCCAAAGACGAGACCAGCGGGCTGGCGGTATTTTACATCGATCTGGATGAATTCAAGAAGGTCAATGATCTGGGCGGGCATGATGCTGGGGACAGCATGCTTCAGCGGGTGGCGTCCAGCTTAGCCTTGACGCTAGGCGAATTTGGCACTGCTGCCCGGATCGGTGGTGATGAATTTGCCGGTATGCTTCCGGCGGTTAATCAAGAAGCTGCAATGGCGGTGGCTGAGAACATTCTTGAAGCCTTTGCGCGAATCCGGCTGGAAGTGGCTGATAGGGTGTTCACCATTGGCGGATCCATCGGCGTTGCCTATGCAGCCGACTGGGCCTCGGCTGAAAACTGCGACGGGGCAGGGTTGTTGGCTTTGGCAGACAGAGCCTGTCTGCGCGGAAAACGGTTCGGCGGGCAATCCGTTCAGGTTCATTCGGTGCAGGCGCGGGATTGCCCATCTGTTGGCGGCTGTGTCGAGACCTTGCCGGAGTTCGGAAACTTTCAAGCGAATGAATTGACGCTCTATTCCATGCCGATTGTTTGCTTGAAGAAACAAAAAAACTGCGGCGCAGAAATTCTATTGCGCCTTCAAGGCGACTTGTCACAGGGGCTCTCGTCGAAGGCGTGGATTTCTGCGGCAGAACGGTCTGGATTTATCGCGCAAGTCGACTCCTGGACCCTCGACAAGGTGTTGGACGCCGCCGAGCGGTCTCCAACACGCACCATACTGACGATGAATGTGTCTGCGGAATCGGCCAGAGATTCGAACTTCCGGGATAGTCTCTATCAGCGCTTGTCGATCAATCCCCTGCTGGCGTCACGTCTGTGTCTGGAGATTTCGGAAAAGGATTTTCTGCGGGAGCCGGCCGACATCAGTTATTTCATCAAGTTTGTATCGGACTTGGGGTGTCAAACTGCGATCGATGATTTTGCCGGACACTGGCCGGTTCTGTCCCGGCTAACCGGTCTGCGGGTTGATTGGCTGAAGTTGGCTGCCGGTGTCCCGCAAGAGGCCATGAACGATCCGGCCAAGGCCAGCCTGCTCAAGGCGCTCGTTTCGGCAGCGCGGGAGCTTGGCCTGAAAACCATCGCCAAACATGTCGAGGCCAGAGACGAGGCTGAATTCCTAAGTTCTCTCGATATCGAAGCCGCGCAAGGGTTTTATTTCGGCCGCCCAGAACCTTGGCCGGAAGCCAGCTAACTGGAAGCCAATCAACTTCAACGAAAAAAAGCGGCCATGAGGCCGCTTTTTCTTTGTGCACGGTGGAGCTGATCAGATGTCCAGGTTGGCCACGGCGAGCGCGTTGTCCTGGATGAACTCGCGGCGCGGGTCGACTTCATCGCCCATCAGCTTGGTGAAGATGTCGTCGGCATCATCCGCCTCGCGCACTTTCACCTGAAGGAGCGAGCGCACGTTCGGATCGAGCGTCGTTTCCCAAAGCTGGTCCGGATTCATTTCGCCAAGACCCTTATAGCGCTGCAGGGAAATGCCTTTTTGGCCGTAGGAGAAGATGTGCTGCAGGAGGGCGCGCGGACCGCGAATTTCCGTCGGAATGTCCTTACGCTGTAGGACGGCAGCCTTGCCATAGACATCGTGCAGATGTTCGGCATGGGCGGCCAAGCGGCGGGCGTCGGCGGAGCCAAGCAGGGCAGCGTCAATGGTGGCGACTTCCTGAACACCGCGCACGGTGCGCTTGAACACCAGGCTGCCATCGTCTTGCGCTTCGCCAGTCCAGCCACGCTCAAACTCGTCCGCCAGAATGTCCATCCGGCGGGCAATATAGGCGGCCGCCTCTTCGGCTTTGCTTTGGTCTTCCAGAATTTCCGTGTTCAGCGCACCGGCAATGGCGGCTTGTTCGACCACATCGCGGTTGTATCGGGAATGCAACCCATCGAAAATGTCAGCGATAGCGCGGGCGGTTTCCACCACCAGGCGCAGATCCTGGCCGGTGCGCACTTCGCCGCTGGCAAGTTTCAAGGACGTATCGTCTGAGCCTTGTGCGATGAGGTAGTTTTCTAGCGCGTCCTGGTCTTTCAGGTATTGTTCGGACTGGCCGCGCTTGACCTTATAGAGTGGTGGCTGCGCGATGTAGACGTAGCCATTCTCAATCAACTCCGGCATCTGCCGGAAGAAGAAGGTCAAAAGTAGTGTCCGGATGTGAGCGCCATCGACGTCAGCATCGGTCATGATGATGATCTTGTGATAGCGCAGCTTCTCGATGTTGAATTCTTCCTTGCCGATCCCCGTGCCGAGCGCAGTGATCAAGGTGCCGATTTCGTTTGACGACAACATCTTGTCGAAGCGGGCCCTTTCCACATTGAGGATCTTACCGCGCAGCGGCAAAACGGCCTGATTTTCCCGGTGCCGGCCCTGTTTGGCCGAGCCGCCCGCAGAATCACCCTCCACCAGGAAGAGTTCGGCCTTGGAGGCATCGCGTTCCTGACAATCCGCCAGTTTGCCGGGCAGGGAGGCCACATCCAATGCGCCTTTGCGCCGGGTGAGTTCACGCGCCTTGCGGGCTGCTTCACGGGCAGAGGCGGCTTCAACCACCTTGGAAACGATTGTCTTGGCCGGTGCCGGATTTTCTTCCAGCCATTCGCCCAGGGTCTGGGAAATGAGGTTCTCCACCACTGGCCGGACTTCTGACGAGACGAGCTTGTCTTTTGTCTGAGACGAGAACTTTGGATCAGGCACCTTGACTGACAAGACGCAGGTCAGGCCCTCGCGGCAGTCATCCCCTGACAGGGAGACCTTTTCTTTTTTCATCAAACCGGTCGATTCCGCGTAGCCGGTGACCTGGCGGGTGAGCGCGCCACGGAAACCGGCCAAATGGGTGCCGCCATCGCGCTGCGGAATGTTGTTGGTGAAGCACAGCACCTGCTCGTGATAACTGTCGTTCCACCACATCGCGGCTTCCACCGTGATGCCGTCTTTTTCTGCGCGAACCGCAATTGGTGTCTCGATCAGCGGGTGCTTGGCTCGGTCCAGATATTGAACGAAGGCTTCAAGGCCGCCCTCATAGAAGAGTTCCTCGACTACATCTTCGACACCACGTTTGTCGGTCAGAATGATGCGGACGCCGGAATTCAGGAACGCCAGCTCGCGTAGGCGGTGTTCTAGCGTGCCGAAATCAAATTCGGTTTTGGTGAAGGTTTCCGGAGACGGCAAGAAGGTGACTTCCGTCCCCTTCTGGCCATTTGCCTGGCCAACCACCTCCAAAGGACCTTGGGCTTCACCATGAGCAAAGACCATGAAGTGTTCCTGGTCGTTCCGCCAGATGCGCAGTTCCAGTTTTGTGGAAAGCGCATTCACCACAGAAACGCCAACGCCATGAAGACCGCCGGAGACCTTATAGGAATTCTGGTCGAATTTCCCGCCTGCGTGCAGCTGGGTCATGATGACTTCGGCTGCCGAGACGCCTTCTTCGGGGTGAAGATCCGTTGGAATGCCGCGACCGTTGTCAGACACCGTCACTGAACCGTCAGGGTTCAAGGTTACGGTCACATGGTCCGCATGACCGGCCAGAGCTTCATCGATGGCGTTGTCGACAACCTCATAGACCATGTGGTGCAGGCCGGAGCCATCATCGGTGTCGCCGATATACATGCCGGGGCGTTTGCGAACAGCATCCAGGCCTTTCAGGACCTTGATGGAGTCGGCGCCATATTCGGCTCCGTTTTCAGCTTCGGGAGTGGCGCCAGGCTCGGACGTTGACATATCGCTCATGCGAATCATTCACCAATCGGTTTTTGTTTCTCGCCCACGTTATACGGTGTTCCAACGGGCGTTCAAACCACCCACGGGCTGCAAGCAGTTCCACAGTGGGAATATAGTGGAAAACCATATGATTCAGGCGGATTTATGGGGCTGTCACACGCCGCTCAGGTGCGCCTTGTCATTGCCAACTTCAAAGACCTCAGACTGAGCGGGAAGTGCATCGAATAAAGCTCTGTCTGTCCCGGTCATAAAGACCTGGCCTCCAAGCGACTCTAGCTTTGCAAAAAGGGCCGCGCGCCGGGCCGGATCGAGATGTGCTGCGACCTCGTCGAGCAACAGCACCGGGGTCAATCCAGAGACCTTTGCTGTGAGTTCGGCATGCGCCAAAACAAGGCCGATCAGAAGTGCCTTTTGTTCTCCGGTGGAAGATTGTGAGGCGGGCATGTCCTTGGCGGCGTGGCGGACTTTCAGGTCGCTCAAATGCGGGCCAGAGAGGGTTCGTCCAGCGGCCCTGTCGCGAGGCCGGCCCTGCTCCAAAAGCCGGCAGTAGTGGTCCTCTTGATCAGACGCGCTCATTTCGAGCATTTCCGCTTCAAAAGCACCTTCAAGCGAGAGGCTGGCTTGTGGAAAAGTTGAGCCTTCCAACGGCTGGTCAGAAATCATTTGCCGCAACAAGCCAACGGTTTCCTGGCGCGCGAGGGAAACGGCCGTCCCCAAACTTGCGACTTGCAATTCCAGTGCACTCAAATAAGCGTCCGAGGCACCTTGATCCAGCAGCTTGTTTCGCTGGCGCAAGGCGCTTTCAAAATCACTGACCCGCCGTCCGTGCGCTGGGTCGATAGCCAGTGTCAGGCGGTCAAGAAATCGGCGGCGGTCAGAACCCGGACCGGTGAACAGGCCGTCCATTGCTGGAACCAGCCATAAAACCCGCATGTAATCCAAAAGACTTTCGGATGAGCGCATATCCTCGCCGTCGATCCGAACTTTTCGGCCAGGCACACCCGTGGTGGCGCCGGTGCCGAGGCTGCTTTCGATGCCGTCGAGTAGGATTTTGGCTGCAACGCTCCAGCTGCCGTTGCCGCCTTTACGGGCAATGTCGGCGAGGGCCGCCCGCCGCAATCCGCGGCCGGCGGTCAAAAACGAAATTGCTTCGAGAATATTTGTTTTACCGGCACCATTCGCGCCGACAAAGGCCACCATCTTTGCCGACAGATCGATCGACAGGGCGGCATAGTTGCGGAAGCCGGTCAATGTCAGGCGGGTCAGGCGTGCCGACCGGTACTCAGTCATACCCAGCTTCCGTTGATGTTAACGCCGCAGCTTAAACCCGCATCGGCATCAGAACGAACAGGCAATCATCGACCGTGTTGTCCTGAATGAGGGTTGGGGAGCCGGAATCGGCCAGCCGGAACAGGGCGGTGTCGCTGCTGAGCTGGTTGGCGATGTCGAGCAGATAGCGGGAGTTGAAGCCAATCTCGAGCGGGTCAGAATCGTATTCAACCGCCAGCTCTTCTGTCGCGCTGCCGGAATCCGGGTTGTTGACGGTCAGCACCATACGGCCATCGCCGAGCGAAATCTTGACGGCACGGCCGCGCTCAGAGGAGATCGTTGAGACGCGGTCGACGGCTTCTTTAAACTCGTCCCGGTCAACGCGCATTTCCTTGTCGTTGCCTTGCGGAATTACCCGGCCATAGTCCGGGAACGTTCCATCGATCAGTTTGGACGTCAGAACAATGGTGTCGGTGGTAATACGGATCTTGGTATCAGACAGCTCGACTTGAACATCGGCTTCCGGATCTTCCAGAAGTTTCTGGATTTCGCCAACCGTTTTACGCGGCACGATGATACCCGGCATGCCGGATGAACCGGATGGGGCGGTAACTTCGGCTTGGGCGAGCCGGTGACCGTCTGTAGCGACTGCGCGGAATTGTTGACCATTGCTCGCGTCGACCGTGTGCAGGTAAATACCATTCAGATAATAGCGGGTTTCTTCGGTCGAGATCGCAAACTGGGTCGTATCGATCAGCTTGCGAATGTCGGCAGCACTCAAGGTAAAGCCGTGGCTGAACTCACCGGCTGTCAGATCGGGAAAGTCCGTTTCCGGCAACATCTGAAGCGTGAACTTTGAGCGCCCGGCACGGATTTCCAAAGTGGTGTCGTCGCCGGTGGTTTCCAGAACAACCTGTGAGCCTTCCGGCAGTTTGCGCACGATGTCATAAAACATGTGGGCTGGAACGGTGGTGGCACCCGGCATTTCGATCATGGCCGGAACGGTTTCAACGATCTCTAGATCCAGATCGGTTGCCTTCAGGTTCAAGGCGCCGCCATCAGCGCGCAGCAACACGTTGGAGAGGATCGGAATTGTATTCCGGCGTTCGACCACCCGGTGAACATGGGTCAAGGACTTGAGGAGGTCGGTCCGCTCGAGGGTCGCTTTCATACGTTACATCCGTACTCGTGAAACGCCGGATAGAACACCCGGCAAACAAGGATTTTCTCAGGCTCCGGCAAGGGAGCGGGGGAAAGACACTGCCCTCAACGGGCTCTAAAAGCAAGGGGGCGTCCGCTTGGAACGCCCCCAATTCTCGCTGAAAAGGCAGTCTATTTGTCTTAGGCGTCCAGCATGCGCTTCAGAAGCTCGATTTCTTGCGCCAGCGCGTAGTCTGCACGGGCCATTTCTTCGATTTTGCGGACTGCATGCAACACTGTTGTGTGGTCACGGTTTCCAAAGCGGCGGCCGATTTCCGGCAGCGACCGTGGTGTCATGACCTTTGCCAAATACATTGCGATCTGCCGCGGGCGAACGATCGTGCGGGTACGGCGGGCGGACAGAAGGTCTGCCTTGGTCACATTATAGTGCTTGGAGACAACCCGTTGGATGTCTTCGATTTTCACCCGGCGCGGCTCACTGGAGCGGACCAGATCGCGCAGGGTCATTTCCGCCATTTCCTGCGTAATCGGCTGATTGGTCAGCTGATTGTGCGCAATCAGGCGGTTCAGCGCGCCTTCCAGGTCACGGCCTGAAGATGCGACGTGGCGGGCAATGTAATCCAGAACGGAATCTGGAACATCGAAAGCCGGGTAAGACTTGTGCGCGGCTTCAACCCGGGAGACCAGGATATTCCGGCGCAAGACGAAATCGGGCTCCTGGATGCCGACTACAAGACCGCCAGACAGCCGCGAACGGACGCGGTCATCTAATGTATCGAGATCAGACGGTGCGCGGTCGGCTGCAACAATCACCTGGCGTGCGCCATCAATCAGGGCGTTCAGGGTGTGGCAGAATTCCTGCTGAACCTGCTTGCCATGAAGAAACTGCATGTCATCGATCAGGAGGAGGTCGATGGTGCGCAGGTTTTCCTTAAACGCTAAGGCGGATTGAGATTTCAACGCGGCAACGAACTTGTACATAAAATGTTCAGCCGTCAGGTAGAGAACCTTGCGGCCGCTGTTGCGTACCTTTGCTGCAACGGCTTGCATCAGGTGGGTTTTGCCAAGGCCCACAGATGCATGCAGATAAAGCGGGTTAAACGTCACCGCGCCGCCTGCGGCGACCTGCCGGGCTGCAGCAAGGGCGAGATTGTTGGAGTCGCCCTCAACAAATGTCTCAAAAGTGTATTTCGGATCGAGCGCCGCGCCTTGCAAAACATCGCGGGCGTTGTCCGGCACCGTGTCGCCGCGACCAACAGCTGCTGTTGCAGCCTGGGCACGGGTGACCAAAGATGCATCCCCAAGTCCCTCAGAGCGGGTTTCAATGGAAGCCGGTTGAGCGCCTGCCGGTCCGGCAGGAAGGCTCGGTTGAACCGCTGCGACTTGGCGCGGACGAATGGCGCCGCGAACTGTCAGTTCGATGCGGTGGACGTTGTCGCATTCGCGCTGCCAAAGCCCCATCAGCCGGTCATTGTAGTTATTCTGGATCCATTGTTTCAAAAAACGGGTCGGAACGGACAAACGGACTGTGCCGTCCTGATGCTCCTCAAGATCAACCCGCGCGAACCAGCTGGTGAACACATCGTCCCCCAGTTCAGCGCGGAGCTGTTTCTTGACCCGCGACCAATGTTCGGAGCCGCCTGCCTCCTGAACCTGCATGTTATCTGCCTCCTGTATATGAAGAACAGTCCGCCACAGCCGTTCCTCGTTCATTTAACGCCTTGCCGCTTTTGCAGCTTATTGTCCCGGTTTTGGGACGGTTATATTAGTGATCGGGCAAAGCCCTTTCATGTGCCCCTGTTTCCAGGGGTATTTCTCAACTTTGTATCCAGGGCAGTCCGGCGGCCTTCCATCCAGACTGGGTCCCGCGATGGCTCTCGGGGTTGAGAGCGCCTTCGAAACCATCAGATATGTTGAAGCATTTCGTGTAGCCGGCCTGCGTCATCGCTTGAGCGGCTGATTGACTGCGCGCGCCGGAGCGGCACAGAAAATAGATCGGCGTGTCTGGGTCAAGTCCTTTTTTTGTGAAGAGGTTAGAAACCTCCTGAACAAACCCGGAATTCGGCCCGCTTGGGGGGAAACTCTGCCATTCTGCAAAAAGGGTTTCTTTGCTGAGTGGGCGCAAATCTGGCACCCCGACAAAGGTCCATTCTGCATGTGTCCGCACGTCGATAAGCACCGCACCCGGCACCTCCGAAAGTGCCTGAAACGCGGCTTGTGCATCTACATCGCCAGCATACCCTAAGTCACTAAACACAACGCCCCCTTTCAACAGCTGTTGGGCTGTTGATCTAAAGTCTTTTTATGGAATGTTAAATGGAATTTTGTCTGGATAGTCCCTAAGAGTGGGGTATATTGAATACAATAATGTATTCACCCGCAGCTCTACTGGGCAAGTGCTTAGATATGTTAGGTTTCAACTTATTCATTTTTGGATCCAAGCACTGATTTTCGTTTTTCACCGGTCTTTTGTCTGCCAGCAATGAGACAATATACAGACAGGGCTTCTGGTTCAACAGGCGCTTTCGCCGATTATCGATTCTGACGCCAAATGCGCCCAAAATGACACATCTGTGGCTCACTGTGGGTGATGCAGCAAACGCTTTTCCCAGCAATAACTTTTTGCCATTTCAGGGTGCGCAGCGGGGGTGTTTCGACTTTTTTAAAAAAAATTTCGGATCAGATACCTTGACTCGTATCGAATCCGGTTTGATCGGGTTTCTGAGAGCCTACATGTATGTAAGATATTGAAATAATTAAAAAACTTATGATATTGGCGTACCTGTAAAAATTTACAATCTTTCCGCGTGTGGGGGCGTTTGAAAGCAATCCACAAAATTACGCGGCTAAAAAAACCCGGCACAGAGGCCGGGTTCTTTCAGTTGGTCCATTTAAGGACTAATTTAAGCGCCGAGTGCCTTGATCCGGGCATTAAGGCGGGAAACTTTCCGCGATGCCGTGTTGGCATGCATGACGCCCTTGGTGGCAGCGCGCATGATTTCCGGCTGTGCCACTTTAAAGGCGTCGTTTGCAGCAGCCTGATCTCCAGAAGCGATGGCTTCTTCAACCTGGCGCAAGTATGTGCGTACGCGGCTCCGGCGAGCTTTGTTCGTGGCCGTCCGGCGGGCAATCTTGCGGGCCGCCTTCTTGGCCGATGGTGTGTTGGCCATGGGCTCAATCCTGATCGGTATAATGGGACTTGTGTCCGGTGGCGATCGGGGCTTGGGCGCCGTGGCGGTGAGACCCGATCAAAAAACAACGGCGGCAGAAAACCGCCACCGATTGGGCGCTGCTTATAATCGCGTGAAAGGCTGGCGTCAACGGCTTTGTCGCTGACACCTCAAGTTTATTTGTTGTTGAACTGCGGCGAGCGCTTTTCAGAAAAGGCCGACATGCCTTCTTTTTGGTCTTCAAGAGCAAACATTGCATGGAAAACACGGCGTTCGAAACGCACACCTTCCGACAATGTCGTCTCGTAAGACCGGTCGACACTCTCCTTGGCCATCATGACAACAGGAAGGGAGAAGTCCGCGATTTTCTCGGCAGCTTTCAGGGCTTCTTCCAGAAGATCATCCGCTGGAACCACACGGCTGACAAGTCCGCTGCGTTCTGCTTCTTCGGCATCCATCATCCGGCCGGTGAGAACCATGTCCATGGCTTTTGACTTGCCGACAAAGCGGGTCAGGCGCTGGGTGCCGCCGGCGCCCGGGATCACCCCAAGCGTGATTTCCGGCTGGCCAAACTTGGCTGTGTCGGCCGCAATGATGAAATCGCAGAGCATAGCGAGTTCGCAGCCGCCGCCGAGCGCATAACCGGCAACCGCTGCGATGATCGGCTTGCGGTTTTGTGACACCCGGTCAAACGGTGTGATCAGATCGGTTTGGTAGGCAGAGGAAAAGGTATGCGGCTGCATTTCCTTAATGTCAGCACCAGCGGCAAAGGCTTTCTCAGAGCCGGTGATCACCACACAGCCGATTTTTTCGTCTGCATCATATGCGTCTAGGGCCGCGCCAAGCTCACCAACCAGGGCTGAATTCAAAGCATTGAGCGCCTTGGGGCGGTCCAAGGTGATCAGCCCGACCTTGCCGCGTTTCTCAACCCGGATGTTTTCGTATCCCATCGTGTCTGCTCCCCATAGCAGGATATCTATAAAGTCTGGGCCATGGGTACCCGAGGGGGCGGGGTCTGGCAAGCGTCGCAGTAGTCCTTACACCCGGTTCTACCCTTGGCAAAGCGGACAATAAAAGGTCGATCTATTGGATTGGACCATCCGGGCAATGGTGCCCTTGCACTTTGGCGTGCGGCAGGGTTCGCCCTCCCGGTCGTAGACCGCGAAAGAGTGCTGAAAATACCCAAGGGAGCCATCTGCCTGGGTGTGGTCTCTCAGAGATGAACCTCCTGCCTTGATGGCATCTTCCAGGGTCTGGCGGATGTTTTCTGCAAGTAAATTGGCTTTTGCGGTGGGCCGTCCGGATTTTGTGACGAGCGTACCTGCAAGCCGTTTGGGGCTCAGGCCGGATCGCCAGAGCGCCTCACACACATATATGTTGCCGAGGCCAGCAATCAGTTTTTGATTGAGAAGGGCGGCTTTTAAGGGAGATTTCCGGCCGGCAAACAGGCCCGCCAGCACGTCTCCGTTCAAAGCGTTGCCAAGGGGTTCTAGCCCGAGGTCTTTAAAATATGGATGGGCTTCTAATTCCGGCCTTGCAACGAGATCCATAAAACCAAACCGCCGCGGGTCATTATAGATGATCCGGGCGGCTGCGCCGTCCTTCGATTTCAGATGAAATACCACGTGATCGTGTTTCGGATCCTTGCTGCGTTCGTGAGCAAAGCTGCCGGGCGTTGTGTTGTCTGCATCGTTTTCGATCCGGAACGATCCGGACATGCCCAGATGCATGATCAAAACATCACCGCAATCAATGTCGGCCAGAAGATATTTTGACCGCCGGGATAGGGATGTCACAACACGCCCGGTCAGCCGGTCCACAAAATCACTGGGGAATGGAAAGCGCAGGTCCGGGCGATTTTGGTCTACACGGACAAGCTGGCCACCCTCAAACGTTGGTGCCAATCCGCGTTTCACCGTTTCCACTTCTGGCAATTCAGGCATTTATTCTCTGGTCTCCATTCGTCCGGCGCGATATAGGCCTGCGGCATATGGTGTTTCCGTGACCGGCAACGATAGCGCTCGGCAGAGGCTTGTACTATGGTCCGGCGCACTTTTAACAAAAGAATGACGCTTCGACCCGCCAGGAGCCGCGCAGATGACGCAACAGGCACAGAGCCAGAACCGCACGCCAGAAGATATGCCGACCAGCTTCGGCTTCACAAAGGTTGGCGAAGGACAGAAGCAAGCCCTCGTGGATGATGTCTTTCATAAGGTCGCTGACCGTTATGACCTGATGAATGACCTGATGTCTGGCGGCCTGCACCGGGTTTGGAAGGATGCGATGGTGTCCTATCTGGCACCGCCCAAATCACCTGCTTCCAATTGGCGGCTTTTGGATGTTGCCGGCGGTACTGGCGATATTTCTACCCGGGTGGTTGAGCGGTCCAATAGGAGCGCAAAAGCGGTTGTCTGCGACATCAACAATTCCATGCTGAACGTTGGGCGCGACCGGGCGGAGAAAGCGGGCCTGTCGGACCTCATCACTTTTTCCCAGGGCAATGCCGAAGATCTGCCGTTTCCGGATAAGAGTTTCGACGCTTATACGATCGCCTTCGGTATCCGTAATGTGCCCGATATTCCCAAAGCGCTCCGGGAAGCGCACCGGGTTTTGAAGCGCGGTGGCCGGTTCATGTGCCTCGAATTTTCCGAAGTGGATGTTCCTGGTCTCGACAAAGTGTACGACATGCTGTCGTTCAACGTGATCCCGCCACTTGGCAAATGGGTGACAGGTGACGCTGATCCGTATCAGTATCTGGTGGAATCAATCCGCAAATTCCCGAGCCAGGAGCGCTTCGCCGAGATGATCCGTGACGCTGGATTTGAACGGGTCAATTACCGCAATTATTCCGGCGGGATCGCCGCATTACATTCCGGATGGAAACTCTGATCCATGGCCTTTGCTGTGATGCCTTTTTTCCGTCTGGTACGGGCCGGTTTTGTGATGGCCCGCGAGGGCGTGTTCGGCTTGGCGCATCTTCCGGATCTGCCAGCTGGTCCGCGCATTGCAATTGCCGTTGCGCGCCTTATCGAACGCCGGTCAGTCAAAAACAAAAGTGCAGAGCTTCGCCTGTCTGATGCGCTCAACAGGCTCGGGCCATCTTATGTGAAGCTCGGTCAGTTTTTGGCCACGCGCGAGGATGTGGTTGGCAAGGAAGCCGCACGGGATCTGTCCGCGCTTCAGGATCAGCTGGCTCCCTTTGATCATGAGGAAGCCCGCAAGGTGATTTCCGAGCAGCTTGGTCAGCCGATTGAAGACCTGTTTGTGGATTTTGGCGAGGCCGTCGCTGCCGCGTCGATCGCACAGGTGCATCCGGCCACTGTCCGCGGCAAGGACGGCACTGAACGCAAGGTTGCCGTGAAAGTCTTGCGCCCGGGTGTCAGGCGGCGTTTCAAGCGTGATCTTGAGAGCTATTATTTGGTGGCGCGATTGGCGGAACGGTTTCACGAGCCGTCGCGCCGGCTGCGGCCGGTCGCTGTCGTCGATACACTGGCTCAATCTGTCGCTATGGAGATGGACTTCCGTCTGGAAGCCGCCGGCCTGTCGGAAATGGCGGAAAACACGGCTGATGATCCGGGCTTCCGGGTGCCGGAAGTCGATTGGGTGCGCACATCTAAGAGCGTCCTCACCATGGAATGGATCGACGGCCGCAAAATGTCGGATGTCGAGGGATTGGCTGAAGATGGTCAGGACTTGGTGGCGCTGGGCGATGCTGTCATCCAAAGCTTCCTGCGCCATACCCTGCGCGATGGATTCTTTCATGCCGACATGCACCAGGGCAATTTGTTCGTGGAAGCTGATGGCACCTTGGTTGCTGTTGATTTTGGCATTGTCGGCCGGCTGAACAAACGTGAGCGCCGGTTCCTGGCGGAAATTCTGTTCGGCTTCATCACTCGCAACTACAATCGTGTTGCGGAAGTGCATTTTGAAGCGGGTTACGTTCCTGCCAACCAAGATGTTGACATGTTTGCGCAGGCCATTCGTGCAATCGGCGAGCCGATCCATGGCCATGATGCCAGTGAAATCTCCATGGCGCGGCTGCTCACGCAGCTGTTTGAGGTCACCGAGCTCTTTGAGATGCGTACTCAGACTCAGCTGATCATGCTGCAAAAAACCATGGTCGTGGTCGAAGGAGTTGCCCGCTCGCTCAATCCGCGTCTGGATATGTGGAAGACCGCCGAGCCTGTCGTCGGAAGTTGGATCGCGGAACATTTGGGGCCGGTTGGCAAAATGCGGGATGTCGGAGATGTTATCTCCTCTCTGGCGCGGATTGCCAATGACATGCCGCTCTTTGCCGACCGCATTGGCCGTATGTCTGAAGAGATCGAAAAAATGACCACGCAAGGCCTGCGCTTCAGTGACGAGACCGCCGAGGCGATTGGCAAGGCCGAAGCCCGCCACACCCGGTCTGGCCGAGCGGCGCTTTGGGTGATTGCGGCGGCACTCAGCGCGATGGCGGTGAGCGTGTTTTTGAATTGATATTTGCGTTCTGAGCTGTCAATAGCTTCGATCCGGATGGGGCCGAGAGGGGACAGGTTGTTCTATAGGTAACCTGAAACTCTCTCTGGCTACACCCAGCACTCTCACCAAGCTGCCCTTATCCATTTTGCGCTGCGATTCACGTTCTTGCCGGTGTCGTTAGCGCTTTAAAACTTTGTACTTTTCCAAATTACTACGATGTTTGAATTTGTGAGAGTGGCTGGATTCCGTTCTCAGGTCAGCAACGATACCTCGCATGAATATACGATATTTATACATTGTTAAAAAAATCAGTATAGCAGCTGATTGATTGCTAATTACTGGTTGTATTTGCTATGTGCGGTATTGTCGCCTCCACGCAGCGGATTGGGCTGTTTGTTTTCGTACTGATTTCATGGGCAGCGGTGGCTCTCATAAGTTGGACCAGGGCCATTGAGATTGACTACATGTCCTTCGCCCCGTTTTGGGGTGTCGGCATGGTATTCTATTTCGCCGCCGCATTATTGGTTCTTATCAAGGACCAATATGTTTCGGCTGTCTGTGAGATCTTGGGCGCGTTGTTTTTACTGGTCGTCCCGATTTTCTTGTCAACATTCCTCGCCATATCGCTTCGTATGCCGCTTGCTGATGATTGGCTGATCGCTGCTGACAGAGCCATTGGGTTCGATTGGGTCGCCTACATCCATTTCATCGACCAATATTTATTTCTGATCCAGTTCTTTACCGCAATCTATGATGTTTTCTTCATTCTGATATTGGCTGTACCTCTGTTGTTGATTTTCAGCCGGAAAATCGAACTTGCATTTGGATTTGTTTTTGGATTCGAATTCCTGTCACTCTTCTCCAGCGTGATATCGATATGGTTTCCGTCTATGGGGGCATTTTATTCCTACGGTGTTCCTGCGAGCGAATTGGAGCATATGGTTCCAACAATCGGGTATGGTTTTTTGGAGCAGTTTCAGATCGCTTATGGCGGTCATCTGCAATCAATATCTGTTGTGAACTTGTCTGGAATTCTTTCGTTCCCGTCCGTTCACGCAGGTGTCGGTTTCTGGGTTTTTTGGTCCGCAAGAAAAGTCAAATGGGCACGTTGGCCGGTTTGTTTCTCAGCCCTTGCTATGGCTTTGTCGGCCATTTCCCATGGAAGTCACTACTTTGTTGACATATTGGCAGGCCTAGGCGTGGCAATTGTCACCGGTTGGGTGACCTCAAATTGTTTTCTGGCACAATGGTCGTTGCCGAGTTTGGGCACAGTGCTTCACAAATTGGGCCTCCGTGAGGTTAATAAACCAAAATCAGCACCCACTCTCGTTGACGGTGACGTTCTCCAGGCTGGACCTTCAGTGCCCATCCATAAAGAACAGTCGGCCTAAGTATCTAAAACGAAGCGAAAATCGTGATTCTGTCAGGCGCGCGACTCATTGGGTGATTGCGGCGGCACTTGGCGCGATGGCGGTGAATTTCTGGATCTAAGGAAATGTTGCCAGGCCATTCAGCCCGGGTCGGGATTATTGCGATGTTGACCAAGTAGAAAGATCATTCTACCTGTGTGGGTGAGATGAATTTTGGCTGGAGAACTCGATGCCACATATTCCCGACCAAATGAGCGGTATGGTTCTAACCGGCCATGGCGGACTTGATTGCCTGGAATGGCGCGAAGATTTGTCCGTACCGCAACCAGAGCCGGGCCAAGTGCTGATTAGGGTTGGCGCAGCCGCCATCAACAACACAGACATAAACACCCGGACCGGCTGGTATTCAAAAAGCGTGCGCGGTGATACAGCCGCTGCAGCTTCAGAGGGCTATGGCGGGCAAACCGATGCAGATGGGGCCTGGTCCGGAGCACTCCAGTTTCCACGCATTCAAGGCGCAGATTGCTGCGGTGTGATCGTTGCTGTTGGCGGCGGCGTAGCGGACTCGCGGATCGGTGAGCGGGTGCTCGTCAGGTCTATGCAGGTGCCAAAGAGCGCGCATGCTGGTTTGCCGCTTGTCACATTCGGTTCTGAATATGACGGTGGATTTGCCGAGTATGCTGTCACGTATTCAGAAGACGCTCTCGCAGTCTCTTCGCGTTTGAGCGATGTTGAGCTGGCGTCGTTTCCCTGCGCGTATTCGACCGCTGAAGGCATGATCCAACGATGTTCCCTAAAGGCCGAGCGGGTGCTGATTACTGGTGCCTCCGGGGGGGTTGGGTCTGCCGCGATCCAGCTGGCAAAGCGCCGGGGCGCTCATGTCACAGCAATTACGTCACCGGAAAAGGCCGAGGAACTCAAAGGTATCGGCGCCGATGAAACATTGGGCCGGAATGATGCGCTGCCGGAGCAATCTTTTGATGTGGTTCTGGATCTTGTGGGCGGGCCAAAGTTTCCGCTGCTGATTGACGCGCTGAAGGGCGGCGGCCGCTATGCAGTGGCCGGAGCCATTGCTGGCCCAATTGTCGAACTGGATTTGAGAACCCTTTACCTCAAAGATTTGTCTTTCTTCGGCTGCACCAAGCAAGACCCGAGAGTTTTTGAGGATCTGGTGGGTTACATTGAGCGCGGTGAAATCTCGCCAGTGGTGGCCAAAACGTTTGCTTTGAAAGACATGCGGAAGGCGCAAGAGGCCTTTTTATCAAAGCGGTATGCCGGAAAAATAGGTCTTGTGGTGGAAGAGGCATAGGTCCTCACGATCCACTGGCAGTGTCAGGGTAGGATACCATCGGACAGGGCGTCGGTAAGTGTCTGTCCGGCTGCTTCTATATGGTGTTTCAGGATTGTAACCGCCTTTTCTGAGGCCCGGTTCGCACAGGCATCGACCAAGTCTGCGTGATCTTGCAGCCAGTCGGATGTCCGGTTCGGCAAGATGCCGTATCCGGCGATGTGAATCCGGCAAGTGCGCCGCAGGTCTTCGATCATCCGGAGTTGCCGCGGCTTTTTGGCGGGCTGGTAGAGGGTTTTGTGGAACTCCCAATCGCCGTCCGCCCAACGGGCCGTTTTGGCATCGATCGAAGAGTGTTCCAGGGCCGTTGACAGAGTATCCAAATCATCTTGGTCCATCTTGCCGATGGCCTGCTGAAGACAGTCGCATTCTAGCAAGATCCGCAGGTCGTAAATCTCGCGAATTTCGTCGACCGATAAAGAGATAACGCGGGCACGCCGGTTGGGAACAAGGTCGATCAAACCCCTGGCGGCAAGCAGCTGCAAGGCATCGCGAACCGGGATGCGGCTGACATCAAACCGCACAGCAATCTCGCCTTGTTTCAGCTCGGTACCAGGGCGGTAGCTGCCCGCAATGATGTCAGCCTGAAGTCGATCGGCAATGCGCTCTGCAGACATTCTTCCTCCCCAGCTTCTGATGGCTTTTTGAACCTTGGATAAGGCACTTGACAGTGGCGCACAATATGAAATGTATAAATGTATACATTTGGAGTGTTGAATGACAAAGAAACACGAATACCAGTCCAAAATAGTTTGGACCGGAAACCGCGGCGAGGGGACCCGGACCTACAAGGGCTACGACCGGACTTGGGAAATCCGGACGCCCGGCAAACCGCCCGTGCCTTGCTCAAATGACCCATTGCTGGGCGGCGATCCGGCACTGCACAATCCGGAAGACCTGCTGGTGTCAGCGCTCTCTAGCTGCCACATGCTCTGGTATCTGCATCTGGCCAGTAACGCGGGTATTGCCGTGAGCGGTTACGAAGATGTGCCAGTTGCCGTTGGTGAAACGGAAGCAAGCGGTGCCGGCCGGTTTTTAAGTGCAACCCTCCGACCCAAAATCACCGTGCCGTCCGGAACCGATCTTGGTGCGGCCGATGCCATTCATCATGAGATCCACAAGGTTTGTTACATCGCCCGGTCTGTAAACTTTCCAGTGAATTTCGAAGCCACATATGTAGAAGTGTGACGCAGCTTAAACCGGCCAATCCCTTTGATCAGCGGTCATCCAAAATCGCCAGGCCAACCAACATGAGGACTATCGCCGGTCCGGTCTTTACCAAAGCTCCGAGCGGTTCAATCCACATATCCGGTGTCAAAATGGCGGCGCCAATCATGTAAAAGATTGAAACGCCAATACCTGCCAACAAACCAATTGCGCAGGTTCTGCGCCAAATAATTGCCAGGCCAACAAGGATATCGATCAAGCTGCTAACAACAGTAATCGCATAGGCGGCCCAAAGCGGGAAGCCGTGGGATGTGAGAATGTTAGATGCAGCATCAAAGGCCACGGTCAGCGCGATCAATCCTGACAAAGTCCAAAAGACAAACAGCGTCGGAAGGGTGAGGGCCTTGAGAAGATACAGGCGGGAAAACCAACGCTCTTGAATGGTTGCAGGTCTTATTTGAAGGGCATCGAGAAGGTGTGTTGGTTTTAAGCCAGTCGCCTCCAGCCATCGGCTGGGATCGCCTTCGACACCCCGTTCGAGCTCTTTAATAGCTGTAGTACGGAGCGGCGGACGCCACCCGAGTTTGGCTGCAAAATCTCCGGTTTTTGCAAGAGGTGCAATCAGCCACTTTGGCGACGACATCCGGAATCCAGGCCCACCTAACCAGCGGCGCAGCGCATCCACCGTCGTTCCGACCGTCTGAGGGTCAGGGGACATGACGTCCCAGATTTCGCGATAGCTCTTCTTCTCGGATTTGCGGGCTTCGATGACAGTCAAAACAGTATCTGCGATATCCTGGAGGGCCGTAAAACGAAACGGTTTTGCGCGGTATTCATCAGGCAGATCGATCGGCAGCGCAGCAACCGACCGAAGGAGCGCACTCCCGCCGAAAGCCCCGGGAGCATAAACAAATCCAGGCCTTAAAATAATATGGTCCAGGGAACTGGACGAGATAACGCCTTCAGCCTCGCGCTTGGTCGTCGCGAAGGGCGTTGTATCGTTTTCCTTTTGTCCGGGGATGGAGAGATGGATCAGCAAACGTGGCTTTTCATCCTGCGTCATTGCCGAAACAAGTCTGCTCACGAACTCAGTGTGAACATCCTTTGTGTTGCCGGAGGGCGTGTCCTGGAGAATGCCGACGCAATTGATGATGACATCGAAGCTATCGATCAGGGTAAAAAGGTCGCTGTCATCCAATGATGTGAAATCAGTTTCGACGGCTGTTTCTAAAGAAAGGATCTGACCGGTCGTAAATCGCCGGGCAATCGGTGTGACATCATGTCCCTGGATCCGAAGTGCATGCGTGATGGCTTCACCAATGAGGCCGGAGGCACCTAAAACGGCTATTTTCTGCATAATCCCTACCATAAATCGGGTTTGGCAATCATCAGCCAAAAAATGGCCATGACAGATCCGAAACCTGGAAAGCCAAACGCGAACCACCAGCGGAAGAATTTGTAATAGGCGACAGGCAAGCGGGTATCGTTCGCAGCAGCTTCTTTAGCCAAATCCCGCATCCTGATTTGAAACCAAACAACCGGAAGCCAGAATGCACCGGCAACCCCATAAAGCGCCAGCGATGCAAGGATCCAACCGCTGGTCATGGGATAGCCAACTTCGCGGATCAGGAGATAACCACTGACCGGTTGGGCAATCACGGCTGTTGCGGTGAACAGCGTGTCTGCAGCGACCACAACTGCTGATGTCTTGGCAATGAAAGCAGGATCTCTGCTCCTGTGTGCCATCAACATGAAAAACGCGATGCCGGTTCCAGTGCCCAGAAGAATGACCGCACCGATCACATGAACATATTTCAAGAAAAAATAGGTCATCGGCTGCCGATGAAAAAATTGAATTTAGCGTCACTTTTACATGAGGTATGAGGCCAGTAAAGTCTTGAATTTCAGATACAAAGAGCGTTAGGGCATAGGAGACACCCGCCGAAGTGTCAGATTGATCCGGCCGCCATTTTTCAAAAGCGTTGAAGTGCCTTTCAAGACGCGGTCAATGCCGTGAAAAGCGAGGCGGGCCTCTCCGCCAAGCACCACAACATCACCTGAGTTTAGACGGAACGACTTGGTCGGGTCTTTACGGCTGGTGCCGCCGACCCGGAAAGTAGCCGTATCACCAAGAGACACGGAGACAACGGGCGCGTCAAAAGTTAGTTCATCCCGGTCTTGATGCAGTCCCATGCGCGCACCGGTTTCATAATAATTGATTAAACAAGCTTCGGGCTCAGGCGCAGCCGGAGCGACTTCTTTCCAAAGATCCAAAAGCGTTGCTGGAATTTCTGGCCAGGGTTCGTTGGTGATCGGGTGCTTCGGTTGATAGCGGTAGCCATTGATATCAGACACCCAGCCAAGTGGCCCGCAATTGCTCATCTTGACCGAAAACGCTTTGTCCGTTTTGGGCATGGCCGGTTGAAACAGCGGTGCCTCCTCGATGATCTTGCGGATCTTAGCAAGGAGGATTTCCTGCGCGGCGCGGTCAAAGTGGTCCGGTGCATATTTGAGGCCGGTCAGACCGTTGATGTTGATGTTCTGCATTCTTCCGATGTAACTGCTCGCTGCGTTGCAAAAGGGTATGCCGCCGGTATCGCAAATCCGAAATTGTTGAAAAGTGCCCCCATGCGGCCGGTGGCACTTGGCCGGTAACCTTATGGGAAGTTTTTTGGCCGACATATCCAGAAGTCAGCAAAAGCCTGTGAAAAGGTCTCTTGCAGGCAAAGTTTCATCCACCTATATAGCGGTCAAGCGTCGCGCACCGAATTGTATATGACTTCGGGGGCGGCATCCGGACAGGTGTCCGGGACTTAAATTGAGAGGAGCCGGTACGACGCCTTTAAGGGTCCAGCCGGTTTGCTAGAAAGAGAGGCAGATATGGCAAAGGTCATTGGTATCGACCTCGGCACGACGAACTCGTGCGTGGCCGTTATGGACGGCAAAGATTCCAAAGTAATTGAAAACGCAGAAGGCGCCCGCACCACCCCTTCCATGGTGGCATTTTCTGACGACGGCGAGCGTCTCGTTGGCCAGCCGGCAAAACGCCAGGCGGTCACAAACCCGACAAACACTCTTTTTGCAGTTAAGCGCCTGATCGGCCGCCGGTTCGATGATCCGACCGTTGCAAAAGACCAGAAGTTGGTTCCGTTCGAAATCGTCAAAGCCGACAACGGCGATGCTTGGGTTAAATCCAACGACGAAAAATATTCCCCGTCGCAGGTTTCCGCGTTCATCCTTCAGAAAATGAAGGAAACCGCTGAGAGCTATCTGGGCGAAAAAGTCGAACAGGCTGTTATCACTGTTCCGGCTTACTTCAACGATGCACAGCGTCAGGCAACCAAGGATGCCGGTAAAATTGCTGGCCTGGAAGTCCTGCGCATCATCAACGAGCCGACCGCAGCAGCCCTCGCTTACGGCCTTGATAAGAACGACGGCAAGACCATCGCGGTTTACGACCTTGGTGGCGGTACCTTTGACGTTTCCATCCTGGAAATCGGCGATGGCGTCTTTGAAGTGAAATCCACCAACGGTGACACGTTCCTCGGTGGTGAAGATTTCGACATGGTTCTGGTCGACTATCTGGCTGCTGAGTTCAAGAAAGAACAGGGCATCGATCTGAAGAACGACAAGCTGGCTCTGCAGCGTCTGAAAGAAGCTGCTGAAAAAGCGAAGATCGAACTCTCTTCCGCATCCCAGACTGAGATCAACCTGCCGTTCATCACCGCAGATGCGTCTGGTCCGAAGCACCTGACCTTGAAGCTGACCCGTGCGAAGTTTGAATCGCTCGTCGACAAACTGGTCAAGCGCACCGTCGATCCGATGAAAGCGGCGTTGAAAGACGCTGGTTTGACTGCCGGTGACATCGACGAAGTCGTTCTGGTTGGCGGCATGACTCGCATGCCGAAAGTTCAGGAAACCGTTCAGAACTTCTTCGGCAAAGAACCGCACAAAGGCGTGAACCCGGACGAAGTCGTGGCCATGGGCGCTGCGATCCAGGCCGGTGTTCTGCAGGGCGATGTTAAAGACGTTCTCTTGCTCGACGTGACCCCGCTGTCGCTCGGCATTGAGACCCTTGGTGGTGTCTTTACCCGCCTGATCGACCGCAACACGACGATCCCGACCAAGAAGAGCCAGGTGTTCTCGACCGCTGAAGACAATCAGACGGCTGTGACCATTCGCGTCTTCCAGGGCGAGCGGGAAATGGCTGCGGACAACAAGATCCTCGGCCAGTTCGATCTGGTTGGCTTGCCGCCGGCACCGCGCGGTGTTCCGCAGATTGAAGTCACTTTCGACATCGATGCCAACGGCATCGTCAACGTGTCCGCGAAAGACAAAGGCACAGGCAAAGAGCAGCAGATCCGCATCCAGGCATCTGGTGGTCTTTCCGACGCCGACATTGATCAGATGGTCAAGGACGCGGAAGCCCACGCTGACGAAGACAAGAAGCGTAAGGAACTGGTTGAAGCCAAGAACCAGGGTGAGTCCCTTGTTCATTCGACCGAAAAGTCCCTTGCCGACTATGGCGACAAAGTGTCTGAGGACGACAAGTCCGCGATCGAAAGCGCTCTGGAAGCTCTGAAGTCTTCGCTTGAAGGTGAAGATCTGGAAGACATCCAGGCTAAGACACAGGCTCTGGCCGAAGCGTCCATGAAACTTGGCGAAGCCATGTATCAGCAGGCGCAAGCAGATGCCGAAGCTGACGCTGAGGGCGGTGAAGCCGGCAGCGAGCAGGCCGAGGACGATGTCGTCGATGCGGACTTCGAAGAAGTCAAAGACGACGACGACAAAAAATCTGCTTAAACTAAAAACCATCAGCCAGCCGGAAAACCGGCTGGCTGATAGACTATTTGCACAGCGCCGTTTGCCTGGTTGTCCAAAGACAAAGGAGCCGCGAACGGCGCTTCGCCGTACTTGGCGCCAAACACTTTTCGGCAGCCAGCGGTGTAACAAGACCGAGAGATCTTGATGTCCAAACGTGATTTCTACGAGGTTCTGGGAGTTGCGCGCGATGCGGATGAAAAGGCGCTAAAAAGTGCCTACCGCAAGATGGCGATGCAATTTCACCCCGACCGCAATCCAGGTGATGCGGAAGCGGAAGCGAAGTTCAAGGAAGTCAATGAGGCGTATGACACGCTGAAGGATGGTCAAAAACGGGCTGCCTATGACCGGTTTGGTCATGCGGCGTTTGAAAATGGTGGATTTGGCGGCGGTGGCGGCGGTGCTGGCGCCCATGACTTCTCGTCCACCATGTCTGATATTTTTGAAGAATTCTTCGGCATGGGCGGTGGTGGTGGCCGCCGGTCCAGCGGCCGCGAGCGTGGCGCGGACCTCAGATACAATCTGGATATTTCGCTGGAAGATGCCTTTGCCGGCAAGACTGTCGAGATCGAAGTCCCGACCAGCATTACCTGTGACACCTGCTCTGGGTCAGGTGCAAAACCTGGCACAAGCCCGACGGCGTGCCGGACCTGTGGTGGTGCTGGCCGGGTCCGGGCAGCGCAAGGTTTTTTCACCTTGGAACGGACATGTCCGGCCTGTCAGGGCAAAGGGCAGGTAATTACTGATCCTTGTGGCGATTGCGGCGGGTCAGGCCGGAAAACCCAGGAACGGAACTTGTCGGTCAACATTCCGGCAGGCATCGAGGATGGCACAAGGATCCGGCTTGCTGGCGAAGGCGAAGCAGGCCTGCGCGGTGGCCCGGCCGGGGATCTCTATATATTCCTCTCTATCAAGCCGCATGATCTATTCCAGAGGGATGGGGCAGATCTTTATTGCCGTGTGCCGATCTCCATGTCGACAGCAACCCTTGGTGGTCAGTTCGATGTGCCCACGGTAGATGGGGCAACCAGCCGGGTGAAGGTGCCGGAAGGTACACAGACCGGAAAACAGTTCCGGTTGCGCGGTAAGGGCATGCCGGTGATGCGCTCCAGCCAGCATGGCGACATGTATATTCAGGTGACTGTCGAAACACCGACCAATCTGACCAAACGCCAGCGCGAACTTTTGGCTGAGTTCGAAAAGGAATCCTCAGGTGAAAATCATCCCGAATCTGCGGGCTTTTTCTCCAAGGTGAAGGATTTTATCGACAATTTAAGTACATAATAGACGTGCCTCACCGGTAGAAACCGCGGCCGAACACGCCTATATGTTCTAAAAGGACAGGCGCGAGGTTGGGTTTTGAAGCGTATCGGGATCAAGCGGGAAACTATCCGGGAGAAACTGGAAAAGGCGGACGCTGTCCGCATGAAAGTCTTGGATGATGTTAAATTCATCCGCTCCTGGGCGCAAAATCCACTTAGAACCGGCGCTGTGGCACCCTCAGGACCAGAGCTGGCTGCGCGCATGGTGTCCTTCTTAACACCGCGGCCACACGCTAGGGTCGTTGAACTCGGCCCGGGGACTGGTGTTGTAACGAAAGCGCTGTTTGAGGCTGGATTTTCAAATCACCACTTGAACCTGATCGAATACAGCGCAGACTTTTGCGACCATTTGGAAGCACGATACCCAGGCCTTCCTGTCTTGCAGGGCGATGCCTATGCCTTGCGCGGGACGCTCTCCAATCGTGGAGGGTTTCTGGACGAAACTCACGAGCCGCAACACTCGCTTGACGGAATCGTGTCATCCTTGCCTTTGCTGACGCGCCCCGAAAAAGACCGTAAGGCGTTTTTGTCCGAAGCACTTGATCTATTGAAGCCTGGTGCCCCGCTGATCCAGTTTTCGTATGGGCTTGCTGCCCCGGTGAAACCCAAGACCCGGGCTGTCTCCATATTCAGTTCCGAATGGATCTGGAAAAACTTGCCGCCGGCCCGCGTTTGGGTCTATCGCAAGGCGAATTGATTGCCGCAAGAGACAGTCTTGCAGGCTGCGTAGTCTCTTGAAAGGGCCTTCATGCGCAATCCGAAAATCCTTGTTCTATCCGGTTCCGCCCGTGCTGGGTCTCACAACAGTAAATTGACGGCTCTAGCTGCAAAAAAACTGGCGATCCTGGACGCCCAAGTCACGCAAATATCGCTGAAGGACTATCCCCTTCCAATCTACGACGGTGATCTTGAAAGCGCCGACGGGGTTCCGGAAAATGCCAAGAAGCTAAAGATGCTTTTTGTCGAACATGATGGCGTTTTTATCGCCTGTCCCGAATACAATGCCGGTATTACCCCGCTGCTTAAGAACACGCTTGACTGGATCAGCCGGGTGAAAGATCCCGGTGAAGCCTATCGATCGAAGATCTTTGCGATTGGCGCTGCATCTCCCGGAGGTTTTGGAGGCATGCGTGGCCTAATGGGCATGCGGACCATCCTTGAGGTCGGCCTAGGCGCAATGGTGCTGCCGCAAATGGTGTCTGTGGCCAAAGCCGGTTCAGCATTTGACGAGCGCGGAGATCTGGCGGACGAACGGGCGTCTGCAAACATGGACAAGCTGATCGACGCACTCCTACGTGCCACTCGGATTGAGCTGTCTCACTGACAAAGATGTCTTCTTGCGCCAGGAAATATCAGGGATTGCTTTTCAAGCCCTGATTTGATCCCTACATAGGGCGGCGTTGCAGCAAAAACATGAGGATTAGATGAGCGATACGCGCGAGCCGGCAGTCTGGCATGGCACGACCATCATGATGGTGCGTAAGGGCGGAAAGGTGGTCATCGCAGGTGATGGCCAGGTGTCGCTTGGCCAAACCGTGATCAAACACACCGCACGCAAGGTCCGTCCCCTGGCCAAAGGGGATGTGATCGCCGGATTTGCTGGGGCAACAGCCGATGCCTTCACTTTATTCGAGCGGCTCGAAACCAAGTTGGAACAATATCCGGGCCAGTTGATGCGGGCCTGTGTAGAGCTTGCGAAAGACTGGCGGACCGACCGGTATCTGCGCCGGCTGGAAGCCATGATGCTAGTTGCCGATAAGACGACTTCGCTGGTATTGACCGGCACCGGGGATGTTCTGGAGCCGGAAGGCGGGGTGATGGGCATCGGATCCGGCGGAAACTATGCTTTGGCCGCGGGCCGTGCGCTTGTTGATACCGATTATGATGCCGAAACAATCGCACGCAAAGCAATGGCGGTAGCTGCTGAAATCTGCGTCTACACCAATGAAAGCGTAACGGTCGAAGTTCTGGAAGCGTCCGAATAAGCGCCGGCCCTCAGTTTGGCCTATGAGAGCTGGCTGTTGCCGATGTGAGTAGACTTGGTACCTCGGCTCCTTCTGCGGAGTTTTTGAGACACCCGTGAGCGTGTGTGTCCAACTCACTGCGTGGGACGATCCAAGTCAATGCAAATCCGGCAAAAGAGAGCTTATCAAAAGACACAGTTCCGTGCGAAGCAGGGTATATTGAATACTCTGGTGGCCTCCTAAGCGGCACGCACCCTTCAAATGGAAGGTCTTTGACGAGAAATGGAGAAACCATTGAGCGAGTCGGCCCAAAAAACGGACGGCCATGATGGAAGCCCGCTGGATTCAGTGCGCTTAGCCGCCGCTGTGTCGGAAGGGATCCTCACCGAGGACCAGGCAGAACGTCTTACAGATTTCTGGACCAGCCGGGGAACCAGCAGCCCTTTAGCCGAAACCTTGCCGCATGCCGATATCGAAGAAGTCCGGTTTGTCCGAGGCTTCCATGATATTTTTATCAGCCTTGGGATCGTCATATTGATGGTCGGCCTCATCTACGGTTTGAATGACATTTTGCCGGCCTGGGCGATTTCTGCAGCTGGGGCTTTGGCGATCTGGGGGCTGGCAGAAGTCTTTTCCCGCCAGATGCGTCTCGCTTTGCCGTCTTTCCTGCTGAGCTTGGCTTTCACTCCGTTTTTCTTCATTGCCTGCTTTGGTCTTGTCGTAGATCAGGATCTGACGAGTTTGAGCATGGGCGGATGGCGTCAAACTCATGAAACTGCGTTGGTCATACCGACGTCATTGGTGGCGTTGACCGGCGCAATTCTGTTTTATTGGCGGTTCAAGGTTCCCGTCGGGATCGCCGGAATTACCGGGGGCTGCCTGTATATAGCAGCCGTACTGATCGAATTGGCGGTGCCGGGCTTGATTGAAGCGCACCATGTCTTGTTCTTCTTGATCCTCGGATTGGTGACCTTTTCGCTGGCTATGAGTTTTGACATCAAGGATCCGGCCCGGGTTACGCTCAATTCCGACAAGGCCTTCTGGCTGCACCTGCTGGCTGCACCGTTTATCGTTCATTCCATCCTGGCTCTGGTATCAGCAGATATGGGGCAAGGGTCTGTTGGGTATTCGGTGGCAGTCATTGGACTGTTTCTGGTGCTGGCAACCGTGGCGCTGGTCGTCGACCGCCGGGCGCTATTGGTGTCTGCGATGAGCTATCTTGGTTTTGCAATCGGATACCTGATCACCCAGGCAAATGTCTCCGAGGAAGCGGCCTTTGCCGTAACCCTTCTGGTGCTCGGCAGTTTCATCCTGCTGATCGGGTCTGCCTGGAGCTTCCTGCGCCGGGTGTTGCTTGCACCATTGTCAGGCCAACCCTTGCTGCGTTACCTACCGGCGACCACATAGACCGAAACTACTATCTTCTTCTGTGCGAGTGATACCTGCGAATGACCGACTTTTCTCCACGTGAAATCGTCTCCGAACTCGACCGCTATATTGTTGGCCAGAAAGACGCCAAACGTGCGGTTGCCATCGCCTTGCGCAACCGTTGGCGCCGTCAGCAGCTTGAAGGCGAGATGCGCGAAGAGGTTCTGCCAAAGAACATTCTCATGATTGGCCCGACGGGTGTCGGCAAAACGGAAATCTCCCGCCGCCTGGCAAAACTGGCCCGTGCCCCCTTCACCAAGGTGGAAGCCACCAAATTTACAGAAGTCGGGTATGTCGGCCGGGACGTTGAGCAGATCGTACGGGATCTTGTCGAGGCCGGGATATCGCTCGTTCGTGAGGAAAAACGCGAAGCGGTGAAAGCCAAGGCGCATGTTCTAGCCGAAGAGCGCGTGCTTGATGCCTTGGTCGGGGCCAACGCAAGCCCGGCAACGCGCGACAGCTTCCGGGCCAAACTGCGCGACGGCGAGATGGACGACAAGGAAATCGAAATCGAGATCCGTGCCCAGGCGCAAATGCCGAGCTTCGATCTGCCGGGTATGCCGGGAGCGAGTGTTGGTGTTATGAATGTCTCCGATATACTCGGCAAAGCCTTTGGCGGACAGACAAAAACCAAGCGCACCACCGTGCGCGATTCCCATCAGCTGCTGGTCAATGAAGAATCCGACAAGCTGCTCGATGAAGACAAGATCGTCGAAGAAGCGATTTCCCTGGTTGAAAACTCCGGCATCGTATTCCTGGACGAAATCGATAAGATTTGCGCCCGTGAAGGCCGTGCTGGCGGAGATGTTTCCCGCGAAGGTGTCCAACGCGATCTTCTGCCGTTGATCGAGGGGACAGTGGTTGCCACCAAACACGGGCCTGTGCGCACAGACCATATTCTCTTCATAGCCTCTGGCGCCTTCCATGTCGCAAAGCCTTCGGATCTCTTGCCGGAATTGCAAGGCCGACTGCCGATCCGGGTGGAGCTCCGCGCGCTTACACAAGAAGACTTCCGTGCGATCCTGACAGAACCGGAAGCAAGCCTCATTAAGCAGTACATTGCCTTGATGCAGACTGAAGAGGTGACTCTGTCTTTCTCGGAAGATGCCATTGACGAAATCGCGTCCGTTGCGGTGGATCTCAACGGTTCTGTCGAAAATATCGGGGCCCGCCGCCTGCAAACCGTCATGGAACGGATTCTGGACGAGATCTCTTTCACTGCCCCGGATCGGGCTGGTGATACGGTTGAAATTACAGCGGAGTTCGTCAAAGAGAATATCGGCGATTTGGCGAAAAACGTCGATTTGTCGAAGTTTATTCTCTAGCCGGGTTTAGAGCTGCACGCGGCAAATTCGCCGCTTGCAGCCGGCCGGGTCCGATGGCAGCATGCACAAATGGTAGCAATTCGAAAAAGCAACGAAGAAGGGCATCGCCGGAAGTTTCTGGTGGTGGTCGACGATACGCCAGAGTGTGACCGTGCCATTGTCTATGCGGCCAAGCGCGCGGCGCGGACCAGTGGTGTTGTGACATTGTTGTTCATCATCGCACGCGGCGATTTTCAACATTGGCTCGGAGTAGAGGACATCATGCGTGCCGAGGCGCATGAAGAAGCCGAAGCCACATTGGCCAAGGCGGCTCAGAGGGTCCGCTCAGTTGCCAGGACGGAGCCGGAAACCGTGATCCGCGAAGGCAGCATGAGCGAAGAGATCATTGAGCTGATTGAAGCCGACGCAGACATCGCGATCCTTGTCCTGGCGGCCAGCACGAATTCCGAGGGGCCTGGTCCGCTTGTTTCGTCGATTGCCGGTAAATCTGCCGGAACTTTCCCGATTCCGGTCACGATCGTACCAGGCAATCTGGATGATGATTCGATTGCGGCGCTTGCCTAGAGCTGTGTTTGCAGGCGGAAGTTAAGCCGGCCGGGCTTGCGGCCCTTTGGCACAATTGTGTTTTCTTGATTTTGGTAGATAATTGCCTATCTAGTTTTTAATGGTTCCAAACTGGATCGGGATCAGTTAAAAGGTCCCATCGGTGTTTTGCGATGATAGCGAGGGCGCATGACACCACCCATTAGGGCGCACAGTTGAAAGAGCGCGCTAGGCGCAAGGACGGAAGATATGTTCATTCAAACCGAAGCAACGCCGAATCCGGCCACCCTGAAGTTTCTTCCGGGCCGGGTTGTCCTGCCGGAAGGCACATATGATTTTCGCACCAAGGCGGATGCGGGCGCGTCGCCACTAGCCGAAAAGCTGTTTGATGTTCCGGGCGTCTCTGCGGTTTTCTTTGGCCATGACTTTGTAACCGTCACCAAGGACGACACCGACTGGCAGCACATGAAACCGGCGATCCTCGGTGTCATCATGGAACAGTTCATGTCCGGTCAGCCAGTCATGGCAGCTGGCGAAAGTGAAAACATCGAAGAAGGCGAGTTCTTTGAAGAAAGCGACCAACAAACGGTCGACACCATCAAAGAATTGCTGGAAACACGTGTGCGGCCTGCTGTCGCACAGGACGGCGGTGATATCACGTTTAAGGGCTTCAAAGAGGGAATTGTCTATCTCTCTATGCGCGGTGCCTGTGCCGGTTGCCCATCGTCCACGGCTACATTGCAGCACGGCATTCAGAACCTTCTGCGCCATTTTGTGCCGGAAGTTGAGGAAGTTCGCCCAATTTGATGTGAGCTTACGACCTGAGTTTTTTGGAACCCGGCATGCGTGCCGGGTTTTCTTTTTTTCCTTTTGAATTTCTCTGTGGGTTTCAAGCCCCCCATTGGATCTAGGTCCAAAGCCCGGCTCGACTCAGCGCGGTCTCCGCGATAGAGCGAATGTATTATGCGCGTACTGGCAATCGATACAGCACTGGCCAATTGTGCCGCCGCGGTACTGGATAACGGCGCCGCTTCGGCGTGCTTCGAAACCTGCGGCGAGGAAATCGGCCGCGGCCATGCTGAAAAACTCATGGATATGATCGGAACAGTGATGGCTGAAAGCTCCACTGCCTTTTCCGATTTGGACCGGGTTGCGGTCACGGTAGGGCCTGGTAGCTTTACCGGCCTTCGGGTTGGTCTGTCCGTCGCCCGCGGTTTTGGCCTTGTGCTTGAAAAGCCGGTTGTTGGGATCACGACCCTTGCGGCAATCGCCCGCTCCTGCGCACCATCTGACAATGGCCCGCCCCTTTTGGTCGCTCTGACAGGGAAAGGCGAAGAGGTCTATTGCCAGCAATTCTCTGATGATGGCGCGCCTTTGAGCGACGCGGGGGTGCAAACCTTGTCAGAACTTGCGAGAACCCTGCCTGAGGACATAAGGTTTGCCGGGTCAGCGGCAGACAACGTAGCGCAGTCAACAGGGGCAGACGCAAGCCGGGTAATTTCCAGATGCGCTTATCCGGGGATCCGGGCGGTGGCTGAACTGGGATTGGTAACGGAACCGCTGTTGGCTTCACCATCTCCGCTTTATCTGCGGCCGCCCGATGCGACACCGCAGAAAAAGGGAAGGATTGAACGGCAATGAGTTTTTGGTGGTTCTGGGCTCAGCCGCCGGTTATCGAAGAGGCGCTGGACGAGGATCTACCTAAGATCGCCGAAATCCACGCAGTATCCTTCAAACACGCATGGGATGCGGACGAACTTGCCCGTATGAAGGCGCAAGACAGCACCACCATGTTGGTCGCCCGGCGGTCCAGTCCCTATGGCACACGAAGCCCTCTTGGGTTCCTGATTCTGAGAACAGCTGCAGACGAAGCAGAGGTGATTACCATCGCTGTTCACCCGCGTCAGCGTGGTCGTGGGATTGGCAAAAAGCTGATGGAAGCTGGTTTGTTCCGGCTTTATAGCGACCGGTGCAAGAGCTTGTTTTTGGAAGTGGATTCGGCAAATGACTCTGCGATTTTGCTGTACAGGTCCTTAGGTTTTAAGGAAGTTGGCAAGCGCAAAGGCTATTACAGCGACAGTGGAGGAGACGGGACAGCGCTTGTCATGCGCGTTGATCTTGGCTAATCGCTGTATCCATCGATGAGACTTGAAGGCACTTATTTTTCATGACGGACGAGCGGACGACATCGCTGGCGGAACTTTGCGTGGCAAAGGGCATGCGCATGACAGAACAGCGCCGCGTGATCGCCTCCGTGATTGAAGAAGCCTCTGAAGAGCATCCGGACGTAGAGGAACTCTACCGCCGGTCCGTTGCCATCGACCCGAAAATCTCAATTTCCACTGTCTACCGGACCGTCAAGCTGTTCGAAGATGCCGGTATGATCGAGCGCCACGATTTCAGGGATGGCCGTTCCCGTTATGAAACTGTGCCAGACGAGCATCATGATCATCTTATCGATTTGCGCAGTGGGCAGGTGATCGAATTCCGGAACGAAGAAATCGAGGCCTTGCAGGAGTTCATTGCAAAAAAGCTGGGCTACAAGTTGGTCGATCACCGGCTGGAACTTTATGGGGTTCCTATTGATCCCAAGAAGGACACGGACAGCGATGGCTGAAATCAAGGCAATTCTGACGATCTTGCTTTTGACACTCGTCTCTCTTGTCTTGATTCCGCTGCAGTGGATTGCAGTGAAGCTCAACCTTCCTATTCAAAAAAACCTTCCCCATATCTGGCACAAAATCGCGACCAGCCTGGTTGGAATCCGGATACATCAGCAGGGCGCGCCTGCTCCAAACCGCCCGCTTCTGATCGCCGCCAATCATGCATCCTGGGTGGATATTACGGTCGTTGGCTCCCTAATGCCGCTGTCCTTCATCGCCAAGTCCGAGGTCTCCGGCTGGCCGGTGTTTGGCCTTTTCGCCAAGCTGCAGCGGACCGTGTTTGTCAACCGCACCCGGAGAACAGAAACCGCTGCGGTCGCTGACACCATCGCTGTGCGGATGGCCGAAGGCGATGCAATGGTGCTGTTTGCCGAAGGCACATCGAACGATGGCAATTGTGTCCTGCCGTTCCGCTCCGCGTTGCTGGGTGCGGCTACCCGGGCAGCCGGCGGAGATCAGGAGTCCGGGGTATGGGTGCAGCCACTGTCAATCGCCTATCAGGGCCTCTTCGGCATGCCGATGGGCCGGGTGCATCGGCCGCATGTTGCCTGGTATGGCGATATGGAACTTGCCGGACATCTTTGGGGCATCTTTAAACACGGTGCACTTGATGTGGCTGTTTATTGGGGCGAGCCGGTTCGGGTCGAAGCGGCGACGGATCGAAAGGTCCTCACGCGACACCTGGAACGCGAAGTTCGGGCGCTCACCATGGCCGCGCTGCGTCAAAAACCGGTCGAACGGTTCGATTCCGATGAAATCGAGGCGTCTGAGTTCTTCTCAAACGCGGAAAAAACCGCTAAAGCAGGCGCTTGAATTTCGGTACCGCCCGTTGTCAGAGTGAACAGCGGAGAGAATGCGGGTGCGGATCATGAGGATCCGGCACCTAGGCACCACCACCCAATGACATGCTGGCCGCCCGGTGAGGGCCATGAGGAGCGAATGACAAGCCGCCCGGAAGCAGAACAGGATATCCCCGCCAAAGCGGACGCAAAGTCCGGTGATGGCGCAAATACGCACAAGGTGTTTGTGCGCACGTATGGCTGCCAGATGAATGTCTATGACAGCGAGCGCATGACCGATGTGCTGGCACCTGAGGGCTATCAGACCACCGAAGACATGGACGATGCCGACCTGGTGATCCTCAACACCTGTCACATCCGCGAAAAGGCTGCAGAAAAAGTTTATTCCGAACTTGGCCGGATCCGGAAGGTCAAGGAAGCGCGCGCCAAATCCGGCAAGGACATGATGGTGGGTGTTGCCGGTTGTGTCGCTCAGGCGGAAGGTGAAGAAATTTCCCGGCGTGCACCAATTGTCGACATGGTCGTGGGTCCGCAGAGCTATCACCAGCTGCCCTCACTGCTGGATAAGGCTCGCCAGGGCAAGAAGGTGGTTGAAACCGAATTCGATATCGACGCCAAATTCGACCATCTGTCCGAGCGAGCCGAAAAGCCGGTCATGAAACGCCCGCCATCGGCTTTCCTGACGGTTCAGGAAGGTTGCGACAAGTTCTGCACCTTCTGTGTTGTGCCTTATACGCGCGGCGCAGAAGTTTCCCGTTCTGTTGAGCAGATTGTTACCGAAGCGCAAAACATGGCTGCATCCGGTGTCCGCGAAGTGACGCTGCTCGGCCAGAACGTGAATGCGTATCACGGTGAAGCCACCGACGGCACGATCTGGAGCCTGGGACGGTTGCTGCGCCGGCTCGCGGAAATCGATGGACTGGACCGTTTGCGGTACACCACCAGTCATCCACGCGATATGGATGATGAGCTGATTGAGGCGCACCGGGATCTGAAGAGCCTGATGCCATATTTGCACCTTCCGGTTCAGTCCGGGTCGGACAAGATCCTGAAATCCATGAACCGGAAGCATACACGGGACGAGTATTTCCGGTTGATTGATCGGATCCGCCAGGCAGCTCCGGATATTGCGCTGTCGGGCGATTTCATTGTCGGATTTCCGGGTGAAACGGATCAGGATTTTGAAGACACGATGGACCTGATCCGCCGTGTCGAATATGGCTCGGCTTTCTCGTTCAAATACAGCCAGCGTCCGGGCACTCCGGGCGCGACCATGGACGATCAGGTGCCGGAAGATGTTAAGTCTGCCCGCCTTCAGGAGCTTCAGGCTTTGTTGAGCGCGCAGCAAAAGGCCTTCAATGCCTCGCGTAAGGGCATGACCTGCGATGTCCTTTTGGAAAAGAAAGGCCGCAATCCGGGCCAGCTGGTTGGAAAATCTCCGTGGCTGCAGCCGGTTGCATTGGATGCGCCCGAGACGTTGATTGGCAGCATACAAGCGGTGGAAATCGTTGACATCGGAAGCAATTCGCTGTTCGGACAGCTAATTGCGGGGCAAGATGCTGGTGATGGAACCGGTGCCATACCGGCCCCGGCGGCCTAAGGAGACGTCATTTGACGCGCGACAGCCAATCTTCGTCCCAAAAACTGCCCGAATCCGCGGCTTCGGCCTCTGACATGACCCACATCGTCCTTGCCTTTGAAGATAACCGCTTGATCGGGGATCTCTTCGGGCAATTCGATCAGAACCTTGCCTTGATTGAACAGCGTCTTGGCGTAGATGCCATCGCTCGGGGAAATCAGGTGACACTGAAGGGATCAGAGGCAGGCTGCGCCCAGGCCCGCACTGCGCTGGAGGCGCTTTATCAACGGCTGTTGCAGGGACAGGAGATCCATCCCGGTGACGTGGATGGGGCCTTGCGGATGGCGGCTGCAAGTGAAGCCCAGCTGCCGCTCCCGACCCTTGAGCCGAAATCCCGCTTGGCCTTTGCTCAGATTGCCACCCGCCGCAAAACGATTGTGGCCCGTACACCCACCCAGGACGCCTATATCCGGTCTATGGACCGGGCCGATTTGATTTTTGGTACAGGCCCTGCGGGAACAGGTAAGACGTTTCTAGCGGTTGCCTATGCAGCTGCGCTTTTGGAACGGGGAGATGTGGCAAGGCTGATTTTGTCACGTCCGGCTGTGGAAGCGGGCGAGCGGCTCGGCTTTTTGCCTGGCGAGATGAAAGATAAGGTCGATCCGTATCTGCGGCCGATTTACGATGCTCTGTACGAGATGATGCCGGCGGAAAAAGTCGACCGCGGCCTGCAATCCGGCATGATTGAAGTCGCGCCGCTGGCGTTTATGCGCGGCCGGACCCTGTCAAATGCAGTTGTTCTGCTCGATGAAGCGCAGAACACTACATCAATGCAGATGAAGATGTTTTTGACCCGTCTCGGTGAAGGATCAAAAATGATTGTCACGGGAGATCCAAGCCAGATCGACTTGCCCGCCGGCCAGAAGTCCGGCCTGCGTGAAGCGTTGGGGCTGCTAACAGATATCCCGGCGGTCGCGCACATCCGGTTCAATGAAACCGATGTTGTCCGGCATGAGCTGGTCGGCCGGATCGTGACAGCTTATGACAATGCTTCACGCGAGGAATCTGAAGCCCGTGAACGGCGCTTTGCAGCACGCCAGGACGGAGATGAACCGGATCGGTCCGGACGCCGTTCGCGCAGCAGTGCCGCGGCATCTTGAGGGCATAGCAGGAACGATGGCATCAGCTTTGCCAGACGGCTTTCAGATTGATATTGCGGTGGAGGCGGGAGACTGGCCCGCGGAAGCGCAGCTTCTTAAGCTGGTCCAAACTGCTGCCGCCGCGGCTTTTCGTGAAGCCGAGCTTGAAGTTTTGGACGGAACGGAAGTCTCGTTGCTCTTCACCAATGATGCCGGCATCCAAAAGCTGAATCATCAATGGCGGGAAAAAGACAAGCCGACCAACGTGTTGTCGTTTCCCGGCAGCGATCCGCAGGAAGATATTTATGGGCCCCTCTTAGGGGACATTGTCTATGCTTATGAGACGGTCGCCCGTGAGGCGAAAGACCTGGGAATTGAATTTAACAACCACCTTACCCATCTCACGGTTCATGGATTGCTTCATCTTTTTGATTATGACCATCAGGAGAATGATGAAGCCGAATTGATGGAAAGCCTTGAAACAGCCATTTTGGCTAAACTTGGTATTGATGATCCTTATGCTGACCGGCCCCTTGAAGCCGATGGCGATTAAGGGGACACTAGAGCACTTGGATCGAAAACTGATCGATGATGAACGCAGCTGAACCGCGAAGTCCTGACGGCGAAACACATTCCGCCAATTCAGGGGCCGCACAAGACGGGGAAGACCCGCAACAGACGAAGCCGCAGAAACCTGCGGCGATCCTTGATACGTTCAAACGCTTTTTGCGATTGGGCCGTGGCTCTTCGAGCCTGCGTGAAAATCTTGAAGACGAACTTGCACGCGAAGTTTCTGGCGATACTGCATTTTCTCCCGAAGAGCGGATGCTGCTTGGCAATATCTTGCGGCTGCGGGAAAAGCGCGTCGATGATGTCATGATCCCGCGCGCCGACATTGATGCGGTTGATCTGGATACCAGCCTCAGCCGGGTGATGGAGTTGTTCCGAAGCAGCGGCCACTCGCGCATGCCGGTTTATGAGGATACGCTCGATGATCCACGCGGTATGGTTCATATCAAGGATTTGATGGCTTATATTGCCGAGCGTGGCTCTGGTTTGAGCGCAGAAGATGTGGAAGGCGCGGACAAGGATTCTGACGGTAACGAGGCAGATAATGTCACGCCGCTTCCAGGTCACAATCTTTCCAACCTGGATTTGTCATCAGTCGATTTGTCGGCAACGCTCAAAGAAACCAATCTTTTGCGCAACCTTCTGTTTGTGCCGCCGTCTATGCCGGCAACGGACCTCATGGCCAAAATGCAAGCAGGCCGAATTCAGATGGCGCTGGTGATCGACGAATATGGCGGCACCGATGGCCTGGTGTCCTTGGAAGATCTGGTCGAGGAAGTCGTCGGCGACATTGAAGACGAACACGACGAAGATGAAGAAGCCATGCTGACAGAAGCCGGCGAGGGCATCTGGATTGCTGATCCGCGTCTGCCGTTGGAAGAGCTTGATGAAGCGCTGGGCACACGATTGAACGGCGGCGAGATTTCCGAAGATGTCGATACGCTTGGAGGACTTCTCTACATTGCGGTCGGCCGGGTTCCGGTGCGCGGCGAACTGTTGGTGGTGCGGGATGTTCCGGGCTATGAATTTGAGATCATGGATGCTGACCCACGCCGCATAAAACGCCTGAAGATCCGTAAAGGACGGGGGGAAATCCGCCCGCAGGATCTGCGCCGGCGGGCGAAAAGGGCAGACGCAGGGACACCGGACGCTGAACAAGTCTCCTCGGATGCGCCCGAACAGCCACCAATAGCCTCCTAACGGCTGCTTTAAATCTCGAATTGCTGGAACAGTTGATGGCTGTAAGGGTTGACCCCGCCCTTGCAAGCGGACAAACCTGCCCTCAATTTTTCAGCGAATCGGATACGCATGCACCTGCTTATTGAGAAGCTCTCTCTCTTACCCAATGCATTTTTATTGGCCTGGGGGTGGCCCCGCCGGGGATTGTGTCTGCTGTTAGGAGCTGTTTCCGCCTTAGCGCTGCCCCCTTTTGGACTGTTCCCAATCCTGTTTCTGACTTTGCCAGCATTCGTCTGGCTGCTTGATGGCGCATTGGAAACCGGAAAAAGCGGTGCTTTCAAACAGGTTCGCACCGGATTTGTCCTCGGCTGGTTGTTTGGCTTTGGCTATTACCTGTCTGGCCTCTGGTGGATCGGATCGGCGTTCCTGGTGGAGGCGGAACGGTTTGCTTGGCTGATGCCCTTTGCCATCGTGGCCATGCCGGCAGGGCTTGCCTTGTTTACTGGTCTTGGAGCTGCGCTGGCAGGTTTTTTCTGGGGAGATACGCGGTGGCGGATCTTGCTGCTTGCCGCAGCGATGACACTTGCTGATTGGCTGAAGGGAACCGTTTTAACCGGATTTCCCTGGAATGCCTTTGGCTACGCTTTTTCCGAAAGCCTGGTTCTTGCCCAAACGGCCAGCCTTGTTGGGTTGTATGGATTGAGCTTCTTGGCGTGGGGTGTTTTCGCGATGCTAGCTGTGCTGGCTGATTCCCGGCCATTGAGTCAACGGTTGCTGCCGGTTGCTGCCGCTACGGCCGTTTTGATCTCAATGGCGGGTTATGGCGGCTATCGGTTGATGGCCTCAGAGACCGAGTACGAGGATCTGGATATCAGGATCGTGCAGCCTGCAGTCAGTCAAAAGGACAAGTGGCAGCCGGAGCTGCGTGATCAGATTTTCCAAACGTATTTGGACATGACAGAGGCGCCGCTTGGAGGCGGTGCACGGGTTGGTGTTCCGCGTTTGGTTGTGTGGCCCGAATCTTCAATCCCATTTCTCTTAACCCGCGAGCCTGGCGCCTTGAGGCGGATTTCAGCGGCACTTGGGACACACAATGAACTTGCCGTTGGGGCGGTTCGGGTGGAGGCAGGTGAAAATGGGCCGCTCTATTTCAATAGTATCTATACAATCACCGGCGACGGCGCCGTGAGCGGGCTCTATGACAAGGTGCGCCTCGTGCCGTTTGGCGAATACGTTCCCTTCAAACAGGTGTTGGACCAAGTTGGGATCAGCAATTTGGCCGGCCCAGGTGTGGGATTCCAGGCCGGATTTCAGCGACGGCCGCTTACGGTCTTTGAAGATTTCAGTTTTCTTCCGCTGATTTGTTATGAGGCGATATTTCCGGTAATCACAGCAAGCGCGTCACCAAGACCAGCCTTTTTTCTGAATGTGACAAATGATGCTTGGTTCGGCCACACCCCGGGTCCCTACCAGCATTTTGCGCAAGCCCAGCTGCGATCGATAGAAACGGGTGTGCCGACGGTTCGTGCAGCCAACACGGGCATCTCCGGTATGATCGATGGCCATGGACGTATATTATCTAAACTTGCGATTTTCGACAAAGGGTTGATCGACGCCAAGCTTCCAAAACAAATTGATGAAACGTTTTATCGGAGTTTTCAGAATGCTCCGGTGCTGATTATTTCGATTATTATTGTAATTTTCTCCAGTATTCGCAGGTACAACCGATTTTCGCGCTTAAATTGATATTTTTTGTTTGAGTTGAGTGAAAGAAGTGTGATACAACCGTGACATAGCTGATTGAAAGCTAACGTAGGCGCAAGCGAGAAGTTGCGGGCGGACTTTCTTCTTTTTGGGTTTGTGGGAACCTGGATGGGCTTGCGTAATAAATAAAACAAGGCTGTTAGCGGCCCATTGGATATTAGAAAGAACAACGCCGATGCCCAGTAAGAAATCTCCGAATCCGATCGACATTCATGTTGGCAGCCGGGTCCGCTTGCGCCGTATGATGCTTGGTATGAGTCAGGAAAAGCTTGGCGAAGCTCTTGGCATTACGTTCCAACAAATCCAAAAATACGAAAAAGGTACCAACCGAATTGGTGCCAGCCGGTTGCAACACATTGCGACCATCTTGAAAGTTCCGGTTTCCTTCTTCTTTGAAGATGCACCGGGAACTCCGGAAGAGGCGGAAGGCTTTGGTGAAACTCAGCCAACGTCCTACGTCGTCGACTTCCTCTCCTCGTCGGAAGGTCTGTCCCTGAACAAGGCATTCGTGCGCATAGAAGACCCGAAGGTCCGGCGCCGGATCGTGGATCTGGTTAGATCGCTTGCCGGCGATGAATAATAAAAAATAACCATCTTCTTGACGTGGCCCCAAACTTCTTAGATTGATGGCAACTGAAGCGGCGGTAGTTATCGCCGCTTCTTTGTATTCATTCCCAGAAGGACGATCGCCAATGGCACGTCAGAATTACCTTTTTACCTCCGAATCCGTGTCTGAAGGACATCCGGACAAGGTTTGTGACCGCATCTCCGATGTGGTTGTGGATGCCTACCTTAGAGAAATGCCGGAAGCCCGTGTTGCTGCAGAAACGCTAGCGACAACCAATCGGATTGTAATTGCGGGAGAAACCCGCGGACCGGCGACCATCACCAATGAATATATCGCTCATCTAGCGCGCATGGCGGTGAAAGACATCGGCTATGAGCAGGATGGGTTTCATTGGGAAAATTGTGACATCGCAGTTCATCTACATGCCCAGTCTGCCCACATCGCACAAGGCGTTGATGCTGGTGGCAACAAAGATGAAGGTGCGGGTGATCAAGGGATCATGTTCGGGTATGCGTGCCGCGAAACCGAAGAGCTGATGCCGGCGCCGATCCTGTATTCGCACAAAATCCTGCAGTTGCTGGCCGAGGCCCGCAAATCTGGCAAGGAACCGGTTCTTGGTCCGGATGCCAAGAGTCAGGTGACCATTCGTTACGAAAACGGCAAGCCGGTTGGCGTAACCTCGATTGTCCTGTCGACCCAGCATCTCGACCCGGCGCTGACATCCCGTGATGTTCAGGCGATTGTCGAGCCCTACATCCGCACAGCATTGCCGGACGGCTGGATCTCAGGTGAGACTGTTTGGCATGTGAACCCGACCGGCGCCTTTGTTATCGGTGGTCCTGATGGCGATGCCGGCCTTACCGGCCGCAAAATTATCGTCGATACCTATGGCGGCGCCGCGCCCCACGGCGGTGGAGCATTCTCCGGCAAAGACCCGACCAAGGTGGACCGGTCCGCGGCCTATGCGGCCCGCTATCTTGCCAAGAACGTTGTCGCAGCAGATCTCGCAGACCGCTGCACAATACAGCTGTCCTACGCGATTGGCGTCTCCGATCCTCTGTCGGTCTATGTCGATCTGCATGGCACCGGCCGGTGCGATGAAGCCCGGCTGGAAGTGACATTGCGCGAAGTCATGGGTCTCAGCCCGCGTGGTATCCGTGAGCATCTGAAGCTCAACAACCCAATCTACGAACGCACAGCTGCTTATGGTCATTTCGGCCGGCAGCCGGAGGCCGACGGTGGGTTCTCTTGGGAAAAAACTGATCTGGTTGACGAACTGCGTCCGCTTGCAGGATAAGCAGCGCCAAAGACGCGACACCAACAAGATGAAAATCGCCGGCCGTCTTGGCCGGCGATTTGGTTTGAAGCTATGACAGATCGTTACGAAGGTTCCTTTTTTGGCCGACGCAAAGGCAAGCCGCTCAGTCCGCGCCGTGAGGCGCTCATGACAGATGTGCTGCCAGAGTTGTCGCTTGACCTGACCGCGCCACCACCCTCAGACCTGAAGGACCTCTTTAAGACCGGAGTCGAAACAGTCTGCCTGGAAGTGGGATTTGGCGGCGGCGAGCACCTGTTACACCGGGCCCGTACCAATCCAAAAACCGGATTTATCGGCATCGAGCCTTTTGTCGGTAGCATGGCAAAGGCCGTTGCGGCTGTGACCGATGAGGGGCTGCAGAATCTCCGGCTCTATGATGATGATGCGGTCAATGTTCTGGATTGGCTGCCGGAAGCGTCCCTTGATTTGGCCTATCAGCTCTATCCTGATCCCTGGCCCAAAAAGCGCCATTGGAAACGCCGGTTTATTAATGAACAGAACCTGGACCGTTACGCTCGCGCGCTTAAGGCGGGCAGTCAGTTCCGGTTTGCCAGTGACATCGACACCTACATAGACTGGACGCTGCGCCATTGCCGCGCTCACCCTGCATTCGAATGGACAGCTGAAACCGCGGCGGATTGGAAAACACCCTGGGATGGCTGGCCAGGAACCCGCTATGAGGCCAAAGCGATCCGTGAAGGCCGGGTTGGCCGGTATCTGACGTTCCTACGCGTCCAAACCAGCTAGGCAGAAGCTGCAGCGGAAACGGCGGCAAAAATGCTCGCAATGCTGCTGCGCAACTTCTTTTGGAGCAAAGTAGCCAAGACCCTTGCATTTTGGGCTGGTTTGGAGTTATACAGCCCCAGTTTCATCTCAAACGGCTTATATGAGCTCTTGAGAGTGGGCCCGCCGGGGACCCGCTCTTTTTGGCTTACACAAACCGGAAACATCGAAATCAATCAGCAGGCTGCTGCCCGAAACAACTCGAGTCACCAAATGTCCTGCTGAGATCAAACGCCGCTATAAACGGTAATATGGAGCCAGGTGTTGAGCGCACGCGATCCGAGAATTGTCACTGAACAGGGCCTTGATGCCCGGGTTGCGGCAATTGTTGAGCCGGTTATTGAAGATCTCGGCTACCGTCTTGTGCGCACCCGTATTACCGCGGCAAACGGTTGCACGCTGCAAATCATGGCAGAGCGTCCGGATGGCACCATGACGGTTGAGGACTGTGAAACCATCAGTCGAGCGGTGTCTCCCGCTCTGGATGTGGAAGATCCGATCAACCGGGCTTATCATCTGGAAGTGTCCTCACCAGGCATCGACCGGCCGCTGGTGCGCGCTGGCGACTTTGAGCGTTGGGCAGGGCACGAGATGAAAGTTGAGATGGATGTCATGCAGGATGGCCGCAAGCGCTTCCGTGGAGCTTTGCTCGGCGTGGAAGGCGCGGCGGCCAAACTACGTTTGCCTGATGCGCGCGAGAATGAGCCGGACATGGTTCTGCTGCCGCTTGAGGACATTGGCGAAGCAAAGCTGGTGTTGACCGACGATTTGATTACAGCAGCTCTTCAGGCCGAAAAGGCGGCACTGGCCGCACGCGGCGAAAGTGAAGACGAGCTGTCACAGGATAACTCGCCCAACTGAGCGTAGCGCTCGCTGGCAATTGGATAAACGCGCCCGACCCGACCCTTGGCGCAAGAGGAGTGGACTATGGCAATCAGCGCTAACCGGCTGGAACTGTTGCAAATTGCGGATGCAGTTGCACGGGAAAAGTCGATCGACCGGATGATCGTCATCAACGCTATGGAAGATGCGATCCAGAAGGCGGCCCGCTCACGTTACGGCTCGGAGACCGAAGTTCGCGCAGAGATCAATCCGAAAACCGGAGATATCCGTCTGCAGCGGCTGCTTCAAGTGGTGGAAGCCGTTGAAAATGTCTCCACTGATATTGCCCTTGAGGACGCGCAGGCGCGCAACCCGGAAGCCAATCTTGGTGATTTCATTGCTGAGCCGCTGCCGCCGCTGGATTTCGGACGGATTGCCGCCCAGTCCGCCAAGCAGGTGATCGTCCAAAAGGTGCGTGAAGCCGAGCGTGACCGTCAGTATGAAGAATTCAAAGACCGTGTTGGCGAAGTCATCAACGGCGTGGTCAAACGGGCCGAATACGGCAACGTTATTGTGGACCTGGGACGCGGCGAAGGCATTGTCCGCCGGGATGAATTGATCCCGCGTGAGATCTTCCGCACCGGTGACCGCATCCGTGCCTTTATCTACGATGTGCGCCGCGAACAGCGTGGGCCGCAAATCTTCCTGTCCCGGACCCATCCGCAGTTCATGGCGAAGCTGTTCGCGCAGGAAGTTCCGGAAATTTACGACGGCGTCATTGAGATTAAATCTGTTGCCCGTGACCCGGGGTCCCGCGCAAAGATTGCTGTGATCTCCAAGGACAGTTCGATCGACCCGGTCGGCGCCTGTGTCGGTATGCGCGGCAGCCGTGTCCAGGCTGTCGTTGGCGAACTCCAGGGTGAGAAGATCGACATCATTCCGTGGAACGACGAAGCTGCGACTTTCATCGTCAACGCGCTTCAGCCAGCTGAAGTTGCCAAAGTCGTTCTCGATGAAGATGCGGAACGTATTGAAGTTGTCGTTCCGGACGACCAATTGTCTCTTGCTATTGGCCGCCGTGGCCAGAATGTCCGCCTGGCATCCCAGCTGACCGGCTGGGCCATCGACATTATGACCGAGCAGGAAGAATCCGACCGGCGCACCAAGGAATTCCAAGAGCGTTCGCAGCTCTTTATGGAAGCCCTCAACGTGGACGAGATGGTTGGTCAGCTTCTGGCAACTGAAGGCTTCACGTCGGTTGAAGAAGTTGCCTATGTGGAGATCGAAGAGATTTCCATGATTGAGGGCTTCGACGACGACACTGCCGTCGAAATTCAAGCGCGTGCCCGCGATTACCTGTCCGAGTTGGAAACCAAATTGGACGAAGAGCGGATCGAACTTGGTGTTTCCGACGAACTGCGCTCGATTGATGGCCTGACAACCGCTATGATGGTGGCCCTCGGCAAGGATGACGTCAAAACGATGGAAGACCTTGCAGGATGTGCAGCCGACGACCTTGTTGGCTGGACCGAGCGCAAGGACGGCGAAACCAAGCGCTACGACGGTGCGCTGTCCGGCTATGATGTTTCCCGTGCTGATGCGGAAAACATGGTGATGGCGGCCCGTTTGGCGGCCGGCTGGATCACCGAAGAAGAACTCGCTGCCCAGATGGCAGAAGAGGAAGAAGTTCTGGAAGAGGCCGAGGCCGAAGAAGAGGTTGTTGAGGACACACCAACAGGCGTGATCCTGAACGGCTAATGGAGAGGGGCAAATAGCCTCCCGCAATATGGAAGTGATCAACTTATCTGCATTCTAAAGTAAGCGGCTTTGTTGCAGGTTGATCTAGAGGAGTGGCGGCGTGCCCAGGAAGAATGAGCCAACCGAACGGCAATGTGCCGTTACCAGGGAGGTTCAGCCCATCAGCTCGCTGATCCGGTTTGTACTTGACCCAGACAGTCAAGTGGTTCCGGATCTGAAAAGGGTTCTTCCAGGCCGCGGCGTTTGGGTAACAGCGTCGAAGGATGTCGTGGCTGTTGCCGAAAAAGACCGGAAGAAAGTGTTTGGCAGAGGCTTCAAAACCGAAGCCCGCGTTGAACCAGGATTGGCAGACCAGGTCGATTCGCTTATGGAACGTGCAGCGCTTCAAGCGCTCTCCATGACGCGCAAGGCCGGTGAGCTAATCACCGGCTATTCGAAAGTTGACGCAGCCTTGCGGCAGGACACTGTCGCGGGTCTGATCCATGCCTCCGATGCTGCGGACGACGGGGTGCGGAAGCTGGCGGCGGTGTCCGCAGGCAGAACAGAACCAGCAAACGGGTGCCAAATCGTCCGTTTGTTCGATTCGGACCAATTGGATTTGGCATTGGGCCGGTCAAATGTGATACATGCTGCACTGCTTGCGGGGCAGGCCAGCGAAAATTTCTTGGCACGGGTACGTGACTTGGAGCAATTTCGCGGCTATTCCGTCGCAGACGACGAAAAGAGCAACGCATAGCAGGGCGGTTGCGCAGGACTGAAGGCAATATGAGCGATACGAAGAATCCAGACGACAAGACAATCAGCGTTGAGCGTGGCAAAACGCTTGGCCTCAAGCGTGGTGGTGGCGATTCAGGAACGGTTCGCCAGTCCTTCTCGCATGGCCGGTCGAAAAACGTCGTTGTGGAGAACAAAAAGAGACGCCGTGTCGTGTTGCCGGGCCAGGAGCCGAAACCTGAAGCTCCGGCACCGGTCACGCAGCGTCTTGAAAAGCCAGCCGAAGCGCCACGCAAGCCGGAAGCTCCGGCTGGCCGCCAGGGCCGCAAACCTGCAGGCGGGCAGCGCCAAAAAGGAAACGGCAACGTTCTGCGGACGCTGACGCCGAGCGAAGCGAAAGCACGCGCTGCAGCTCTGGAGATGGCCAAGGAACGCGAGGTTGTAGAAGCCGCGCGCCGCGAAGAAGACGCCAAGCGCCGCGCTGCAGAAGAAGCGCAGCGCAAACAGGAAGAAGAAGTTCGCGCGAAAGCCGAAGCAGAAGAGCGTGCCAAGCGCGAAGCTGAAGAAGCAAAAGCTGCTGCCGAACAGGCCAAAGCTGATGAGGCTGCAAAAGCCCAAGAGGCTGCTGAAAAGACGGCCGAGAAGCCTGCTCCGAAAACGGCCCAACAGGATCGTCCGGCTCAGCGGCGCGAAGTCCGAAAGGCTCCGGGGCGTGATGAAGGCAAGCCGCGCAATCTCAATGATATGGGCAAGCGCAAAGCGTCGCCGGCACCGGCCAGCCCGAAAGCGGAAGAACGTCCCGCAGCAGGCGCAGACGACCGCAACAAGAACCTCCGTGCGGTTAAACGGCCCAAAGCGGCTCCGGCTCCGGCTCCTGCCCGTCCGAAGGGCGGTGATGATCGGCGTCGTTCGAAGCTAACGATTTCGGCTGCGACCGGCGGCCACGATGGTCAGCGCACACGTTCACTCGCGTCCATGCGCCGCCGCCAGGAGAAGGCGAAACGCGGTCAGCAGCAGGTCGTTCGCGAAAAAGTCATGCGTGAAGTCACGCTTCCAGAAGCGATCACCATTCAGGAACTCGCCAACCGTATGTCGGAGCGGGCCGTTGATGTGATCAAGCTTCTGATGAAGCAGGGCCAGATGCTCAAGATCAACGATGTGATCGATGCCGACACGGCTGAACTCATCGCTGAAGAAATGGGCCATACGGTCAAGCGTGTCTCTGAAGCGGATGTTGAAGAGGGGCTCTTCTCTTCTGATGATGACGAGGGCACCCTGCAGGCACGTCCGCCGGTCGTGACCATCATGGGCCACGTTGATCATGGTAAGACATCTCTGCTCGACGCTGTCCGCAAAGCGAAGGTGGCAACCGGCGAAGCGGGTGGCATTACCCAGCACATCGGCGCTTACCAGGTCGAGCAGGACGGCAACAAGATCACCTTCATCGATACGCCAGGCCACGCGGCATTCAGCCAAATGCGTGCCCGCGGCGCCAAGTCGACCGACATCGTGATCCTGGTTGTTGCTGCAGACGATGGTGTCATGCCGCAAACCAAAGAAGCTATTGCGCACGCCAAGGCGGCCGATGTTCCGATCATTGTTGCCATCAACAAGATGGACAAGCCGGATGCCGATCCAAACCGGGTTCGCACGGAGCTTCTGAGCGAAGAGCTTGTGACCGAATCCATGGGCGGTGACGTCATTGACGTTGAAGTGTCTGCCAAGTCTGGCCAGAACCTCGACAAGCTTCTGGAAATGATCCTGTTGCAGTCCGAAGTTCTTGAACTTCAGGCCAACCCGGACCGGACCGCAGAAGGTATCGTCATTGAAGCACAGCTCGACCGTGGCCGTGGTCCGGTTGCTACTGTCCTCGTCCAGAAAGGTACTCTCAAGCCGGGTGACATTCTCGTCGCTGGCGCTGAGTGGGGCCGCGTTCGCGCAATGCTGGATGAAAACGGCAAGCAGGTGAAAGAAGCAGGCCCGGCCAAACCGGTCGAAGTCCTCGGCTTCCAGGGAACACCGGCTGCTGGCGACATGGTCGCCGTGGTTGAAAACGAAGCACGCGCTCGTGAAATCACCGATTACCGCCAGCGTCAGATCCGTGAGAAAGCCTCTGTGGTTGCCTCTGGTGCCCGTGGCTCTCTTGAGCAGATGATGAACCGTCTGCAGGAAACTGGCCGCAAGGAATTCCCGCTGGTGCTCAAAGCAGACGTTCAAGGGTCTGCCGAAGCGATCGTTCACGCGTTGAACGAGCTTGGCACCGACGAAGTGGGTGCGCGCATCCTATTGTCAGGTGTTGGTGGCATCACAGAGAGCGACATCACCCTCGCCTCAGCCTCCAAGGCGCCGATCCTGGGCTTCAACGTTCGTGCCAACAAACAGGCGCGAGAAGCAGCTCAGCGTGATGGCATCGAAGTTCGTTATTACAACGTGATCTATGATCTCGTCGATGACATCAAGGCAGCCATGTCTGGCCTGCTGTCGCCGGAACGCCGCGAGACTTTCCTCGGCAACGCGGAGATCAAGGAAATCTTCCACATCTCCAAAGTTGGCAAGGTTGCTGGTTGTTTGGTCACCGAAGGTGTCGTGGAGCGCGGCGCGCAGGTTCGCCTCATCCGCGACGACGTGGTTATCCACGAAGGCGAATTGGGCACGCTCAAGCGCTTCAAGGACGAGGTCAAGTCTGTCGAATCCGGTCAGGAATGCGGCATGAACTTCACCAAGTACCAGGACATGCGTCCGGGCGACGTAATCGAGTGTTTCCGCGTCGAGCACATCAAACGCTCGCTCTAAACGCCGGAACCAATCGGAAGACATTCGCGCCGGCGGGACTTTAAAGGTCACGCCGGCGCCCTTGCATTTGGAGCCCCCTATCGGCTCTGGTTAGGACCATTCAAATGGCGAAACATTCTGGACAGGACAGCCGCGGACCATCGCAGCGCCAGCTCAAGGTTGGCGAAACGGTGCGCAAAGAATTATCCGACATTCTGACCCGCGGACGGATGTCCGATCCGGATCTGGATGGTGTCATCATCACCATTCCCGAAGTGCGGATGACACCGGATCTGCGTTTGGCAACATGTCTCGTCATGCCCCTTGGCGGCGTGAACGCGGAAAAGGTCGAAAAGGCTCTTAATCGCAGCGCCAAATACCTGCGTGGTCAGGTGTCGCGCCGGCTGACAATGAAATACATGCCGGACTTGCGCTTTGTGCTCGATACCAGGTTTGATGATGATGACAGGATCGAAACGCTGCTGCATTCGCCGGAAGTCTCCAGGGATCTGGCGAGTGATGAAGAGACCGATACCGAGAACTGATAATCTCATTTGCCGTGACTGTCTTTGAACGACAAAGACATTAGCTGTCCGGGTTCTGCCCGGGCATGACGACCGCGTCCGAATTTTGCCTGACAGAAAATCCAAATGGCCCGCAAACAGCAATTCAAAAGAAAAAAGAACACGATCAACGGCTGGCTGGTGCTGGACAAGCCCTATGGCATCACCTCCAACGAGGCGCTTGGCAAGATCAAGCGGATATTTTCACCGCAAAAGGTCGGCCATGCTGGCACGCTCGATCCGCGGGCGTCCGGTCTGCTGCCGGTCGCCTTTGGTGAGGCCACGAAAACGGTGCCTTTTGTGATGGACGGTCGAAAGGTTTACCGGTTCGAGGTGACCTGGGGCGCAGAAACCAACACCGACGACACCGAAGGCGAAGTGATCGCGACGTCTGATGTGCGGCCGGATACGGATGCCATTCGCTTGGTTTTGCCCGAATTTGTTGGTGAGATCATGCAGGTTCCACCGAAGTTCTCGGCGATCAAGGTGGCCGGGGAACGTGCCTATGATCTCGCCCGCGACGGCGAAGAGGTTGAACTCGAAGCCCGGCCGATCGACATGCACCGGCTGGACCTCGTGGAATGCCCGGATGTAAACCGCGCTGTCTTTGAAGCGGAATGCGGCAAAGGCACCTATGTCCGCGCACTTGCCCGTGATATCGGCCGCCGGCTGGGCACGCGCGGTCATGTCACCGAACTGCGCCGCTTGCTGGTCGGGCCGTTCGGTGAAGAGGATCTGGTCGCGTTGGATGAAATCCTTCAGATGGCAGAAGAGCTTGAAGAAGGTGCGGGTGTCGATGAGCTGGTAGAAGAGTTTGTCTTGCCGGTGCGCGAGGCGATGGATGAGCTGGTTGAAGTCACAGTCTCGGATGACGATGCAGCCAAGATCAAAAAGGGCATGGCGGTGCTTCTGCGTGGCCGGGACGCCCCGCTGAACTGTGATGTCGCCTTTGCCAGCCACGCAAGTGTTCCCGTCGCCATCGGCGCGATCGAGAAGGGCCGCTTTCAGCCGAGCCGGGTTTTTCATCTCTAAAGCCATATCTGCGATCCCTTCCTGACGTTTTGATCCAGCCGTGGCATGATGCCCAGATACAAACGTGAACCACTGGGCAAGGCGGCATTATGAAGCGCGGTCGGAAGGTCTTTTCTGATATTCTCGGGCGGGCAACGCGGCGCCAAATCCTGAAAACAGGCGCTGCCGCGGCACTGTCTGCGCCCTTCCTGACTGCAAGCACTGCGAAAGCCGAGAACGACGACTTCGATGTGATTGTGATTGGGGCAGGCATCGCAGGTCTGGCTGCTGCCCGGCGCCTCAAGGATCTTGGATACACTGTTGTGGTCCTCGAGGCGACGTCTGCCGTCGGTGGGCGGATCCGGACAGATTGGTCCTTGGGCGCGCCATTTGAGGTCGGCGCCGGCTGGATCCACAGGCCCGACGGAAACCCGATTTCAAAACTGGCACGTGCGATCGACGCGCCGACTTTTATCACCTCAGACGAAAGCTATCAGGTCTTTACCCAAGATGGCGATGCTGTTGTGAGATCCAAGATCAACTCCAAGTATCGTGACCTGATGCGCCTCTACAAGCGGGTTGACGACACCTTTGACAATGATCAGCCGTTGTCCGGGGCGATCCAGCGAGTTTCCAAAGAAAGCCTCAACGACCCGGTGCTGCGCTGGATGATGAGCGCCTATACGGAGTTCTCGACCGGCGGCCCGATCGACAAATTGTCGGCTTATTATTTCGATGAAGACAACGAGTTCGAGGGCGCCGATGTTATTTTGCCGGACGGTTACGACCAGATCCCCAAAAGCTTGGCCGCTGACCTCGACATTCGCTTCGAGACGGTGGTTGAGGCCATCGAATATGAAGATGGCGATGGTGCAGCGGTTCATACATCCAACGGCACCTATGAATCCGATTATGTCGTTTGCACGGTACCGCTCGGTGTCCTGAAAAAGGGCGCACTTACTTTCGTCCCGCCGCTCCCGGCATCGCACCAAAATAGCATTGAGAAAATTGGTTTCGGCAGTGTCACCAAACTGGCCTTGAAATTTGATGCGCCGTTCTGGCCCACGGATGTTCAGTATTTCGGCTATATGAGTGACCCGAAAGGCCGCTGGAACTATTTTGTCAATTACCGGACGTTCAGCCCGGAAAACATCCTTTTGGGGGTCTGCGTTGGTGACTATCCGTTTGTCGCCGAGCAAATGAGCGATCCTGAAATGATCGCCGACTGCATGAGGGCGCTGCGTGCGATGTTTGGTGACGGCATTCCCGAGCCTGTTGATCATCTGGCGACGCGTTGGTCGGAAGACCCGTTCACTTTTGGTGCCTACTCCTATTCGGCTGTCGGTAATACATCTGAAGATTTTGACCGCTTTGCAAAGCCCGTCGAGAACACGATTCTATTTGCCGGCGAGCACACAACGTTCGAGTTTCACGGCACGACACATGGAGCCTATTTGAGCGGACTGGCGGCAGCGGACTTGATTGAGGACGAACTTGCCGAAGACTGAAGCAACCATGCCCGATACCTCGGGCATGGCCTTTGCAAAAGGGTTCGCCTATTCGCCTGGGTCTGCCGGTATGTAGAGATCGCCGCCGGCGCGGTATTTGGCGGCCATCACCTCCATACCTTCTTTCTGGGCTTCTGTCCGGATGTCATGCGAGATCCGCATGGAACAGAATTTCGGCCCGCACATGGAGCAGAAATGCGCCACCTTGTGCGCTTCCTTAGGCAAGGTCTGGTCATGGAACGAGCGTGCGGTGTCAGGATCCAGTGACAGATTGAATTGATCTTCCCAGCGGAATTCGAAGCGCGCCCGGGACAGCGCATCATCCCGGATTTTTGCCGCTGGATGCCCTTTCGCAAGATCGGCCGCATGAGCCGCAATCTTGTAGGTGATTACACCGGTTTTCACGTCGTCGCGGTCCGGCAGACCTAGATGTTCTTTCGGCGTCACGTAACACAGCATCGCCGTGCCATACCAGCCGATCTGCGCCGCTCCAATCGCTGATGTGATGTGGTCATAACCAGGTGCGATATCGGTGGTCAGAGGCCCAAGCGTGTAGAACGGGGCTTCGCCGCAGGTTTCAAGCTGCTTGTCCAAATTGGCCTTGATCTTGTGCATCGGCACATGGCCTGGACCTTCGATCATCACCTGACAGTCTTTTGCCCAGGCGATCTGTGTCAGTTCACCAAGGGTTTCGAGTTCGGCGAACTGCGCGGCGTCATTGGCATCGGCAATGGATCCTGGACGCAGGCCGTCGCCGAGGGAGAAGGACACATCATAGGCCCGTGCGATATCACAGATATCCTCAAAATGCTCATAGAGAAAACTCTCCTTGTGGTGATGCAGGCACCACTTGGCCATGATCGACCCGCCGCGTGAGACAATCCCGGTCACCCGGTTGGCGGTGAACGGCACATAGTGAAGGCGTACGCCCGCGTGGATTGTGAAATAGTCCACGCCCTGTTCAGCCTGTTCGATCAAGGTGTCGCGGTAAACGTCCCAGGAGAGGTCTTCGGCAATGCCGTTCACTTTTTCCAGCGCCTGGTAAAGGGGAACGGTGCCGATCGGAACAGGCGAATTGCGAATGATCCAGTCGCGGTGTTGTGAATGTTCCGGCCAGTGGAAAGGTCCATCACCGTATCGGCCCCCCAGCGGATTGCCCAGACCATTTTTTCAACTTCCTCGGCCATGGAGGAGGTGACAGCAGAGTTACCGATGTTGGCATTGATTTTGACCAGGAAATTCCGCCCGATGATCATCGGCTCGCTTTCCAGGTGGTTGATGTTTGCCGGAATGATCGCCCGCCCGCGGGCAATTTCGTCCCTAACGAACTCCGGCGTGATGAAATCCGGAATGTCTGCCCCAAAGCTTTCGCCGTCCCGCTCCAATTTTTCTGCCGCAGCCTGGCGGCCAAGGTTTTCGCGGATGGCAACAAACTCCATTTCCGGTGTGATGATCCCGGCGCGGGCATAGGCCATCTGGGTGACGGCCTTGCCGCCCGTCGCCCTGCGCGGCAAATGGCTTTCCGGAAATTCCGGTGTCAGCCGGTCGCCGGCGGCAAAGCCGTTGTCTTCCGGTTTGAGCGCGCGGCCCTGGTACATTTCCGTGTCGCCCCGGCCAGAAACCCAGGTTTCGCGCAGCCGGGGCAAGCCACGGTCGATGGCGATTGATGCATCCGGATCTGTATAGGGACCAGAGGCGTCATAGACGGTTACCGGCGGCTCGCCGGCCGTCGGGTGCACCGAAATCTCTCGTATGGGCACGCGTATATCGGGATAGATCTCACCGGTTTGATGGGTCTTCTGGGACGCGGGCAGCGGGCCGGTGGTGACGGCTGGGACCGGTTTGGGGCTAAATGACATTGTTTATGAGCTCCTCTCTTAGAAAAAGAGATCCAGCTCACAGGCGATGGCACGCAAAACAGATTATGATGTTCCGCAAGATACGGACAAGAAAGCAGCATTTTTCAGACCATCCCTACGCCAGTATGAACTGGATCAGGTTCAACGGGTCACTGCGCCGCTCTTATGAGCACATCAGAATCTCAGCCCCTTGCCGGGACACCCCTGGTACGAGGCACATTGGTTTGTAGATCTACGGTTGTCAATTCTTGCGGGCCAACACTCTGTTGAAAGGTGTCTGTTGCGGTGCGAAAAATTCCAGAAACAAAATCCAAGATTCCGCTTTCCTTTTTCCCGGATTTCCGCCATATTCCGCCGCCATTGGGCATTAAGGCTCAATTCGTCCTTCAAGAACCTTTGCTGACCGACATCTCGGCTCTGGCGACTGATGGATCAGGCCGGTATTCCGGCAGTTCAACGCGCCCGGTCAACGGGCCTACCTCTTGAAAGGAAGAGCGATGTCGATCACTGCAGAGCGCAAAGCTGAGCTCATGAAAGAATTCGCCACCAAAGAAGGCGACACCGGTTCTCCGGAAGTCCAGGTTGCGATCCTCACCGAGCGTATCAACAACCTGACCCAACACTTCAAAGAGCATGGCAAGGACAACCACTCCCGCCGCGGTCTTTTGAAGATGGTTGCCTCCCGCCGGTCCCTTCTGGACTACACGCGTGGCAAAAGCGAAGAGCGTTACAAGTCGCTGATCGAGCGTCTTGGCATTCGCCGCTAAGGCTTGTTTTAGACTTGATCAACGCGGTGGGCTTGCCCGCCGCGTTTTTCTTTATGGCAACGGGACTGTTTTCTTCCATTCCTGCGGCCTTTGAGTGTTTCCCTTTTGGAAGCAAACACTCTATAGAAACCTCGTGACAAGTCATGGGGCAGGATTGCCAGCGTCTTTTCGAATTCATTGAAAAGCAGCTTGCCGTCTTGCCCATGACCTGTCCGCCGGTAACCGGCCCATCCGGGGCCGACCGGGAATGTGTTTGCCCCAGATGGACCGCTGAGGAATAGCGGCGGGGCAGGCAGTCTATGTTAAGGACAGATGATGTTTGATATTCATCGTGTAGAAGTCGACTGGGGCGGACGTCCGCTCGTACTCGAAACGGGCAAGGTTGCCCGTCAAGCCGACGGCGCTGTTATGGCGACTTACGGCGAAACCAAGGTTCTGGCGACTGTTGTTTCCGCCAAAGAGCCGCGTGCCGGCCAGGACTTTTTCCCGCTCACCGTGAACTACCAGGAAAAGGCGTTTGCCGCTGGTAAGATCCCGGGTGGCTACTTCAAGCGTGAAGGCCGTCCGTCTGAGCACGAAACCCTGACGTCCCGTCTGATCGACCGTCCGATCCGTCCGCTGTTTGCCGATGGCTACAAGAACGACACCCAGGTCGTCATCACGGTCCTGTCGCACGACATGGAAAACGCTCCGGACATCCTGGCAATGGTCGCAGCCTCTGCTGCCCTGACGCTTTCCGGTGTTCCGTTCATGGGCCCGATCGGCGGCGCGCGCGTTGGTTACATCGACGGCGAATATGTGCTGAACCCGATGGTTGACGACATGCCGGAATCCGCTTTGGATCTGGTTGTTGCCGGTACCAATGATGCGGTTCTGATGGTTGAGTCTGAAGCCAAGGAACTCGACGAAGACATCATGCTCGGCGCCGTTATGTTCGGCCACAAGGGCTTCCAGACGGTCATCGATGCGATCATCAAGCTGGCGGAAGCTGGTGCGAAAGAGCCGCGTGAATTCGTTGCAGCAGATCATTCCGAGCTGTTCGGCAAAGTGAAGGGTATTGCAGCTGACGATCTGGCCGCTGCCTACAAGATCACGACAAAAACCGACCGCAAGAACGCTGTAGACGCTGCCAAGGCAAAAGTCGTCGAGGCGCTGATCACCAACGCTGCCGAAGGCGAAGCTGTTGAAAGCAACGTGCTCGGCGAACAATTCAAGAAGCTGGAAGCTGAAATCGTTCGCGGCGGCATCCTGGACACCGGCACCCGTATCGACGGCCGTGACCTGTCTACCGTGCGCCAGATTTCGTCTGAAGTCGGCATTCTGCCGCGTGCGCACGGGTCTTCTCTCTTCACTCGCGGTGAAACGCAGGGCCTCGTTGTTGCGACCCTCGGTACTGGCGAAGATGAGCAATTCATCGACCTTCTGGAAGGCACTGTGAAGTCCCACTTCATGCTGCACTACAACTTCCCGCCATACTCTGTTGGTGAAACCGGCCGTATGGGCTCTCCGGGACGCCGCGAAATCGGTCACGGCAAGCTGGCCTGGCGCGCGATCAACCCGATGCTGCCGGCGCACCACGAATTTCCGTACACCCTGCGGGTTGTTTCCGAGATCACCGAATCCAATGGTTCGTCCTCCATGGCAACCGTTTGCGGTACCTCTCTGGCGCTGATGGATGCGGGTGTGCCGCTGAAGTCACCGGTTGCCGGTATCGCCATGGGCCTGATCAAGGAAGGCGAGCGCTTCGCAGTCCTGTCCGACATCCTGGGTGACGAAGATCACCTCGGCGACATGGACTTCAAGGTGGCCGGTTCTGAAAACGGCATTACCTCGCTGCAGATGGACATCAAGATCGACGGTATCACCGAAGAGATCATGAAGGTCGCTCTGGAGCAGGCCAAAGGCGGCCGGATCCACATCCTCGGCGAAATGGCCAATGCCATTACAGAAGCCCGCGCAGAGCTTGGCGAACACGCACCGCGCATCGAAATGATGAAAATTCCGGTCGACAAGATCCGTGAAGTCATCGGTTCGGGCGGCAAGGTTATCCGTGAGATCGTTGAAAAGACCGGCGCAAAGGTCAACATTGAAGACGACGGCACCGTCAAGATCGCCTCTTCCGATGGCAAGGCCATCAAGGCAGCTGTCAACTGGATTAACTCCATCGCAGCTGAGCCGGAAGTTGGCGTGATCTACGAAGGTACTGTTGTGAAGTGCGTTGACTTCGGCGCATTCGTGAACTTCTTCGGCGCGAAAGACGGCCTGGTTCATATTTCCCAACTGGCCCCGAGGAAAGTCGCAAAGGTCACAGACGTGATCAAGGAAGGCGACAAGGTCTGGGTCAAGCTCATGGGCTTTGACGAGCGCGGCAAGGTCCGCCTGTCCATGAAAGTCGTTGATCAGGAAACCGGTAAGGAAATCCCGAAAGACGAAGGCTAAGCCTTTCCAAATTAGACAAAAAGAAAACGCAGGTGCTTTGCGGCACCTGCGTTTTTAATTGATCCACCCTGAGCCTTGTAGACCTGGCTCTAACTGACTTTCAGCTGCAGTTCGGCTTTGAAGGGTTCTTCCTCCAGGAACTCAAAGAATTCATCCTGAGGCATCGGTTTGCCAAAGTAAAAACCCTGAATCTCACGGCATCCCATGTGCATCAAGATGGTGTTTTGCTTGCGGGTTTCGACCCCCTCGCAAATGACACCAATCGAGAGTGCATGTGCCATGGTGACAATGGCATTGACCAGTGCCTGGTCGTCCTTATCGGTTTCAATGTCCTTGATGAAAGACCGGTCGATCTTGAGCGTATCGATCGGCAAGCGTTTTAGATAACTCAAGGAAGAATAGCCGGTCCCGAAGTCGTCCAGAGATATCTTCACACCAAGGCTCTTGATGGCCGTCAACAGCGCGACAGGGTCGATCTGACTGTCATCGAACATCATGCTCTCGGTGATCTCTAATGTGAGGCTGCGCGGCGAGATGTCCGTTTCATCAAGGGTGGCTTTTACAAAATTGATAAAACCGTCTTCCCGGCATTGGCGTGGCGAGATATTGACGCCGATCCCGCCAAGGTCATAGCCGCGCTCAGTGCATTCCCGGTAGAACTCGCAGGCCTTTTTCAAGACCTGTTTTCCCAAGGGGACAATCAGCCCGGTGTCTTCTGCAATCGGAATAAATTCACCGGGCGAAACGATGCCAAGTTCTGGGTCGTTCCATCGGGCAAGAGCCTCACAGCCGGCCACGGTCCCCGATACGCACTCGATGATTGGCTGGATGTGGATTTCCAGCTGGTCGTTCTCAATGGCGCGGCGCAGCGCTGCTTCGAGCCGCAGGGCACGGGTCGCTCGTTCATTCATCTTTTTGGAGAAAAAACGGAACCGGTCGCCGCCGTCCGATTTGGCCTGGTTTCTAGCGGCCTCGGCTTGTTTCAGCAAAGCTGTCTCGGTTGTTCCATCAAATGGATAGACCGAAATCCCAGCGCTAGCGGTCAACACAATTTCTTTGCCTGCTTCGGCATTAATTTTTCTTGAGATGTTATGCAGAATATCTTGAGCAATTCGTTCTATTTCCCAATCGTCTTCCGTATCAGTCAGCAGAACTGCAAATTCATCACCGCCGATCCTAGAAACCGTGTCGCTGCTATCGACAATGGTTTCTATCCGTTTTGCGATAGTTTGCAGGATAGGGTCACCCACCTCATGTCCGTAAAGGTCGTTGACAGCTTTAAACCGGTCGATATCGATAATGAGCACAGCCCCGGTGGCATCCGTTTTTTCTTGCTGAGCCAGGCTTTGACGTAAACGGTCGAGGAAGAGATTTCGGTTCGGCAAGCTGGTCAAGGCATCATAATTTGCATGTTGCTCAATGAGTTTTTCCTGCTCTTTTCGATCTGAAATATCGGTAATGGTGGTGTGAATAGCTGGAGCATCGTTCCAAGTTGTCATGCGAACGTGTTGCTCGATCCAAATCGGGTCACAGGATTTACTGTGCGCAATGACCTCATAAACAGTAGGTGCTACGCCACCCACTTCACGAATCCTACGGTAATTGCGCATGCGTTCATGCTCTTCTGGGGCATAGATTTTCCAGATAGATTGGCCGACGAGTTGATCGATTTCGTCAGCGTCGTACCCCAGTATTTGCAGCAGTGCATCGTTTACATAGAGGATCTTCGAGTTTGAATGAATAACGATCCCCTGCAGCGATCCGTCGATAAGTTCCCGGAATTGCGCATTGGTTTTTTGAACAGACGCAAACGCTTTATCAAACAGTGAACCTAGCAAATTGTATTCAGCAATTCGTCCTTGTTCGAACTGCTCTGATTTGTTGTTGTCAGCGCGTGCACTGGCATAGCTAACCAGGGAGGCAAGGCTGGATGCTGTGATCTGGTTGACGAGGTAAGCTGCCGCGATCGACGCTATGCCGATGTAAAGGAGAAATGGAAAGAAGATGTCCAGATAGGTGTCTTCAATGTTGTTAAGTGTGTCGCTGGGCTCTTCGGCGATCACATAAATCGGACTGCCAGAATCTCCTGCTTCGAGGACGGACTTTGTAAAAAGTTTGGCTTCCCAGAGGACATTCGATTTGTCCCCAAGCAGTGCAAGCACTTCCTGAACATGAGCAGGGTCGGTGAACACCCCATAAGACGCAAGCGTTTGATTGCGATGAACAATGGCAATGTCCTGAACGCTCAGGACATTGGAAAGACTATCCAAAAGAGTAAATGAGTCATTGATCAAACTGCCGCCGATCAGTCTGGCAATAACCCGGCCGTCTTCGGGGTTAATGACAGGAATTGCAATAACAGCCAGGTTTGTTGGCTGGTCTGTCGATTGATCACTGTAAAACCGCCATACATCCGGCGGCATCGTCCGCAACGTCTGTCCCGGCAACACCGCGCCAACATCGACAAGGGCGAGACTGGCATTCAACCAGCCCATTTGCTTTTCATGATCCAGGATTAGAACGTCCGGCAATGCGCCTGATGAATTCTGTCCGGCCAATTCCAAAATGCGCGTCGCTTTTCCGGAATCGTATTCATTTACCGAGTCGATCAAATCCTGATCAACGGCCGTTGTCCTGAGCTGATCTTCGATGCTTTTAAGATGGGATTCAAATACGAGTCGGGCTAGCGACTGATCACGTTCGGCATAACGCTGGGCTTCCAGTTCAGCGATGGAAAGGCTTCCAAGAAAGGTAATTCCGAAAATCGCAATGCCGGTCGCCATCAAGCCGATAACAAATAGGCTTCCGATCAACCAGCTGAACTTAAGTCCTTTAGTCTTCATTTCGAATACCGGAACGCCCGCGCTTTTAGTTCATTGATATCTTCTGCTGAGTTTTCTTTTGATACAACAGCGAATTCTCCGGAGAAGACGATCGGGATTTCAGCGCTCTTTCCAGATTGATCCAGAACAATGGCTTCCGCCATGGCAACACCGTTGTCATCGTTCATACGCATGACCGTTACTTCCAGCTCACCTTTGAGGATAGCATCGAGTTCATCACTGCCGCCGCCCCAGCCGTTGGTGATGACATTTGCTTGGCGGTTGCGGCTTTTAATCGCGTCGATTGCGCCAAGCGCTATATCGGTGGAGCAGGCGTAAATGAAGTCCAGGTTTGGGTTTTCATCAAGGATCCGCTCCGCTGCATCCCGTGATTTCTGCCGGTCATAGCCGACATAATAAGAGGCTTTGAGATTCATGCTGTCCGGATCGGAGTAAGCCTGCAGAAATGTATTGCCCCGGGCCCGGCTAACGTATCCGCGTGGCCCGAACAGAATTGCGAAGTTCTTTTTTGTACCAAGGCGTTTTTTGTAATAGTCGATCAAGAGCTCTGTCCCGGTCACATGATCGAAGCCGACATATAGGAACGGCTGTCGGTCACGCCACGCTTTCAAGGGCGTCGTGATGTTTTGCAAGATTACTTTGGGTCGCCCACGGGCAATCAAGCGTTGGACAATCGGCTTGTGGCGCAAAGCGTCGAGCGTGAAAACCAGATAATCCGGATCGTTTTTCAAGGCTTCGGTAATGAGTTGGGCTTGGTTACCGACATAAGACGAAGAGCCGGAGAAAAAGGATCCAATCTCGTACGGCAGACCAATTTCAGCCAAACGGGCTTCAAATGAACTCAAACTCCGACGCCAATAGTCAGACGCTTGTTTTCCCGGGTAGATAACAGCGATCTTGACTGGCTCTAGCGCCCCATCGATTTTGATGGCATCGGCTGAAACGCGTTTGGTGAAGTTATCCGATGTTTGTTTTTGTCTTTCGTTCAGTTCTGTGAATTCCGCCAGTGACCAGAACTCATCCAAACTGCTGCCTTGAGCTTGTGCGGCAAAGTGGCCGGCCACCAAGAGCCAAAAGACCGCAAGACCAGCAATAAGGGTAGTTTTGAAGGCGTAGCCGTTCAAAGTATTCACTAGTTTCATTTGTGGCCTCCCTCCCTGGCAGTCGTTGCGCCTAAAACAAAACGTATTTTTGTGTGCAAGAACAAGCAATGCAACTAAAAGCGTTATTGCGATATTTCACAATGTTGGTCCAATTTCTAAGATATTCTAAACAGATACAAAAAATACTTAATGATGTTGAGTTGTTGTCGCTTCCTCTGTGCATAAGATCATCCCGTGGCCGAAATGCTCTGATCCTTTGGATTTTTTTCTCTGATATATTTCTTGAACGAGCTTGGATCCATCGGTGGAGCAACATAGTCTCCTTGAACAAAAGAGCAGCCGAGACTGCGTAGCAGCAAACATACTTCGCGAGTGTCGGCTCCATTACAGATCACCTGGATGTTCATTGAGTTTGCCATCGTGGTGATCGCCTTAACGAGCTTTTGCCGGTTGGGGTCTTGGATGGCGTCGTCAGTAAGAGCGCGATCGATCTTCAGCATATCGATGGGAAGACTTGTTAGCTCTTCTAGAGATGTTGTGCTGATCCCGAAGTTGCCCAAAGTCACTTTCACACCGAGGCCGGCCAGCCTTGGGAAAGTGTTCTGTAAATCGGGTATCTGCCTGCTTGATAAACCATCAGATAGCTCCAGCCGCAGACCAGAAGGATCTATGTCCGCTGATTTCAAGGCAGCTTTTAAAGTCTGCGAAAACTCTGGATCACAGCATTGATGGCTTGAGACACTGATGCTGATGGCTGGCAGTCTGTGCCCCTCATCAACTATGGACCGGTAAAAGGTACAGGTTTGTTGAAGGGTCCATTTCCCAAGAGCTTGCGTAAGACCTGCGTCCTCTGCTGCACTGGTGATCTCCGCTGCGGTGACCAATCCAAGTTGTTTGTTTTGCCAGTAAACCGCCGCATCGCACACAATCAACTTGCCTGTGTCGACATTGATTGCCGGTTGAAAACTGAGGTCCAGCTCTCCGTCCTCGATTGCTTTGCCTAAGGTTGTTTCGAGCAACAAGGCGCGAGCCGCTCTTTCATTCATCCTTTTGGAGAAAAAGCGGAATTGGTTGTGACCCTCTGACTTGGCGTGGTCTCTAGCGGATTCTGCTTGTTTCAGCAGGGTTGTCTCGTTCGTGCTGTCAAGTGGATAGACCGAAACCCCGATATTGGCGGTGAATTCGATGTCTTTGTCTTTTCCAACATCAAACTCTTTTGAAAGGGCCTGCAGGATCTTTTGCGCAACCTGTTTTGTTTTCCAGTCGTCCTTAATGTCGGTTAAAAGAACGGCGAATTCTTGGTAGCCAAGCTGTGAAACCGTATCGCGGCTACCAACAACCCTTTCGATCCGTTTGGCGACTTCTTGCAGGACTGGATCCCAGGTTTCATGGACAAAGGGTTTATCCGCCGATTTCAGTAGGTCGAAACTGATGATGAATACGGCCCCGATTGAATTCGATTTTTCTTGCTGTACGAGGTCCTGGCGCAGGCAGTCTAGAAAGAGAGTGCGGTTCGGCAGTCCTGTCAGAACGTCATAGTCTGCATACTGCTCGATCAGTTTTTTCTGCGCTTTGCGTTTTTGTATATCTGTGACGGTAGCGTGGATTGCGGGCGACCCATTCCACGATGTCATTCGGACATGTTGTTCGACCCAGATTGGGTCGCCAGTTTTTTTTAAAGCCTTCACTTCGTAAACTGATGGGAGAACACCACCTTCTAAACGGAGCTTCCTATATTTGCGCATACGCTCATGCTCTTCAGGAGCGTAGATCTTCCAGATGGACTGACCAACAAGTTCATCAGCGCCATAGTCCAAAATCTGAAGCAAGGCATTGTTTATATAAAGGATCTTTTCGTTTGAATGAATGACCATCCCCTGGATCGAATCATCAATCAATTCACGGAACTGTGCATCACGTTCAAGAGTGACCTCAAATGCGTGATGGAAGTTCTTTGCGAGCTGATTGAATTCACGGATCAGTCCAGGTGGTGGTGGATCCGGCACATTACTTCGGCTCAGGTCGCTAGTGTAAGTTAAAAGCGATCTGAGCCCGCCTGAAGTGATCTTATTGATCAGAAGGGCAATGCCGATGGTCAACAACAGTGTATAGAGCAAAAACGGAGGAAACAGGCGAAGGTATGTGTCATCAACCTTTTGAAGTGTATCCACTGGCTGCTTAATAACCGCAGAAAAAAGGTGACCATCAAAAGTCTGCTTCAGTGGCGTGGCAATATAAAGCGTATCGCCGCGAAGCGCTGATGTCGTCTCGCCAAGGGTTTCTGGCCAGATATTCGGCAGGTCACCGGTGGTAATGTCTCCCACGCCTGCAACCATCTCATTTTCATGAAATAGGCCGAGACTGAATACACTAAGGGTGTCAGCCAAAAGGCCAGGCAAAATATAGGAGTCTGTAATAGCGATCCCGCCAACAATTTTACCAATTAATTCGCCGGATTCTGGATGGAGAATAGAAACCGACAAAGCAGCAGTCATGTATTCCGGTTCAATGTCATGATTGGTGTAGGTGACCCAGAGATCCGGTGGAAAGGAGTTTCTAATTTCTGCCGGAATGTGTTCGCGAATGTCTACGAGACCTAGACTAACATTGAGCCATTCCGGTTCACTAGGAAGGTCGATGAGCAAGAGGTCAAGGACGGCGTTGTTCAGGCCAAGTGTAGCCTGTTCGGCGATCCTTAAAGCAGTGGGCAGGTCCTTTTGCTCAATAGCTGCCCTTATGTCAGGGTCAGAGGCAATGCTTCTGATTTGTATCTCAAGCCGCTCAAAATACTGATCAACAACCAGGCGGGTAAGTGCAGCTTGTGACTTCGCGGTGCGGGAGATTTCATGCTCCGCGATCGATCTGCTGCCGAGCAAGGTAATCCAAAAGAGGGCAAAGCAAGTGGCAATCAGTCCAAATGCAAACAACGCCACAATAAGGCGATTGTACGATATGGATAAATTGGATTGCACATCCAGCTCCTGTGGCGGCACTTTACCAGTTTATTCGTGTTTTGTTTTGATCGCGCGGTTATCAAATAGACGGGTCAGTTTCTGCCCAGACACATCAAAGCTGACTAATAATGTTTGCTTGCAGACCTGATCGTCGGCTGGCCGGAAGAGCACTGGGTGGATGACGTTTTTCATTTTTGGCCAGTTCCTCACAGCTAGAGTGATACTTAGAAACTTTATTGCGCGCCGAGTTTAGCAATCGTGAAGTGAATTTGGAATTTTGAAGCAGAAATTGTGTTTTGGCAAAATAAGACTTAAAATTGAAAGTAATGACCATGGTAATAATGCTAATGAATTCTATCTCGTATTGCCTGGTTCCACGAGATTCTGAGATTTGCTAGCCGTCGCGAAGCTGCTATACCGCTGCCGGAGTTAAACGAGGACAAGGTATGGGTGTGATGCGCTTGGTAGTCGTTGGTGCTGGTGGTCGGATGGGGCGGGCCTTGATCCGCGCCGTGACCGAAGCCAATGGTGCAGATGTTGTTGCGGCTATTGAGCAGGAAGGGTCCAGCTTTCTAGGCCGGGATGCCGGTGAGCTCTCGGGTGTTGGTGCGCTGGACGTACTGATTACCGATGACCCTTTGACGGCCTTTGCAAAAGCAGATGGTGTTCTGGATTTCACGGCCCCAAAAGCGAGTCTCTGGTTTGCCGAATTGGCGGCTCAAGCCAGGATCGTTCATGTCATTGGGACAACTGGGTGGGGAGCCGATGAGGACGCTCCGCTAAAAGCTGCTGCCCGCCATGCCCGGATTATCAAATCTGGAAATATGAGCTTGGGTGTCAATCTGCTCGCAAGTTTGGTTCGAAAAGCGGCAGCTGCTTTGGACGCGGATTTCGACATTGAAGTTCTGGAGATGCATCACAAGCACAAGGTTGATGCGCCCTCAGGCACCGCCCTTCTATTGGGAGAAGCTGCCGCAGAGGGGCGCGGAATCGATCTTGAGGCCCACTCTGTGCGCAGCCGCGACGGCATTATGGATCCGCGCAGGACTGGCGATATAGGATTTGCCACTCTGCGCGGCGGTTCTGTCATTGGTGAGCACTCGGTTATTCTCGCCGGAGAAGGCGAACGCATCGAGCTGACGCATCGGGCAGAAGACCGCCAGTTGTTCGCCCGTGGGGCTGTAAAGGCCGCGCTATGGGGATTTGACCAAAAACCCGGGTTCTACTCTATGGCCGATGTTCTCGGCCTAGATTCTTGAAATATTTAGAGATTATCCACCTGAGGAGATCGGAATGGAACGCCTGCTAGTGCTTGTCCGCCACGGACAGAGCGAATGGAACTTGAAGAACCTGTTCACCGGCTGGAAGGATCCGGGTCTGACGGAGCAAGGCGTCGCGGAAGCCCATAAAGCGGGCGAGCAATTGCGTGACCTGAAACTGACATTCGATTTGGCCTTCACGTCTGTTTTGTCCCGCGCTCAAAAAACGCTTGGCATCATTTTGGATGAATTGGATCAGGCCGGCCTGGAAACCATCAAGGACCAGGCATTAAACGAGCGCGATTACGGCGATCTGACCGGTATGAACAAGGACGAAGCGCGCGAGAAATTCGGTGAAGAGCAGGTTCACATTTGGCGCCGGTCCTACGACATTCCGCCTCCTGGCGGCGAAAGCCTGAAACTGACCGCTGAACGCGTCTTGCCGTATTACAAGGCCGAAATTCTACCCCGTGTGCTTGCTGGCAAGCGCACGATCGTGGCGGCCCATGGCAATTCCTTGCGTGCTTTGATCATGGAGCTTGAAGGCCTCAGCCCGGAAGAGATCCTCAAGCGGGAACTAGGAACTGGGACGCCGGTTATCTACCGGCTGGACGAGGATGGAAACGTTCTGAGTGTGCAGGACCTGGCTGCCTGACAGTTGTGAGCCCGAATTACAAAGGGCGGCCGATTGGCCGCCCTTTTCTTTATTTAGACTTCAAAACCGCTTTGCGCCGCGAGGTTTTTCAACGGGCGTTCCGGGCGAGCGCCCACGTGCTTGATGACGCTAGCAGCGCAAATGCAGCCAAGTTCAGCTGCAGTCGTCAAAGAATAGTCCCGGGCCAGGCCGAACAGGAACCCGGAGGCAAAAAGGTCGCCGGCTCCGGTTAGATCGACAACATTATCCACGTCCTGCGCAGGGACTTTGACGGTCTCGTCGCGGGTGACAATCATTGCGCCTTCTTTGCCGAGAGTGAGCGCAGTTATGGCGCCGCTGTTGCGCGCAGCATCAATAGCGGTATCGAGATCACCGGTCTGATAGAGCGCCTTTAGTTCATGCTCATTTGCAAACATCAGATCAACAACACCGTCGGACAGCAGGCCCTTGAACTCATCGCGGTACCTGTCGACACAGAAGGAGTCCGACAGGGTTATGGCAACCTTCCGGCTGTGTTTGTGCGCGATCTCGGCGGCCGCTAAAAAGGCTTTCTTGGCTTCTTCCGGATCCCACAGATAACCTTCCATATAGGTGATCGCAGAGGCAGCAACGACATCCTCATCAACATCTGACGGGCTGAACTCTGTGCAGGCTCCGAGATAGGTGTTCATGGTTCGCTCGCCATCCGGCGTGATCAGGATCATCGACCGGGCAGTGGGCTTCCATTCACGCAGGCGCGGTGTGTTGAAGTATACACCGGTGCCGTTCATGTCGTGATAATAACTGTCGCCGAGTTCATCCTCAGCCACCTTGCCAAAGTAGGCTGGCTTACCGCCAAGGGATGCAATGCCTGCGGCCGTGTTGCCAGCACTGCCGCCCGAAACCCGCACAGTCTGCCCCATCTTGTTGAACAGTTCGACCGCTTCGTCGGTTTCGATCAGCCGCATAGAGCCTTTAACGAGATCTTCCTTTACAAGAAAATCCTCTTCCACATGGGCAAACACATCACAAATGGCATTCCCGATGCACAGGGCATCAAAACGGATCTCGGTCATTGGGTCCTCTGGGGGTCCTCTGGGATTAGGGCGTTGCCCTTAAGATTGCGGATTGGGTCTTAAGGCTCGGTTAGCTTCCGGTTCACGGATCTTGTCGCGGAAGGGACTTGCCCGGTAAACGCCGACAATTTTAAGTTCGGCGCAGAAAAACGCGAGTTCCTCAAGAGCCAGAGCGACATGCGGATCGTTCGGATGACCCTCAATGTCGGCATAAAACATGGAAGCGAAAAACTGGCCTTCCAGCTGGTAGGATTCCAGCTTGGTCATGTTGACGTTGTTTGTCGCAAATCCACCGAGCGCTTTGTAAAGCGCCGCCGGCACGTTGCGGACCCGGAAAATGAAGGTGGTGATCACTGGTTGGCCATTGTGAGCCGCTTCCATCTTGTCCCGGGATAAGATGACAAAACGTGTCGTGTTGTGCGCTTCGTCTTCGACATCTTGGCGCAGGATATCCAGCCCGTAAATCTCGGCAGCCATCTTCGGAGCGAGAGCCGCGTGTGTGGGATCTCCAAGCTCTGCAATCTGCCGTGCGGAGCCGGCCGTGTCGGCGCCGACCACGGCGGTCAAGCCAAGTTCACGTATGATGTTGCGGCACTGACCGAGTGCGTGCACATGGCTTTGGACCGTTGTCAGGCTCTCAAGCTGCGTGCCTTTGGGAGCCATGAGCTGAAACCGGATCGGCATGAAGTATTCGCCGATGATATGCAGGTTTGAGCCCGGCAAAAGGTGGTGAATGTCAGCCACACGGCCGGCCACCGAGTTTTCGATCGGGATCATCGCGAGATCCGATTTTCCCTCTGCCATTGCCGAAAAACAGTCTTCAAAGGTGGCGCAGGGAATGGCCTCGTAGTCAGGATAAACATCGCGGCACGCCATATGTGAGTTGGCGCCGGTCTCCCCCTGGAAGACGATTTTTTTCGGATTATTCATGGGTGTGTCCAGCTTCTGTGCGGCAGGGTCATAGGGTTCGGTAGGCCGCGCGGGCCCGTTCTAGATCATCGGGTGTGTTGACGTCCATTGGGGCGGAGCCAATGATCGACACATCGATCCGCATCCCCGCTTCCAGCGCACGAAGCTGTTCCAGCTTCTCGCGTTTTTCAAGTGGAGAAGGTGGTAAAGCAACAAATTGGTTCAAAGCAGCCCGTCGATAGGCATAGATGCCGATGTGGTGATAGAGCGGGCCTTCGCCGCCCGGAGCGGTGACGCGAGTGAAATAGAGCGCCCGGTGATGGCCATGGCCGTTGGGGCTTGTCACTGCTTTGACAAAGTTCGGATCGTCCCGGAAATCCGGATTGGTGAGCTCAGTCATTATGGTGCCAATATCGACGCCTGGAACAGATAGCGGAGCAAATGCCGCACGAATCGCGGCAGGTTCAATCAAGGGAACATCCCCTTGCACATTCAGCACAATGTCGAATTTTCCGTCCGGATCGGCGATATCGGCGGCTTCATGGATCCTGTCTGAGCCAGATTCGTGATCGGTGCGGGTCATAATGGCTTTGCCGCCATGGTCGTGTACGGCCTCAGCGATGCTGCTATCGTCAGTTGCCACTGCTACAGGTCCGATATCGGCATTCAAAGCCTGCTCTAGAACCCTCACAATCATAGGTTTTCCGCAGATGTCCGCCAACGGCTTGTTTGGTAGCCGTGTGGCAGATAGCCGGGCGGGAATAATGACAATGGCTGAACTCAAACCGGTCTCCTTGGGGGCGTCTGGAAGCACAAAAATGGCCAATTTCCAGGTCCGCGTCCGAATGTCGTACACGTTGTCCTTTTAAAGCTATGGACAGCAAGGTCAAAAAATTTGTAGGTTCCGGCGAAATTCGAAGAGCTGATAGGGTTCGTGACCACAAAGTTACGGGCCCGGACGCGTATGAGCTTGGAGCCGGAGAGAATGGATTCCTTTACGCTGAACAAGGCCGCAGGTGCGGTTCTTATGGTGTTGATATTGACTATGGGTGTTGGAATCGTTTCCGACATTATTTTTGAGCCGACGATTCCGGGCAAGCCGGGCTATGAAATTGTCGTCGCCTCAGCAGAAGATTCAACTTCTGAAGTAACACCTGAGCCGGATGCTGTTCCGATCGGCGAACTTATGGCGGCAGCTTCAGCATCTGCAGGTGAAAAAGTTGCGAAGAAATGCGCAGCTTGCCACACCTTTGATCAAGGTGGCGCCAACAAGGTCGGCCCGAACCTCTATGATATCATTGGCCGCAAGCCAGGTGGCGTGGACGGCGCGAAGTACTCGACCTCCATGGTTGCCTACGGTGAAGGAAATCCTGAGTGGACCTATGAGGGGCTTAACAGCTTCTTGGAGTCTCCGAAAAACTACGTCTCTGGCACATCGATGGGTTTTGCCGGCCTGCGTAAACCGGAAGACCGCGCAAACATGATTGCGTACATGCGTGAGCAATCTGATGCGCCAAAACCGTTGCCTGGCGAGTAAAGCGCAAGGCGTTTTCCTGAAGGTATAGGTAAAATTATTAGAAAGCCGGGCGAAAGTCCGGCTTTCTTCTTTTGTTTATGTAGAAAATTAATATTTGTGACGCTACGTAGTATTTGAGTTATATTGTCATAAACGACGTTTGGATCGGGTCCAGCCGGCATGAGCGGGTTACGTCAGTACTTTACATATACAAATGGTACCTGGGTCGCGTCCCTTGTCGCTGTCGTATGTTTTCTTACCGGTGTCGCTTTGACAGCGCATGTCGGAAACACGGTGCGCAGTGAGCTTGTTTCTCAAAACAAACGTGAAGCTGTCGCCAGACTGTCTGAAGTGCGCGCCCGCCTGGAAGGCGAACTCAGCCGGACAGTGGCCTATGGGTTGGGCTTACGCGCCAACGTTATCCATTTTGCAAATCAACCCTTTGAAGCTGCGCATTATGAAGCCGTTGCGGCGGACCTGATCGAGGGAAATCCGGTCATTCGGTCGATTGGCCTGGCGCCAAACAATATATTGCGGGCCGTGTATCCACACCAGCCGAATCAGGCGGCTATCGGCCTGAATTACCGGATGAACACCAGCCAATGGCCCGCGATCCGAAGGGCAATGCTTGAGCGTGATGTGGTCATTGCTGGCCCTTTGGAGTTGGTTCAGGGGGGGCGGGCTCTTTTGATCCGGATTCCTGTATTTCCGCCAATCAATCCCGGTCAGCCACTTGCTGAGCGACCCTATTGGGGGGTCGCATCGCTCGTTGTCGACGAGGCGGGTTTGATGAAGGCTGCTGGTGTATCTGATACCGCCAACGAACTCAGGATCGAGATCATCGACAAGGGTGCAGCCAATCCGGACAACGCACATGTTTTCGGTGGGTTTGGCCTTTTGGCCGAGGACGGTGTTGGACTGCCTCTAAACTTGCCAGGTGGGCTGAATTGGGAAGTGCTCGGCTATCCGAGAAATGGCTGGGTGGCCAATGAAAGAAATATCTGGATCACGCAGCTGGTTGGCAGCCTGATTTCATTGGTGTTCGGCGCCATGGCGTTCTTGTTGATCAGTGAAGTCTATAAAGTCCGGTCAATGGCTTTGCATGATCCGTTAACCGGGTTGGCCAACCGCCGCCTCCTTGAAGATCGCATGCTCCAATTTGCCGTGATGTCGGAGCGGACAGGAAATGGTTTCGAGATCTTTTATGTAGATCTGGATGCATTCAAACCCGTCAACGACAATTATGGGCATGCGGTCGGCGATCAGTTGTTGATAGAAGTCAGCCACCGTTTGCAGCAGCAAATCCGGCAGACCGATACAGTTGCCCGGGTAGGTGGTGATGAATTTATCATATTGACTCCGGGCAACATGCGCCGAGCGGAAAAGGATGCATTCCTGGAGCGTTTGGCCGACCGGGTCTCGCAAATGTTCGAATTCTCGGGCGTTCGAATTGAGGTTAAAGCCAGTATCGGAAGCGCAAGTTTTCCAAGTGATGCCGGAACCATAGATGATCTGCTGCGGGTCGCTGACAGCCGCATGTATGCCCAAAAGGCCAAAAACCGGCAAAAGACTGAAGTTGCCGCTGGCAGCGGAGTGCCTCAGACAGGTTAAATTTCTGTCATATCATGCCAAATAGCTGGCGTTTTGCCCGCCGCTCCCTACACTAACTGAAAATCAATTCAGACGGAGCAGGTGATGCGAGCCGCTTGGGATGCATGCAAATCACTAAACCTATCTGCACTCCTGGCAGGGGCAACTCTCTTGGTTTCGGCCATGGCAAGTCCACTGGCAGCCCAGGAACCGGAGTGGCTCCATGCAGCTGCGTTGAACGGGACGCCGAAATACGGCCCAGACGTTACGCATTTTGATTATGTCAATCCGGATGCACCGAAAACCGGTGTTGTTCGCATGGCTGCCCGGGGCGGCTTCGATTCATTTAATTTCTTGCCGCCAAAAGGTCATGCCGCACCCGGTATCTTCAATATCTATGAAAACCTGATGGAGCCATCACTCGATGAAGACGACATCAGTGCGCAGTATGGTGTGCTTGCAGATGCCGTGCGTTTTCCGGATGACTACTCTTGGGTCGAGTATCGGCTAAACCCCAACGCCAAATGGCATGATGGTAAACCGGTGACAGTTGAAGACGTCATCTGGTCGTTTGAAAAAGCGATCGAACTCGATCCGCAGCGCAAGTTTTACTACAAAAACGTCACGGAGACTGAGGTTGTCGACGGAAATGTTGTCCGCTTTTCGTTTGACACTGCGAACAATCGCGAACTTCCCAAGATCATGGGGCAACTGTTTGTTCTGCCAAAACACTGGTGGGAAGGCATGAATGCAAAGGGTGAAAAGCGCGATATATCCAAAAGCACCTTGGAACCGCCGCTTGGATCGGGCCAGTACCGCATCAAAGATTTTTCAGCCAACCGCCAAGTAATCTACGAGCGTGTCGACGACTATTGGGGCAAGGACCTTCCGATCCGGATTGGCACCGGCAACTTCGAAGAGATCCGATATATTTCTTTTTTGGACGACGCCGTTCAATTCGAAGGATTTAAAGGCGACCAATACGACTATCACACTGAACGCAGCTCCAGTCAGTGGGCTAAACGGTATGATTTCCCGGCGATCAAGGATGGCCGGATCGTCAAGGAAATCTTTCCCGACCGCTCCACAGGGGTCATGCAGGGGTATTTCCTGAACCTGCGCCGCGAAAAGTTCCAGAACCCGGATGTTCGCCGGGCCCTCAATTACGCTTATGACTTTGAGACGACCAACGAGATCATCTCCGCTAATCTCCTAAAACGGGTCAACTCCTATTATTCGGGAACTGATTTGGCCTCTTCCGGCCTGCCGCAAGGCAAGGAACTTGAAATTCTGGAAGAGGTGCGGGACCAGGTGCCGCCGCAGGTCTTTACCGAAGAATTCAAAAACCCGGTTGGCGGTTCGCCGAAAAACGTGCGGGCAAATCTACGCGAAGCAGTCAAATTGTTGCGGGGTGCCGGGTACAAGCTCGAAGGACGCAAGATGATAGATCCTGCGACCGGCGAGCAGCTGAGCATTGAGTTTTTGTATCGGGATAAAGCCAGCGAGCGCTCGTTGTTGCCTTATTCGAAAAACTTGGAGAGCATTGGTATCAAGGCGATCTTGCGGCTGGTCGACACATCCCAGTTCATCAACAGGGTCCGCAGTCGCGACTTCGATGCAACAACGCTTGCGATCGGCCAGTCATTGTCTCCTGGCAATGAACAGCGGGAGTATTGGGGCTCGGAAGCAGCCGACAACGCCAGCTCTGCCAACTACGGCGGGATCAAGAACCCTGCGATTGATCATCTCATCGAAAAGGTGATTTTTGCCGAAGATCGCGAGACTTTGGTAGCCGCCACACATGCTCTCGACCGGGTGCTTTTGTGGAACCACTATGTGGTGCCGCAGTTTTATGTCGATGAGACTCGCACAGCACGGTGGGACCGCTTCTCTCATCCGGAAAACATGCCGGAATACAGCACAGGTTTCCCCACAATCTGGTGGTATGATGAAGCCAAGGCTGCCAAGACCGAGGCGTTGAAATGACTGCGATCACGAGCCCCAGCCGGCGGCAAGTCCTGAAACTTTCAGGAGCTGCTGCACTTACGGCCGGCTCAACCTCGTTGCTGTCCGGCGTTGTGGCCGCCAGCCCTGGAAGTGGTCCGCACCATGGATTGTCGGTGTTTGGAGATCTGAAATACGGTCCGGATTTTACGCACTTTGACTACGTCAATCCCGACGCTCCAAAGGGGGGAACCTTCAATTTTCAAGCCCCGTATTGGTCCTTCAATCAGAACGTTCTGACCTATAACACCTTCAATTCTTTTATTCTGAAGGGGGACGCTCCACCGCGCATGGAGCTGTGTTTCGATACACTGATGGTACGGGCCTATGACGAACCGGATGCGGTTTACGGACTGGTCGCCGAAAGTGTTGAAGTGTCAGACGATGGCAACCGCTTTACCTTTAATTTAAGGCCGGAAGCGCGGTTCCATGATGGATCGAAGCTGACGGCGGAAGATGTCGCGTTCTCGATGCTTCTTTTGAAGGAAAACGGTCACCCAAACATCAGCCAGCCGATGCGTGTTTTGAGCGGTGCGGAAGTTTTGGATGAGCACCGGGTGGCGTTGCAATTTGATGGCACTCAATCCCGAAACTATCCCCTTGACGTTGCTTCTGGGTATCCGATTTTTTCAAAGCGCTACTACACAGCTTATGACTTTAAACAAAGCACGCTGACCCCGCCGCTATCGTCTGGTCCTTATAAGGTCGGGAAACACGCAGTCGGGCGGTTTGTCGAGTACCACAAGATCAAGGATTATTGGGGCAAAGACCTGCCAGTCGTCCGCGGACAGAAAAATTTTGAGATCGTCCGGGTCGAGTTCTTCCGGGAAAGGCAAGTTGCCTTTGAAGCATTTAAGAAGGGCACCGTCCGCTACCGCGAAGAGTTTTCGTCAAAAAATTGGGCGACGGAATACAACTTCCCCGCCGTTGTCGATGGCCGTGTGGTGACGAAAGTGTTCCCAGACGGCCGCCCGTCCGGAGCTCAAGGGTGGTTCCTCAACACACGCCGCGACAAATTCAAAGATCCGAGAGTGCGCCAAGCACTCGGATATGCGTTCGATTTTGAATGGTCGAACAAGAACCTGTTTTATGGCCTTTATAAACGGACCGAGTCATATTTCGAGAACTCCGAGATGAAGGCGGAGGGCGAGCCTCAAGGTGCAGAACTTGCGCTTTTGGAACCGTACCGGGAGCAACTGCCGGAGGTGGTGTTCGGGGAACCCGTTACGCCGCCGGTGAGCAATGGCACGGGCGCCGACCGGAGTCTGCTGCGCAAGGCAAACGAACTTCTAAAGGCAGCAGGATATACGCGTCAGGGCGCGGATCTGATTGGACCGGACGGCAAACAGCTCAGCATCGAGTTCCTGAACAACACGACCTCTTTCGAGCGGATTGCAAATCCATTTATCAAAAATCTCAAGAGGCTCGGTATTCAGGCAAACTTTAGAGTGGTGGACGGTGCGCAATACCAGGCCCGGCTCAACGAGTTTGATTTCGATATTGCCAACCGCCGCTTTGCTTTTTCGGCGACTCTATCCGATCCGATCCGGGAATATTGGACATCGCGTTCAGCTGATGTGCCTGGCAGCAGCAACTTGTCTGGGATCGCCGACCCGGTGATTGATGCCCTGACGGACAAAATTCTTGCAGCGCAGTCGAAAGACGAGATGAACACAGCCGCCCGGGCGCTCGACCGGGTCTTGAGGGCGGGTTATTATTGGATACCGCAGTGGCATAAGAACACCCATTCGGTCGCTATTTGGGACATGTTCGGTTATCCGCCAGAGCCGCCACGGTACTTCTTCCCCGTGGAAGATCTGTGGTGGATAGATCCGGAAAAAGCCAAAATCATCGAAGAAGCAGGGTAAAGTTTTAAAGATACCTGTGGCTTGCAGTTTTTGGCCGAAACTTAAAGGGACGATACGAACCCTATGGGCGCTTATATTCTCCGCCGTTTATTGCTGATGATCCCGACCCTGGTCGGGATTATGGCGATCAATTTTTTCATAATTCAGTTTGCGCCTGGCGGCCCGGTTGAGCGGGTGATCGCGCAGATTTCCGGTACCGATGTTGATGCAACGTCACGCATCAGCGGCGGTGGCAGCGATATGGGGAATATCGGCAATGAATCGTCCGGATCCAGTGGCGGTGGGGGCGATAGTGTTACGTCTAAATACCGGGGCGCTCAGGGGCTCGACCCGGAATTCATCAAGGAGCTGGAAGCGCAGTTTGGCTTTGACAAGCCGCCGCTCGAACGTTTCCTGACGATGTTATGGGACTATGCCCGCTTTGATTTCGGCGAGAGTTATTTCCGCGACATCCGAATCTTGGATCTGATTGCCGAAAAACTGCCCGTCTCGATCTCGCTCGGGCTTTGGATGACGCTGATTTCCTACGCGGTCTCGATCCCGCTCGGCATCCGCAAGGCGGTCAGTGATGGCTCGCGCTTTGATGTCTGGACGTCTGGTGTGATCGTGGTGGCTTATGCCATTCCAGGCTTCTTGTTTGCGGTCCTTTTGATCGTACTATTTGCCGGCGGGTCATTTTGGGATATTTTCCCGCTTCGTGGGCTGGTTTCGGACAATTGGGAAGAGCTTTCCTGGCCGGCGCGGATTGCGGATTATTTCTGGCATCTGGCGTTGCCGCTGACCGCCATGGTCCTGTCAGCTTTTGCAACAACAACACTTTTGACGAAAAACTCCTTCCTGGATGAAATCCGCAAGCAATATGTGATCACTGCGCGCGCCAAGGGGCTCACCGAAGGCCAAGTGCTTTATGGCCATGTGTTCCGAAATGCCATGCTGATCGTGGTGGCCGGTTTTCCGGGGGCCTTCATCTCGTCTTTCTTCGCAGGATCTCTGCTGATCGAGACAATCTTCTCGCTGGATGGCTTGGGACTGCTCGGCTTTGAATCGGTCATCAACCGCGACTATGCCGTGGTCTTTGCGACGCTCTATATCTTCTCGCTCATGGGCCTTCTGGTGAACCTGATTTCCGATCTCACCTACACCTGGATCGATCCTAGGATCGATTTTGAAAGTCGGGAGGTGTAGTCATGGACACGCGCCTTACCAAAGATCTGGAAAACGCTGGTTATAGCGCTCCAGCACCCGTCGCTGAAGAAAACACCCCGCCGCCTAGAAAAATGCGCCTGTCGCCGATCAATCAGCGGCGTCTTGCCAACTTCAAGGCCAACCGCCGCGGCTACTGGTCCTTGTGGATTTTCCTGGTTCTTTTTGTGCTCGCGATGGGAGCCGAGTTTCTGACCAATGACAAGCCGGTTCTGGTGTCCTATCAGGGCGAGCTGCTTATGCCCGTCTTTGTTGATTATCCGGAAGAAAAATTCGGCGGATTTCTGGCGATCACAGACTACCGCGACCCCTTCATTCAGGAAGAAATAGCGAACAACGGCTGGATGCTCTGGCCTCTGGTCCGTTATTCCTACCGGACCGTGAACCATGAGATTCCAGTCCCCGCTCCCGCGCCACCGTCCTGGATGATGGATAAGCAAGAGCGCTGCCAGCGGTATCCGATGGGGGCTGACGATCCGAATTGCGTCATGGGCAATTGGAACTGGCTCGGCACGGACGACCAAGGCCGCGATGTTCTAGCGCGTCTTGTCTATGGTTTTCGGATCTCGGTCCTCTTTGGCCTGGCTCTGACCTTGGCCTCCTCCGTGATAGGCATCGCAGCTGGGGCAGTACAAGGCTACTATGGCGGTTGGGTCGATCTGATCTTCCAGCGGTTCATCGAGATCTGGACCGCCATCCCAACGCTTTATCTGATCTTGATTGTCTCTTCGGTTTTGATCCCCGGATTCTGGACGCTGTTTACGATCCTTTTGGCCTTCTCCTGGGTGGCGCTGGTTGGCGTCGTTCGGGCCGAATTCCTACGCGGGCGGAACTTTGAATACATCTCGGCAGCTCGGGCGCTGGGCGTATCCAACCGTGTCATCATGTGGCGGCACCTGCTGCCAAACGCGATGGTCGCGACGCTCACGTTCATGCCATTTATTCTGAATGGCTCGATCTCAACACTGACTGCGCTGGATTTCCTCGGCTTTGGCTTACCGCCTGGATCCGCGTCGTTGGGTGAATTGCTGGCACAAGGCAAGAATAATCTTCAAGCACCCTGGCTTGGCATCACCGGCTTTATGGTGATCTCGCTGATGCTCAGCCTACTGATCTTCATTGGTGAAGCGGTGCGCGATGCTTTTGATCCGCGCAAGAGCCTGGCGTGAGGAGAGACCTATGACCAAAGAAACTCTCGTCTCCATTCAGGATCTTTCGGTGGCCTTTACCCAAGGTGGCAAAGAAACGCTCGCTGTTGATCAGATTTCCTTCGACATCAACAAGGGTGAAACCGTCGCGCTTGTTGGGGAAAGTGGTTCAGGAAAATCGGTCTCGGCTCTGTCGATCCTGAAACTTCTGCCTTATCCAGCAGCTTCCCACCCAACGGGCAAAATCCTTAAGGACGGTGTCGACCTGCTGCACGCCTCGGCAAGCGAGATGCGGAAAGTGCGCGGCAATGAAGTCTCGATGATTTTTCAGGAGCCGATGACCTCGCTCAATCCGCTGCACACTGTGGAACGGCAGATATCAGAGATACTCAAAATCCACCGGGGGATGAGCGATACAAAGGCCCGCGAACGCGTTCTGGAACTGATGAACCAAGTGGGGATCCGTGATCCGGAATCCCGGTTAGGGTCTTATCCGCATCAGTTGTCCGGCGGCCAACGTCAGCGCGTGATGATTGCCATGGCGCTCGCGAATGAACCGGATCTTTTGATTGCTGACGAGCCGACAACTGCCCTTGATGTTACTGTGCAGGCGCAGATCCTGGAGCTATTGAAGGATCTGCAGAAACAGCAGGGCATGGCCATGCTGTTTATCACCCATGATCTCGGCATCGTGCGCAAATTTGCCGACCGTGTCTGTGTCATGACTGGTGGCAAAATTGTTGAACAGGGGCCGGTTGCCGAGATTTTCGACAACCCGCAGCACGACTACACCAAACATTTGCTGGCCGCTGAGCCGAAAGGCAATCCACCCGAAACCGATACGGACAAACCGATTGTTGTTCAGGCAGACGATTTAAAGGTCTGGTTTCCGATCAAACGCGGTTTCCTACGCCGGACGGTGGATCACGTGAAAGCGGTCGACGGGATAGATGTCACCGTCCGGAAAGGTCAGACGCTTGGTATCGTCGGCGAAAGTGGATCTGGAAAGACCACACTCGGCCTTGCCATCTTGAGGATGATTTCTTCCACCGGCCGGATTGCGTTCAACGGTCAGGATATTCAGGAAAACTCCTGGAAGGAAATGCGTCCCTTGCGCCGCGATATGCAAATTGTCTTCCAGGACCCCTATGGCGCACTGTCACCGCGCATGTCGGTCGCCGACATCGTTGGCGAAGGCCTACAGGTGCATTTTCCAGGCATTTCGGCTGAAGAACGGGACCGCAAGGTTGCCGGTGCGCTTGAAGAGGTTGGCCTTGATGCATCGACCCGGCATCGCTATCCGCACGAATTCTCGGGCGGCCAGCGCCAGCGCATTTCCATCGCCCGGGCGATGGTTCTGGAGCCGAAATTCGTCATGCTCGATGAGCCGACATCGGCGCTCGACATGAGTGTCCAAGCCCAGGTGGTCGATCTCCTGCGGGACCTGCAAAAGGCGCATGGCCTTGCCTACCTCTTCATTTCCCACGATCTGAAGGTCGTTCGGGCACTGGCCAATGAAGTGGTCGTCATGCGCCAGGGTAAGGTTGTGGAATCAGGCCCGGCCGAGAAGATATTCGATTCCCCGGAAACCGATTATACGAAAGCCCTAATGGCGGCTGCCTTCCGTCTGGAGACTGCTCCGGAAGGTGTGGTGAGTGTTTAACCAAGCCATCGGGGATTGCTCTAAATAGCGAACGAGAGGCGTTCGTGTTGAGGGAGGATCGGGTGTTTCAGGATCGGTACGACAACAGCCTTTCAACGTCGTCTGCATTGGCTCGTGATGCCTATATTGATGCGGTCGACCGGTTTCTGTCTGCCGAAGAGGGCGCGCTAGAGGGTTTTCAGAAGGCGATCGAAGCGGATCCGGACTTTGCTCTTGCATATGCCGGTCTTGCCCGGTGCCATCAGATCTTGGGCAATGTCCAGGAGGCGCGGACCATTGTGCAGCACGCCGAAGCGTGTGGGCAGCCCGAGACGACCCGCGAGCAAAGCCATTTGAATGCTCTGGGCCTATTGGTGCGGGGCAAAGTACCTGCTGCCTATGCGGCCATCAGGGCACATTGTGCCGAGTATCCACGCGATGCGATGGTGGCTCAGACTTGTACCGGTGTATTTGGATTGATCGGATTTTCCGGCCAGCCCGGCCGCGAAGCGGAGCAGCTGGCGTTCACGTCGGCACTGTTGCCGCATTACGGCGATGACTGGTGGTTCCTCGGGCAGCATGCATTTTCACAGGCCGAAGCAGGGCAAATCGGTCCAGCGGCAGAAACTATCGAACGGTCGCTTAACGGCAATCCACGCAATGCGAACGGCGCTCACATCAAGGCCCACATTCACTACGAAACCGGAGAAACGGCCGCTGGCATTGCCTATATGAACGACTGGCGCAAGGACTACAGCAAAGCCGGAATATTGCATTGCCACATCTCCTGGCATGTCGCGCTTTGGGCGCTGGAAACCGGAGACGAGGAGACGATGTGGCAAGTCGTCGATACTGACGTGGCGCCCGGAGGGGGCTGGGGGCCAGCCTTGAATGTGCTGACCGATACGGCCGCGATTCTTTACAGGGCCGAACTTGCCGGGGTGCATGTTTCTCCGGACCGTTGGCAGGCGGTCAGCGCATATGCGGCGCAGTTCTTTCCGAAGACGGGGCTTGCATTCGCCGATGTTCATGCCGCCTTGGCACACGCAATGGCTGGCAATCAGGAAGACCTGCAGCGGATCGCGGTTGAAGCCCGCGGGCCGGCTGCCGACATGGTGCAATATCTCGCCAATGGCTTTGCGGCCATTGGAGCAGAAAACTGGGCGGAAGCGCAAAACCATTTGGTCCGGACAATGGCCGATCATGCCAGGATCGGAGGAAGCCGGGCGCAGCGTGATCTGATTGAATATGCCTATATGGGAGCTCTTCTGAAACAGGGGTTTTCCAGCGAAGCCCGGCGGTTTTTGGCCACGCGCCGCCCTGTGAACATTGGCACGCGCTCGCTCAACGGGCTCTACTGAGATATGCCCAATCGCCTCGCTGCCTTGACGCTGAACGTCACGAACCCGGATACTCTCGCGGAGTTTTATTGCCGGATCCTCGGCATGCGGCGATTTGAGAGGGATGGATGCATTGCCGTTGGCTACGGGAACGAGGGGGCGGTTCTGGTTTTAAAGCCGGTGGACGACCGGGCGCCCTATCAGCACAGCAACACTGACCGTTACTGGAAAATCGGGCTGACGTTGCCTGACATCGACTGTGCAAATGCCCGGCTCAAGGCCCATGGTATCAGCGCTTCGGAACCGCATCAGTTCCGAGATATCGGCTATTTAAGCCACTTTGCTGATCCTGAAGGTCATATCATCGAGCTGGTTCAGCATACGTTTGAGGGCGAAACCAAAATCACAACCGGTGACCCCGCACTTCCTTTGGGGGGCGGTGCTGAAATTGGTTTGGTTACCCTGCGCACCGATAACATTGAAAAGGAGATTGACCGCTGCGAAGCAACGCTCGGCCTCAAGTCTCTTGTCCGGGAACGAATCTCTGATCTTGGGTTCGACCTCTATTTTCTGGGACGACCCGGGGACACGCCGCCCGATCCTGATCCGGACGCGCTCATCAACCGGCCATGGCTCTACCAGCGGTCGTATACCGTTCTAGAGTTTCAGCATATCAAACGAAAAACAGAGATCCTTGCCCCTATGCCGGGGCAAAAGGGGTACTCAGGAATTACTGTCGAGCGCACCGGCACAGACAAAGAAAACTTCGTCTGATTGTGCGTATGGGGAAAGGGTTTCTTTCGACACTGAGGATCGAGGTGCTTATGCCGCATCCGGGCATCGGTCCAAGCCGTTTTCTCCACCCAGCTCTGTCATCTGTTCTTCCAAATCGAAATTGCGCAAGAGCGTCACATAGCCACCAAGTTCAGCTGCCTTTAGAAATGTGCTGACCCGAATATCAGAAGGTTTTTCGGCGGTAAGAAGACATCCACTAACGCCGATGTTCAAGGTTCCCTCAACCTTCTCCCGTTCGCTTTTGGACATGGACGCCATGTGCTTTTGGAAGCTCCGGAAAAACGGCAGGTTTTCCTCTGGTAACCGGTAAATCTCCAAGCGCCAACCGTCCTGTAGCTCTTGGGAAAGTTCGGCCTTTTCAGCTTTGGAGACGACCTCTTCAAAGGCAAGCTCTTCTTCCATCAAGACAACGCCGTCTTGCTTGCGCTTGAGGGTGAGGGCCATTGTTGCTCCGCCCTGAGGAATTTGGATGCCCTCCGGGTATTTGACGGCGAGGCGCAACGCATCTGGGTTTGTTTCCAGCATATCGAACTGGCTGAGCTTCGCGATCGTTGTCAGCGGGACATGGCCACACGCAGATAAAAAGGCTCCAAGAACCAGAAAAAGAAAGACCCGTGTTGAGCCACTGAGTGAAGAAGGCAATAGGCGTTTTGTCATTTCATTCTCCCGAAACGGGCTGATTATTATCGTAAAACAATAAGAATTAAAATCAAAAAAATAACAAGAATGAAATTTGCCGATGGCTTCCCTACCAGTCAGTGGCAAAACACTCATTTGCTCTGGGTCATTGGTGATGGAAACCGGTTTTTGATCGGTAGAGCGGTCAGTTTGGCGGGCATTTGGTCCGAATCCTTCGAAACCACGCCGAAGACAATTGATCCAGGCGCTTGGTATTGTCCGCGAGAGTCACGGTTTCCAGAAATAATCGAGTTGCAGTTGCCAGTCATCATCGGGGACCGGGTATTTTTCTAGGTAATCCCTGCGGCCTTTTTCGTCCAGGCTGTGCCAGAACGGGAGCCAGACCTCGCAAAGCCAGTCTTCGCCTGCCCCTTGGCGCCAGCCAGCCCAGGAGGCCTCAACATCGGGGACCTTGACCCAAGGCGGTTCAGGTTGAATTGACGGTTGATTTGGCACGGAACGGTTCCAGGACAAGCAGTCGATCTTCAGTTCTTATGGATCATATCGGCAACCCAATCAGATCCCCAATACCCCAAACCGCCGATGATGATTGCACCGATCGCACCGGTCACGATTGCGCCGGGACCGGTTTCGATTCCCAGCGCAGCACCTGTGACAAACCCGATTTTCATTCCGGCGACACCGCTCCCCCAGCCGCCAACCTGCCGGATAGTTTCTGCGCCGATCGGTTTGAAGGATTGTTGTTCAATGGATTGGGACGTTGCTTTGGTCACATCATAGGCGGTGAACACCAGACCAACACCGCTGACAAACCGGCCTGCGCGCCCAAGATTTCTGGCCCTGCGGAAGCTGTCGTCTAGCTGATCCAGATTGTTTTTCATGGCATCGCGGGTGATGTTGCCGTCCACCATCTCTTGCCACTGGAATTCGGCGCCGCGGATGTACGGCTTATGCGCCATTTTCAATTTGGATCCGCTGCCGGGAGGCGTGCCGCCTTCAATCAGCACTTCCCCTTCGATTTTGCTGACGGCGTCAATCAGCGTGTTGATACGCTTTTGCATGTTTGGATTTTTCGCTGCGATCTGCCGCAGATCACGGACAATATCATCAGGCGAAAGGATCTTCCCCCCAGCGGCTTCGATCTTGGCAATGTCGACGAGAACGGGTGTCGCTGGCATGCCTTGGCGCGGAAAAATAGACGGTGCGCCGATAGCCCGGTTGCTCGCCGATAAGTACTGGCTGAGGTTTGGTGTATTGCCAAGCGCATGCTGGCCCGGGGTGAGTGTTCCCTTCCAATTGCGGGGAGAAAAGGCAAAGTTGTTTGGAATGACGGCAACTTTCCGGATCAAATGGGTTCTGCCGACATCGGGCAGCTGTTCAAACACGACAAACAAAAAACCACGGGCCGGCACGAACATGGATGATTGAGCGACGGTGATTGGTGTTTGTGCCAATTCGCTCCGGGTTTCCAATTGATCAAAGGGAGATCCGGGTCTCCTAAGAATGATGGGATCCTTGTTGTCGAATAGTTTGTTCCCGAGTGGTTTGGGCTTCCCCCAGTCGATTTTCAGCTCCATGGTCCGCGTCAGCGGTTCCATCTTTGCCCAAGTGGTCTTGCCGATGATGCCATCGATGGGCTTGATTCCGTTTTTCTCCTGCCAATTGGCGACCGCTTGCGCAAACCCGAATTCATCATTGGGCAAACCAGTCATATCCAAGAGTTTGCTGATACCGACGAGCCGGCTGCCCCATCCCGATTTTTGAACGCCGCCCTCGCTCCAAATCAGGGTGTCTGCATATATCCGGTTAAGGCGCCGCGCCTTTTTAAGTTCGCTTTCGGTGAGCATGACATGTCCTCGCAGCGCTCGGAGAGACAAGGTCTAGAGCATCCTGCGTTCAGGTGAACGCAGATAAGATGCTCTACCAAACTAAAATCGATCAGCTTTTGGCTGTTCAAGCGATGCCACCCGATCAGCCGCTGATCTAGTGGCCTGTGCCTTTGCCAGGCCAAAGCCAGTAGGGGCTGAAAATATCTTAGGTAGCGCTTTGAGGGGATGCTATCACTGATGGTGACGCAAGGGCAAGTTTGCGGAGATTTCCGGGCTGAAAATGTCCGGTGGCTGGGAACTCGGGAAGTTCCCAGCGCCGTGATCCTTCTGCCCCTCAAGTCATGATGACGGATAGAAGGATATTTAAACCACGCTCCAGATCATCGGAGCATGGCTGATGTTTCATGTGACTGGCCCATTTGTTTGTCGGGAGTGGCCCAAGCTCAAGGTCCGGGGTGGCCGTTAGAAATTCTGCTTGGGTGTCAGAAAAACCAGTCTGGGAAGAGAAAGCGGCCGTTTTCAAAACCTGAGAACTGGTGGCTGTCCGGATCCGATTGAAAATCGCCGGTCCCGTTGTTGGCTTCTGGAAAAGGGCCCTCCCAATAGCCCGGCCCGGCCATTTCAGGCGTAATGCCAAAGAAAACATCCAAGCTGTCTTTGTCGGCGTAGAAGTCGGTTATCTCAGAACCGTTGCCCGGCTTGGGAGCTTCAACAGGCAGGGCCATGCCGACAATAGTGCCAGGTCCGTCTTCATTGGGCCGGATGTTTTGCACATTCGTGCCGTTGTTGGCGAATGTGGTGCCCATAACACTTACCTGGCCCTCGGTCGTCAGTTTCATGCCAACGCCGAAGCCGTCAATCGTAACGTTCCTCACTTCCAGGCCCAATTCATTCTGAAAATGGGCGAGATCTAGCCCAACAGTCTTGCTGTCGCCATTGCCGACGAAACGCAGATTGTCGAGGGTTAGGCGGTTGGCATAGGGGGCTGCAAAGGCGCTTTGTTCGACGTTCCAGATCGTCGAGTTGGACAAGGTGGAACGCAGTTGAGCGTCATAGGCCGCAGGCGGATCGATTGTCCCATCTTCAAGGTGCAATCCGTTGCCGAAAAACTCGGTGTGAAGGTAGAAGATCTGGATACCTTTTGTGGAGCTGTACCCTTCGTTCCCCGTAAAGGAGCCGATTGGCACATCCATGATCTGCATCTTTGTACCTGCTGGTCCGATTAAGCCGCCATTGGGTACATTCGCCGTGTCATGAAAGACCTTCGACGTACTGCCGTCCGGCGCCTTTTCCAAAAGTCCTTCCGGCCACCAGATATAGGCATGGCCGGATGCACCTGAGACCACATTACCTTCGACCTTCACGTTCGGGCCGTGGAACCAGAAACCGTCGCCCTGAAAGCCATAATCCTGCCGGCCCTCGCGCGCATCCGGATCGACGTCCTCTTCACTGTTGAGCGGGTCCTTCGGGTTGACCGTGCGAAGGGCAATGTTCTTGATAAAGGAACCGATCTCATCACCGGCCTCAGTATAGTAGGCAGCCCCGGTGATGTTGTGGGTCACATTGTTGGTGAAATCCACGTTGGACGAGTGGTTCACAAATCCCCATCCAGGGGCATCGGTGACCACTGAGCCGTTAATCTTTGCCGGGGCCCCTTCGGCGTCGGTTCCGCCCTTGTGCACATGGACTGCGTACCGGCCGCGCACGTTGTCACCGCCAAGGTCAAGCGGCGGCAGGTTCGGGTTCAGATCGGGAAACTCCAGATCATTGTAAGGAACGGATTTGTCGGACCGTCCGAGATCGTCGAAGGCGGCATAGTTCACGTCGGCATCGTTGGTGTGCATGAACATCACATGCCCACGGTGTGCAAGCGCTTCGTTTTCCGAAGAGAATTCGACGTTGCGGCTCAGATTGGCCACATGCACATTCAAATCTGCCCGTGGCGCGGCGTGATCAAGGGTGAGCGCCTTGTCAAAAGTGATTTTGGCACCGTCGATTGCAATGATCTTGACCTTTTCGTCCGTTGCCGGGTTTTTGGGGTCTGTGCCTGCAATGACGATTGTATCGCCAACCGCCCAGCCAGTTGGCGCGGTCTTGAGGGTAAGCGACGTGTCTCCTGCCATCGGGAAGGCCTCAACGACCTCAAACCCGCTCTTGGCCGCACCATTTATGGTGGTTTTGCCATGCAAAAGTGCACCGCGGCTGATCAGGGACGGGTCCCATGTCTTGTCGATGGCACCATCATCGGCAAAGACGATCTTGGCAGTAACGGTGTCGGCTACTGGCTGCTCAGCGGTTCCCATCACCAGATGGCCGGACGTGGTGGTGACAAGGGTGTCGACTTTGAGTTGGGTGCTGGTGTCTGTGGCAAAAGACAAAGTACCATCCACTCGGACAGTCTTGACCGGTGTATCCAGGGAGCTGTCCACACGCACCTCAATGCCCGCCGGAATGTGGACCTTGGCCCATTGTGTTGGCACAACACCGTTGGACCAAGTTGCCGGGTTGGACCAATCCCCGGAAGAAATTGCTGTGTGTGTGACCTGATCCAACGAGACAAGTTTCATGGACGGCATGTTCATTTGCATGTTTGAGAACCTCTGTTTGAATCGCTCGCAAAAGGGCACTTCGATTCAACGCAGCAGCGCAGGCATTTCAGGCGTTCTTTTTTTGATTATTTTGGCTAGCCACTTTTGAGGGCGTGGAATGTGCCGGCAGCTTTGTTTGCAGATGTTTTAATACCGGGACCTTGTCTTGCAAGGAACGTCAGGAAATGTGGACATGCGATAAGTTGCGAACCGGCAATCAAACCAAATCAGAAACTCTAACCGCCCGATGTACGGCATCGATTGGTTGGCTCATCCGGCCGCGAATAGGCCTCAACCTGTCAAATCTGGAGATTGTGCTTACGTTTAGATGAGACACCACCTATTGTTCGCAAACCTCAAAAGTTTTTGAACAAATAGTCGGTCTCGCCTTTGGTGTCGCTGAGTTCTTCCGACAATGTAAGCCCCAGCCCCTCAAGCACCGGAACTGTCAACGCATAGTTTTCCGGATGGATTTCGACCATCAGGATGACTTTGTTGTTCGAGATCAATTCTTTCATTCCTGATAGAGCCTTGGCTTCGGCACCTTCGACGTCAACTTTGATGGCAATTTCACGGTTTTTATAATCAAAATGGTCGTCGAGCGGTTCTGATTGTACCGTTACAATCTGCTGGCCGCTTGCGGCGTCTTCCACGATCCTCGACACACCTCTGTTGCCTGGCCGCGCCATGAGAAAAGACAGTTCGCCTGCGGTGTCGGAAACTGCATACGGGTGGACCGTGATCCTGTCCTCAAGCGCATTCAAAAAGAGATTTCCATAGAGCTGTGCACGATTGCGTTTGTCAGGCTCAAATGCATGAATTTCATCGAAACTCGGCAACAGCGATACGCGTATGGCGTAAAGGCCCCAATGGGCACCGACATCTAGGAAGACGATCTGATCGCCAAAACAGTCTTGGGTCCGGGCAATGAACTTCTCAAACTTTTCACCTTCCCAGCCAAAGCGGTACTTCATCGAACGGTCGACCAGATTGGTCTTGTCCAAAAGAAACTGAAGACCATACCGCGTTTTTATGGAATGCCGGCGCAATCCCAGGCCGTCGAGGCGGCGGTAGAGACTCGGAATGAGCCTGCGGAAAGGCGATTTGCTCAGAGCATGATCATCAAAAACGGTCACAGGCATTCCCCCAGAGATTTCTGGCATTACTCCTGAAAATCGGAAAAAAGTCACCCCACCCAACATGTGGCAAAAAAACCGTTTTTCTCTTGATCTTTGCCGATAGACCGGCGGGTCTTGAATCCAATCAGACCGTCGGCGCCGCCGACATCATGGCCAAGATCTTCCAAACGCAGCTGAAGATTGCGGACCGCGCCTCGGGTTGTGTCTTTCATCGGCTTCCAACTGCCGCGAAACGCCTTGTTAGAGCCGTAACGGTCGGCCAGATGCCCGACAAACAGCGCGTAGGTGTCGCTCTCGTTGTACTCCTTGATCACGTAGAAATTCTCCGTCGCAATGAACGCCGGGCCATAGCGGCCGGCAGGCATCAGGATGTTGCCCGGCTGATTGACTTCATGCGCCGGAAACGGGCGTCCACTGACGCGCTGGACACCTTCTTGAACAAAAGCAGAGATCGGCTGGCGGTTGTCCGGGCCTTCCCGCGTGCAGGAGACGGTGTTGGGCAGGGTGACCTCGTAGCCCCAATCGCGCCCGGACACCCAGCCGTGCTTGGCCAAGTAATTGGCAATGGACGCCATGGTGTCCACTTGTGACGTCCAGATATTGCGTTTGCCGTCGCCATCGAAGTCGACCGCATACTTCAAAAAGGACGAGGGCAGGAACTGCGGCTGCCCCATAGCGCCGCCCCAGGAGCTTTTCATAACCTTTCGGGACACATCGCCCCGTTGAAGAATTTTCAGGGCCGCGATCAGCTCAGCCTTAAAAAGGTCTGGGCGTTGGCCCATGAAGGCGCGGGTCGCAAGGACCCGAACCGCATCATGCGGGATCTTAGCGCCGCCATAACCGGACTCGCGCGCCCAGATGGCCAAAATAATCCGCTTGGGCACACCGTAGCGGGCTTCAATCTTCTTGAGTGTGCCGGCATGTTTCTTCATCAACCGCTGTCCGCCGGGCACCAATGCATTGAATTGGCTGTCGCGGAAATAGCGTTGGGGTGACCGGAATTCAGCCTGGAAATTGACTTTCGGTGGCGTGCCTTTGCCGCCTGGCCCAACGAGGCCGGGCAGGGACGTATCCGGTTTGAGGCCCTTCAATTGCCGGTCGAGGGTTGCCTGGGAGACACCAGCTTTCCGGGCAGCAGGTACTACATCCGATGCCAGAAATTGCCGGAACGCCTGATCATATTGGCCGGCGAAGGCCGGGACATCATTGAGGCTATAAAAGCCCAGAACACACAAGGCAAGCTTCAGGAGTTTCAATGTCACGAGGCAGTCTCCACATCGATATCAGGGAGAGCGTACCATGAATGTGAAAGCGAGCGGACACCCGTTACAGTTCTGTCCAAGCCAAATCCGGTGCCGACTGTGACGCGAGCCAGGTTTTATCGAACCGGTACCAGCTGCCGCCGCGCTTTTGGTCGTGAATGCGCGAGATTGGCGCTCCCATCAAATGGCACATCAACAGAGTGCCGACACCACCATGGCCGGTGAAAAGGACGGGAGCCTCGTCATCTATCGTGCGTAAAGCTGCCTGAATTCCGGTGACAATGCGCATTTGGGCGTCAATGGCGCGCTCCCAGCCCCGGATCGACGTATCCGGGTGGGCAAAAAACAAGTCTGCAGTTTTCTCAAATTCTTCCGGCGGCAGAAAGCCGGTCGCCGACCGGTCATTTTCATGCAGCGCCTTGAGGGCAAGGGGTTTCAGTCCAAACGGTTCGCAAAATACTTCCGCCGTCTCGACCGCTTTCACTTCACCGCTGGAAACCACACGTTTAATGTCTTTTGCAAACGGCAACACTGCAGCCTTTGCAGCCCGTTCTCGGCCAAGATCCGACAGGCTCCATTCGGGAATGGGAATGTCCTTGTCGATAATAACCTCCGGATGGGTGAGATAGACGCACCAGGTCATTGAGTTGTTCCTTCGAGCCAGCCGGTAATCAGCTCATACGCGATCGAAATGGACGGTGGGATCATGTGTCCTTCCGGGTGGGTGCCGGCAATCATTTGACGGACTTCATTTCTATCACACCATTTGCAGGCTTCCAGTTCATCATCTTCGATGGCGATCTCACTCGAAAGCGCCGTGCCGACGCAGCCGAGCATCAGGTTCGCCGGGAAGGGCCAGGGCTGGTTGGAAATCAGCTGGACATCGCCAACTTTGATGCCGGATTCTTCCAGGGTTTCCCGGCGCACCGCTTGTTCTATTGTTTCGCCCGGTTCCATAAAACCGGCCAATGTGGTGAAGATGCCTTCGGCCAAGCGGGCTGGCCGTCCCAACAACGCGCGGTCGCCGTCTGTGATCAGCATGATCACGCAAGGATCGGTCCGCGGAAAGTGCTGGCTCTCGCAGGCAGGGCAGTCGCGCCGGTAGCCAGCTTCCGCCATCTTCGTTTTTTCGCCGCAACGCGAACAATGCCGGTGGGTCCGGTGCCAATGGATCAACGCGCGGGCTTGCGCCAGCGCGCCCAAGTCTTCCGGTGAGAAGGTATTTTGCAGGGCCAATGTGCGTAGGTCCTGAAGTTGCAGGTCGGGGTTTCCGGCAAGGTCTTCGTCGTGCTGTTTCAGTGTGGTCGCAAAGACTGCCACACCGTTTTCCGGTCGAAGTCCTAGGAATACCATCTCTTCGCGAATGGCTCCAAGATCCAGGGCGGCATCAAGTGAGTGGCCAACCTTCAACGGAGAGCCGGCTGGAAACACCAATGTCCGGGGTGTGGACAACACAACCTCTGTATCGGGTCGGTCCAAAAGGCTTGCGAGATAGGTTGTGTCGCCACGCCGGGTTGATTGGCGGTCGAGCGAATTGCCGAGAAAACTCATTTCCATGGCGGGCAGGGCGGCATCAACAGCGCGCATTGATAATTCCTTGGATTGGGCGATGACCGGAACGAGGCGGGGATTAGTTTTCCAATTCGGCCAGGGCTGAAAAGGAAGAACGTAGCCGGTCAATCAAATGTTGATCCGCGTCGTTTTCATAAGACCGCGGTGGCACAACGCCCCAAATTGGGCCGGGCCAGGCCGCATCGTCACGGAACCGCGCCACAATATGGACATGCAGCTGCGAAACTTGGTTTCCGAGTGCGCCGACATTGAGCTTTTCACATTCTGTCACTTCGCGCAGAACTCGGCTGACCATGGCGATTTCCCGCATCAACTGCAGTTGATCAGTTTCGTCCAGGTCGATGATTTCCACCAAGTCCGGTTTGCGAGGCACCACAAGCAACCAGGGATAATTGGCGTCTTTCATCAGACGGACCGAGGACAAGGCAAGGTCCAGCACTGGGAGGCTGTCGCCTTCAAGGCGCGGATTGAGATCGAAAAAAGTCATAAGTTCAAACCGGTCATTGGGTCGGCAGGTGTTTGAGCGCGCGTACGGCTTCAGATTGCTTTTCATCACCATATGTCTAGATTGGTGCGGAAGTGAAATCCTTTTCATCGGCAACGGCAACTTTGCTATTTAAATGATAGCTGATGTTGCCATGGGAAATTGTCAATGTCCTATGAACTTATTTTGAGTTTTGCGTTTGTCGCAGCCCTGTTGGTGATGTCGCCTGGACCAAACGGTGTCTTGATCGCCAAAACTGTTCCGACGTCCGGTCGGACGGCGGCGTTTGCGAATGTGTCCGGCTTTATCGCAGCCTTTTTTCTGCATGGAACGCTGTCCATCCTTGGAATTTCCATCATTCTGGTGCATTCGGCAGAAGCGTTTTTTGTCGTAAAAATGCTTGGGGCGGCGTATCTGTTCTGGATTGGGCTAAAGGCGCTGAGATCCGCATTCTCCAAAAATGTCCTGGCAACAAAAGTGGCCCCGGCCCGGCGCAAAAGAACCTTAGTTAAGGCCTTTGGCGAAGGCTTTCTAACCAATGCGCTCAATCCGAAAGTCTCCATGTTTTATCTGGCGGCGTTTCCGCAGTTCATTCCGGCTGCAGAGGGCGCGCTTGCCGGGGCAACGCTGCTCGTGGTCATTCATTCGGCCATCAACGCTCTGTGGTTTGGCGCCATGATCCTGCTGTTGTCCCGGGTGTCGGAAGCTGCACAAAAGCCGACGTTCCAACGGTGGCTCAAAGGTATCACCGGCGCGGTTTTCATGGGATTTGGGCTGAAACTGGCGACTTTGCGTCCTTAAACGGTTCGGCTGCATTGGCAAAGATGCCGGTGTTTTTGTGCCGAAGTTTCACCGGTGAAGAAAAACCGGCTTTTACCTCTTGCCAAACACCCGGTGTGTTCTGATATAAGGCGCTCGGGAGGTTGGTGGTGGACGAGCCACTCGCCAACCGGGTCAGGTCCGGAAGGAAGCAGCCCTAACGAGCCTCGGCACGGGTCGCCGTGCCAGCCTCCCACCCTTTCCTACGTCGAGTTTATGCGCTAATTGATCGCAGTGGTCGAGTTCTGATCAGGCATTAAGAAACTGGTGCGCGCGTCGTTGCTCTTAAGCCGATCAGCCGTGTACCAGCGCGCCAGAAGGTCTCCGGACAATAGATCCTCGTTGTCGTTCAAAAAAGCCGTGATGTCTTGATAGTCCTTGGCTCGCATGCGCTCGGCGATGATGCTCAAGAACGCCAGTGTGATTGTTGTGTTCATCTTTTGAGGAACGCCTGCTTTTTCTGTCAGGGCCTTGAGACTCTCCACGTAACATTTTGCGGCAGTCAGGAAATCGTATTTCAGCAGCAACTCATGGGCGACCGTGACATGATCGGTATGGCTGAACTCCGCAGGCTCTAAAGTTCCGGCCTCAAAAGAGGCTGTCAGCTCTCTCGGACTTCGATGCATCAGTCAGCTTCCTTTTCCAGCAATCTGTGACTGTCACTTGCGGTCAGTTCCAAATCGTAGACTTGTTTCAAAATTTTGATTTTTTCCAACGTGTTATCGGAAAATGGCGCTTTGTTTTCAAAGCAGTGAAGGGCCATCCCCTCGAGCAGATCGCCGAGGGAGATGTCCAGATGTTCGGCAAGGCCTTTAAGGACTTTCACAATCCGCTTTTCCATGCGGACACCGGTTTGAATGCGTTCAATCTGTTTGCTCATAATGTTATATTGGTACCAAGGTACCTATTTGTCAATTGCTGACGTTAGAAATGGGCATGAAGCGGAATTGCCGCCCGCCTTTCACAGAAAACAGATAAAAGCCTGTCCACCTTTTGGAAAAAATCGTTATGGTGCGGCTCATGGATGAGACTGGCTTTCCGCAAGACGATAATGAGACCGGCCTGGAATTGACGGGTGGCACTGGAACGGCACCAGGCGCGGCCGAAGGCGGTGCCTACAGGGTGCTGGCCCGCAAATACCGCCCGAAGACCTTCGAGGATCTGGTTGGCCAGGAGCCGATGGTGCAAACGCTGGAGAACGCGTTTGATACCGGACGGATCGCACAGGCCTGGATGCTGACCGGGGTGCGCGGGGTCGGCAAGACCACAACAGCCCGGATCCTGGCGCGCGGCCTGAACTATGAAGTGCCCGGCGAGGCGGATAAACCGACGGTCAAGCTGACCCAGGAAGGCTCGCACTGTAAGGCCATCATGGAAGGCCGCCATGTCGATGTTATCGAGATGGATGCGGCCTCGCACACCGGCATCAACGATATCCGCGAGATCATCGATGCGGCCCGCTACCGCCCGGCAACGGCGCGGTATAAGGTTTACATCATCGATGAGGTCCACATGCTCTCCAACGCAGCCTTCAACGGGCTGTTGAAGACGCTCGAAGAGCCGCCTGAGCATGTGAAGTTCATCTTCGCGACCACCGAAATCCGCAAAGTCCCGATCACCGTACTGTCGCGTTGCCAGCGCTTTGATCTGCGCCGCATCGAGCAGTCTAAACTGATCGGCTTGCTGCGCCGGATTTCTGACGCCGAAGGCATTCAAATCTCCGATGAAGCCCTGATGCTGATCGCACGGGCGGGCGAGGGTTCGGCTCGCGACTCTCTGTCCTTGCTCGATCAGGCGATGGCTCATGGCAGCGGCGCGATTGACGCAAATGATCTGCGCCAAATGCTCGGTCTTGCCGACCGCGCCCGGGTGATAGACCTCTTCGGCCATATCATGGCCGGGCGGATCGAAGACGCGCTGGGCGAACTCCAAGCTCAGTATGATATCGGTGCCGATCCTGCGATCGTGTTGACGGATCTTGCCGACTTCACCCACCTTGTGACCCGGATGAAGGTGGCCCCGAAATCCGCCGACGAGGCCTCGGTGACAGAAGCGGAGCGCGCGCGCGGCCAGGAGTTTGCGGAAAAGATTTCCGTGCGGCTGCTATCCCGCGCTTGGCAGATCCTTCTGAAAGGTGTTCAAGAAGTGCAAGCCGCTTCCAAGCCATTGTCTGCGGCTGATATGGTTCTGGTGCGACTGGCCTATGCTGCCGATCTGCCGGATCCGGGCGAGTTGATGGCGCAGATCCAAAACGGACAAATGCCGGTTTCTGGTGGTGCGCCAGCAGGTGGATCTACAGGAGCGCCCGCAGGTCCTGCCGGAGGCGGCGGCCAGGCGATGGCCGTTGGTGCTCCCTCCATGCCGCACGGCAGCCCTCGGGGAGGGCCAGTGATGCAAGCTACTGCCCGGCCGCAGTTGTCGGCGATCCAGGGTGGCGCTCCGCAGACAGCACCTCAACAACAATCGGCACCACAGGCCGAACAGGCACCGCAGCAATCTGCCTACAATCTGAAAAACCTGCATGACTGTGTCGCACTGGCGTCTGAAAAGCGCGACATTCCGATGAAGGTTGCCATCCAGCGGCAAATGCGGCTGGTGAAGTTCGAGCCCGGCAAGATCGAGATTCAACCGACCGAGGATGCACCGGCCGATATTGCCGGGGAATTCGGACGCAAGCTGACGGAATGGACCGGACAGCGTTGGTTCGTTGTCGTCTCGCGCACGCAAGGGCGTCCGACGATTTATGAAGAGCAGGAAGCCAACCAGCAGCAGCTTTTGTCAGACGCCAAATCCCACCCGACGGTGGCCGCATTGCTGGCACAGTTTCCGGGCGCCAAAGTGATCGATGTCAAGGTACAGGCCTCCGAAGAGGACGAAGTTGCGATGGCCGATCCGCTGGTCAACGATCCCTTGCTCAACGAAGCGCTGGGCACGGATGACGATGACGACTAACACCGCCGCAACCAAAGGCCGGACGCCGTGAGCGATAAAAAAATAAAAAACAACATCATTATGTTTTTCGTGGCTGGGGCCGTTTGCCTGCTGTCCATGTTGTTCGTCTCAAAGGCGGATATGGATGAATATGTGAAACTGGTGACTGTCGTCTCCCTGGTTTGCGCTTTTTTCTTCATTGGATTGTATTTCGCGGGCCGGATTTTCTACCTGTGTTTTAAAAAACAATGAGCCTATGGCCCGAATTCAAAGGGCTTCAAGCCAGCGCCGCTCCAGATTGGTGTTTTGGGGTGGCAATTCCGCTATTGTTCTTCTAAACGCAGGTCCCAGATAAGAAGCGCCGCAGGTGGCGCAGCAGACTTTTAAGGAGAGATCCAATGGACTTCCTCAAGATGATGAAGCAGGCCAAGGAAATGCAGGAGCAGATGGGCTCTCTGCAGGGCCAGATTGAAGACATTGAGGCAGAAGGTTCTTCTGGCGCCGGTCTGGTTAGCGTCCGCCTCAATGGCAAGGGCGAGCTGAAAAGTCTCACCATTGATCCGTCGTTGATGAAAGAGGGCGAAGGCGAGATCCTTGAAGACCTGATCATTGCCGCGCACACCGATGGCCGGGTGAAAATCGATCAGGCGATCCAGGAAAAAACCCAGGAAATGATGGGCGGCCTCGGCCTTCCGGCTGGCATGAAACTGCCATTTTAAGTTTTCTGGTTCGAGGTTAGGATAGACCAACGGGCGTCTTAGTCTCGATGTCATCCCGGCCCTGAGCCGGGATCCACTCGCGTTCCCACTTGTTGCAGAGGTAGAGTTTCCTATCAGTCTCTCTGCAAATGATTGGATCCCCGCTCAAGGCGGGGATGACGTCAGAGTTGGATATGACTGATAGCGTCGATGCACACTATCCCCCAGAGCTTTCATCGAACATACAAGTGCACAGTGAGAAAACATGGCGCAGAAGCAGGTTGCGGGACCGGAAATTGAACGGTTGATCCAGTTGCTGGCCAAGCTGCCGGGTTTGGGTCCACGCTCCGCCCGCCGCGCTGCGCTGCATCTGATCAAGAAAAAAGACCAGCTTCTGGTGCCGCTGTCAGAGGCCATGGGCATTGCCGTGCGCGACATCGGCATCTGTTCGACCTGCGGCACGGTCGATACGTCCGACCCTTGCACCATCTGTTCCGACGAAAAACGGGACCCCAGCGTTCTCGTTGTCGTCGAGGATGTTTCCGACCTTTGGGCGCTGGAGCGGGCAGGCGCGGTCAATGCCCGCTATCATGTGCTCGGCGGCACCTTGTCGCCGCTTGATGGGGTTGGCCCGGACGATCTCAATCTGGCTACCATGATCGATCGCTGTGGTGCGCCGGAAATCGGCGAAGTCATCCTGGCAATCAGCGCGACGGTCGAGGGACAGACCACGGCCCATTACATCATGGACCAGCTTAGCCACCTGGATGTCCACGTCACCAAACTGGCGCATGGTGTCCCTGTCGGGGGTGAACTGGATTATCTCGACGAGGGCACCCTCGCCCAGGCGCTAAAGGCGCGGACGCGGTTTTGAGTAAGGATTGTATTTGTTAGAAGGCATTGTTTTTAGAGTTCTTTACTATCTCGTCTGCTCGTTATCCCTATTGGTCTTGAGTTTGACACTTGGCGCTTTTGGATTTCTGATTGGCTATTGGATGTGTTTCTTCCTGATTTTATTGAAGAAACCGGTTGTGAAGCCTGTTGGAAGGTTGTCTGTTGATCTACAGGTTATCTTAGCACTTGGTGTTGTTGTGACCGTTTCACTGCTAATCTCGCGTCTGGGAGTTGCTACACTTAAACCTTTACTCCTTGCGCTAATGGAGTTCACTTTTATCAAGACAGACTTTCAGAGTATTCTCTTGGAGCGGAAGCATTGGCTGCGTGAGTACTTCTTCTCAATTTTGTTTTATTATGTGTCTTCGATTGTGTTCTGTCTGCTAATACCCGCTTGGTTTTTGCAGACGAACAAATTTTTTAATTGGGCCCTGTTAATGACCAAAAGGCTCCGCAAAAAGGAACCAGCGGCAGCAACTTTTTTGCAAATGGCTGCATGGGCTTTCATTGCAATTTATATTCTGGTTGTCCAGTTTGGGTTGGTTGGCGATACTCGACACGGTATTGGTAGTTTTAAAGGTTACTTTTTTCTGGCTACTTATCCATTTGCAGTTTTTCTATTTTGTTCTGTTATCGTTGCCGCGCACTATACAGAGCAAATGCGGATAGAACCGTGGAAAGGCTATCAAAAATCTCTCAGCGAATAGAAGGTGTTTAGCGAACAAACCGAAACAGCTGGCAATAACCTTTGCTGGGCATGGCAAACAGGGTTTCGGCGGATTGGAAGCCGGCCTCAAGTCCGGCGCGCTGCCAGCCGGTTTTGGTTTCCGGAAAATCGCAAGTTTCGATGTGGTCCATCATCCGCATGAAGTCCGCGCCGGAGAGCGGCGGGCTCCATTGCTGGCGGAAATACTGCCGGTTGTTGCGATTGAACGCATCGAGCGTCACGCCATCGGGCAACACGGGCTCGAATGTCAAAAGCATACCGCCGGGGTTCAATGCCCTGTAGATGGCAGTCAAAACCTCTGCCTTTTCGTCCCAACTGGCAAAATGATGTAGACAAAGGCCGCACCAGACGACGTCAAACTCCTGCGGATTTTCCAGAAGGACACGCCGGATGTCCTTTTCTTCAAGCCGGGCGTCAAAAGGGGCTGCAACGAGGTTTTTCCAGGCAAGGTCCAGCGCTTGGGGCGACAGATCAACACCATGGTAGCGATGAACGTTTAGCGGCCGCAGAGCCCGAGAGATGACCTCGGCATCTCCGCACGCCAGATCTAAAAATTTGAAACCATCAGGAAAACGGTCTGTGATTTCTTTGCTCAGAATGCTTGCAATTTCGCGGTGACAAAACAGATTGTAGTCGACCAGAGTTCTGTAGATACGCCAGTCGGTTTCAAAAATGGAATGGGGGTCTGTTTGGCCGGATGCCGAGCTGTTTTCTTGAATGGAAACTTCGGTCATAATCGCCTCGAAAGCAATTAAAAGGTGCATAATAGACTAGCGCAATCAGTTTTCGGGTCAATCGGATTACTGGGGCACCACCGCCAGCCTTGAGCCTTTTTGTTGCACTCAGAGGCCTTGATTACCTTTCACTTTCCATAGAATGATGGGCGGAAGCCCAATGATCCAGAAGCTGCCGTCCTTAGGTCCATACCTTTATGATTCCAAATACAAAATCGAATGCGCCCGCCAGCATCATGACCCGCCGATTGTGTCTGCGAGCCCCGGTCTTGGAAGACGCTTTTGCGATCGATCCGATCTACAACGACTTTGAGGTGGCCCGGTGGGTGAATGTTCCCCATCCCTGTCCGACAGGCTTTGCGCTGGAGCGATTTCAGCGGTTTTTGACTTTCCCGCCCCATGAGCGCTGCTTCATTCTGTCGAAGAAATCCGACCGCAAACAAAAGGCAATCGGCTTGATCCTTGCAAACTGGATGGACACGGAAAAACCGCCCATTGTCGGCTTCTTTCTAGAGTCAAAATTCCATGGCAAAGGGTTCATGAACGAAGCCTTGGATGCTGCGTTTGAAGAGATTTTTCGCCTGACGGACGCTGACGCCATTCGCGCGTCCCATTATCTGGGCAACGTCGCCTCGGAAAAACTTCTGGCCAAAAAGGGGTTTGAACCGGTTGGAACCAGCAACGATTTCAACCGCACCACCGGGAAAACGGAAGAGCAAATCGACTTGATCCTGCCGAGAGCGGTTTTTGAGGGGGCTTGACCAGTCTCACACCGCCTCTTGCACCTTCTCCTATCCGCACTTATGTCGAGGCCGTCGATCACAAACCGTTGAAGGTCATATGTTCCAAGCTGCCAGCCGCGCCATGTCCCAGGTGTTTGAGCGCCCGTTCAGGGCCGTTTTCTGGAAAATGCTCGGCTTTACCTTGGCCGTGCTTGTGGTGATCTGGATCGCGCTACAGGGCCTCATCGCCGGTTTTGTCGCGCTGCCTTATCCTTGGCTGGAAACAGCGCTTTCTATTTTGACCGGTATTGGCGCCATTTTCGCGCTTGGGTTTCTGATTGCGCCGATTTCGGCGCTGTTTGCTGGTCTGTTTCAAGATGAAATCGCCGATATTGTGGAAGCGCGGGATTATCCGGGCGACCGGCCGGGGACGGCTTTGCCTGTCTCGCAGTCGATCATTCAGACCATCAAATTCACCGGAGTGGTCATCCTGGGCAATCTCTTCGCCCTGCTGCTGCTTTTGGTGCCGGGCGTGAATATGGTGGCTTTCTTCTTGGTCAACGGTTATCTGCTCGGCCGCGAGTTTTTCGAGTTCGCCGCAATGCGGTTTATGCCGCCGGCTGAGGCGCGGGCCTTCCGCAAGGCACGGGGCGGGACTGTCTTTCTCGGAGGGCTGATCATCGCCGGACTGCTTGCCGTGCCGATCCTCAACTTGGTGACACCCATCTTTGCCACCATTTTCATGATGCACGTCTACAAACGGCTTGCCTCCAATGCTCAGATCTGACCATGTATGCGCCCGCATTGGAGGGGTGTATGCAGGATTTGCTGACAGAAATTGCAGAGGTTGCCAAGACCAGCCCGGACAAGGGCCAAGTCGCGACTTACATTCCCGAACTTGCCAAAATTGATCCGGAGCAATTCGGAATTTGCGTGGCGACGTCCGACGGCAACGTTTATTCTGCAGGTGATGCTGAGACACCCTTCTCGATCCAGTCCGTCTCCAAGGTGTTTGCGCTTGCATTGGCTTTGGGCAAAGTCGGAGATCAGTTGTGGCGACGGGTCGGGCGGGAACCGTCTGGACTTTCTTTTGACTCGATCCTGTTGCTGGAGCGAGAAAACGGGGTACCACGAAATCCGTTTATCAATGCCGGCGCCCTGGTGACAACGGATACGTATCTGTCTGGATACAGCCCCAAAGAAGCTCTTGGAGAATTGCTCCGGTTCGTCCGCTCTGCCGCCGACGATGACAGTATCCATATCAACGAAGCCGTGGCCCGGTCTGAAATCGCAACAGGCCATCGCAACTTTTCGCTGGCACATTATCTCGCGTCCTGCGGGAACATGAATGCCGGTGTCGACAAGGTCCTGGGCACCTATTGCCATCAATGCGCCGTTGAAATGTCGTGCCGCCAGTTGGCGCTCGCCGGGCGGTTTCTGGTCGAGCGTGACGATATGCCGGGCCTTGTGTCCAAAGAGCGCCGCCGCCGGATCAATGCGCTCATGATGACATGCGGCCACTATGATGGGTCGGGCGACTTTGCCTTCCGTGTCGGTTTGCCGGGAAAAAGTGGTGTGGGCGGCGGAATTCTTGCAATTGCGCCGGGGCGGGCATCAATAGCGGTCTGGTCGCCGGGCCTCAACCAGTATGGCAACTCCAAACTCGGGACAGAAGCCATGGAGATGTTCGCCCAGAAAACCGGATGGTCCGTTTTTGGTGCGCCGCAGTTTTGATTGCGCGTGTTCCGTTTCCAATAAATTTGCCGACCAACAGCGTGCAAGTCTGACGGGACTGCGAAATTACGTTCACGTAAGCATTGTCATGAATAGATTCGTTTAGTCTTCTCTCGCGGACTATTTTTGTGATGACTGCTCACATTGCGGCGCCAAGTCGCGGCATTCCGGCGCAGAATATCTGTTTTTCCGTCTAACCAAATGCGTTTAAACCGATTCACAAGTCGTTTTTCTCGAATTAGACCTATAGGATATTTTGACGTATCGCGGCGTTGGCGCTAGAACCCTCTAGACAACGTCTTGAAATGTTTACGTTTGCGTAAACGTAAACTTGCGTCGCACGGGAGAGGAAATCCATGTCGAACGCCGATTTGCGGGGCAACCGCCCGCTGTCGCCCCATCTTCAGATCTATAAACCGATCCTGACGATGGTTATGTCGATCTTGCACCGCATCACCGGAGCGGCGCTCTATTTCGGCACCATTCTATTGGCCTGGTGGCTGATCGCGGCTGCTGCGGGTCCTGCCTACTTCGATTTCGTCAACGAGCTTTACGGGTCGATCCTCGGACGGCTGATCCTGTTCGGCTTCACTTGGGCCCTGGTGCATCACATGCTCGGCGGCATCCGCCACTTCATCTGGGACATGGGCGCTGGTTTCGGCAAGGAAGCGCGCGAATGGCTCGCCAAGGCGACCATTGTCGGTTCCGTTTCCCTCACCTTGATCCTCTGGATCATCGGCTACGCGGTTCGCTAAGGAGACTGTCATGAGCGATATGCGCACTCCGCTCGGCAAAGTTCTTGGCCTGGGCTCCGCCAAGGATGGCACCGATCATTTTTGGAAACAGCGTCTGACGGCTGTTGCCAATGTTTTCCTGATTTCCTTCTTCGTGATTCTGGTGATCTCGATGCAAGGCTCCACCCACGCAGATGTTGTTGAGACCCTGAAGAACCCTCTGGTCTCCATCATCCTGCTCTTGGTGATCCTCTCCGGCGTCTATCACATGAAGCTCGGCATGCAGGTCATCATTGAAGACTACGTGCATGGCGAAGGCCTGAAGGTCCTGACCGTCATGGCCAACACGTTCTTCTGCGTCTTTATCGGTTTCGGCTGCATCTTTGCAGTGCTCAAGATTGGCTTTGGAGGTTAACCCGGATGGCCAAGACCTATGAATTTGTCGACCACACCTATGATGTGGTTGTCGTTGGCGCCGGTGGCGCGGGCTTGCGTGCAACGCTCGGCATGGCCGAGCAGGGCCTGCGCACAGCTTGCATCACCAAGGTGTTTCCGACGCGCTCCCACACCGTGGCAGCTCAGGGCGGCATCGCAGCGTCTCTGACCAACATGACGCCGGACTGCTGGGAATGGCACATGTACGACACGGTCAAGGGGTCTGATTGGCTCGGCGACACCGATGCCATGGAATATCTTGCCCGCGAAGCACCGAAAGCGGTTTACGAGCTGGAGCACTACGGCGTTCCGTTCTCCCGGACGGAAGATGGCCGCATCTATCAGCGTCCGTTCGGCGGCCACATGCAGAACTACGGTGAAGGTCCTCCCGTGCAGCGCACTTGCGCGGCGGCTGACCGGACTGGCCACGCGATTCTGCACACGCTTTATGGCCAGTCTCTGCGCCACAATGCGGAGTTCTACATCGAGTATTTCGCGCTCGACCTGATCATGTCCGACGACGGCGTTTGTCAGGGGGTGATCGCGTGGAACCTTGATGACGGCACCATCCACCGTTTCTCCGCCAAGATGGTTGTTCTGGCGACCGGCGGCTATGGCCGTGCCTATTTCTCGGCAACGTCCGCCCACACCTGTACCGGTGATGGCGGCGGCATGGTCGCCCGTGCGGGCCTGCCGATGCAGGACATGGAGTTTGTTCAGTTCCACCCGACCGGGATCTACGGCTCCGGCTGTTTGATCACGGAAGGGGCCCGCGGTGAAGGCGGTTATCTGGTCAACTCGGAAGGCGAGCGTTTCATGGAACGCTATGCGCCGTCAGCGAAAGATCTGGCCTCCCGTGACGTTGTCTCGCGCTGTATGACCATGGAGATCCGCGAAGGCCGGGGTGTCGGCAAGGACAAGGATCACATCTTCCTGCACTTGGATCACCTTGATCCGGCGATCCTGGCAGAACGTCTGCCAGGCATTTCGGAAAGCGCCAAGATCTTTGCAGGCGTCGATGTCACCAAGGAACCGATCCCGGTGATCCCGACCGTGCACTACAACATGGGCGGCATTCCGACCAACTACTGGGGTGAAGTGCTGAACGCGGACGAAAAGAATCCGGACCGTATTCAGCCGGGTCTGATGGCTGTCGGTGAAGCCGGCTGTGCGTCCGTTCACGGCGCCAACCGTCTTGGCTCCAACTCGCTGATCGACCTGGTGGTCTTCGGCCGTGCCGCTGCCATTAAGGCCGGTGAGGTTGTTGATCCGAAAGAAGCTGTGCCGACCCCGAACGAAGCGTCTTGCGAAAAGATCATGGATCGCTTCGATCGTTTGCGCAACGCCAACGGCTCCACGACGACGGCTACCCTGCGCGACAAGATGCAACGCACGATGCAGGCAGACGCAGCCGTCTTCCGGACCCAGGAAAGCCTTGAGCAGGGCTGCAAAGGCATGAGCGCAATCTGGGGCGAGATGAAGGACATCAAGGTCTCTGACCGCTCGATGATCTGGAACTCCGATCTGGTGGAAACACTGGAGCTGGAAAACCTGATGGCGAACGCGATCACCACCGTCTATGGCGCCGAAGCGCGTAAGGAGTCCCGCGGCGCCCATGCCCGTGAAGACTACAAGGACGGCCCGCTCGGCGGCCGCAACGACGACGACTGGCGCAAGCACACCCTGTCTTGGGTTGATGATGAAACCGGCGACGTCAAGCTGGAGTACCGCCCGGTCGTCACCGATCCGCTGACCAAACACGAAGACGGTGGCATCGATCCGAAGAAGATCGCGCCGAAAGCGCGCGTCTACTAAGCGGAGGCGGGGTTGGATCAAATGGCGGCCATCCTGGATACCAGAAGCCCGTTCGGCACGTATCGTGCCGAGCGTCTGGTCCGGGCTGCCTGGCGTCTGGCCGACCGTCACGATCTGTCCAAAAGCTTGCGGCGGCGCATCCGGGCTCTGGTCTCTTGGGTGTTCTCCGGGCCGTATGACCTGGAAGCAGAAGGCCTGAAGTTCCGGATTTACCCAGGCGAAAACTACGATGATCGCAAGATCCTGGCCAAAGGCCGGTTGCCAGAGCGGGACGAACACAAGCTGCTCGAACCCTATCTGGGCAATGGCAAACTGTTTGTCGATATCGGCGCCAACATCGGTTCTTACTCAATCTTTGCCGCCCAAAAAGGCGCTGAGGTTCTGGCCGTTGAAGCCAATCCGCACACGGCGGCCAAGCTGAAATTCAACATCCGGGCCAATGGTCTTGAAAACGTCAAGGTGGTTGAAACGGCGGTTGGCCCGAAAGAGGACACGCTGCCGCTGTGGCTGGAGCCGTCCAACTATGGGTTTGCTACCCTCGTCAAGGATCTGACCACCGGCGAATGGGCGGGCAATTGGTCGCCGACCTTTGTCGATGTCAAGCCGCTGACGGCGATCACCGATGATGAAATGCTGACCCGGATCGACGTTCTGAAAGTGGATGTCGAAGGGTTCGAGGACCGGGTGCTTTTGCCGTTCCTCCGGCACGCGGAGCGCTCCTTGTGGCCCCGCGTGATCCTGCTTGAAACAAATTGCCGGCCCTATTGGACCGAGGATTGCCTGTCTGAATTGGCAAACCGGGCCTACAAGGTCACCGGCCAGACGAATGACAACATGGTCTTCGAACTCACGGCGTAAGCACGAGTTAGAAGGCATTGGCCCGGACGCGAACTTGGGCCCAACGCGGAGCATTGAGAAATGGTTCAGCTGACGCTTCCCCGAAACTCTCAGGTGACGGAAGGCAAGGTGTGGGACAAGCCGGAGGGCGCAACCAACCTCACCGAATACCGGATCTACCGCTGGAATCCGGATGACGGCCGCAACCCGCGTGTCGACACGTATTTTGTCGACAAGGACGATTGCGGCCCGATGGTGCTGGACGGTCTTATCTACATCAAGAACAAGATCGACCCGACACTGACCTTCCGCCGCTCCTGCCGCGAAGGCATCTGCGGCTCCTGCGCCATGAACATTGATGGCACCAACACGCTCGCCTGTACAAAAGGTACGGATGAGGTCGCTGGTGATGTGGTCAAGATCTATCCGCTGCCGCATATGCCGGTGGTTAAAGACCTCGTGCCGGACATGACCCGTTTTTATGCCCAGCACCGCTCCATTGAGCCGTGGCTTAAAACCGTGTCACCGGCCCCGGAAAAGGAATGGCGCCAGTCCCATGAAGACCGCCAGAAATTGGACGGCCTCTACGAGTGCATTCTGTGTGCCTGCTGCTCCACTTCCTGCCCGAGCTACTGGTGGAACGGCGACCGGTATCTCGGCCCAGCCATTCTCTTGCAGGCCTACCGCTGGCTGATCGACAGCCGGGACGAAGCGACCGGTGAGCGCCTGGACGATCTGGAAGATCCGTTCCGCCTCTACCGCTGCCACACCATCATGAACTGCTCTCAGGCCTGCCCGAAAGGCCTCAACCCCGCCAAGGCCATCGCCGAGATCAAGAAAATGCTGGTTGAGCGGCGCGTGTGATTTTTCTGGGGCTTTTGCCTTGGTAAATCGAAGAACAGAAAACCGCTCCAGGGAAACTCGGGGCGGTTTTTGTTTGGTTTCCTATTTCGATTGGGACCGTGTCAGGGACAAATAGGGGATTTCGAAAAGCGCAGTTTCAAACCACCTTCGTCATCCCCGCCACTATGCGGGGATCTACTCGTTTCCAGAGAGCTGGTTTCAACCTCGATCACCGGCCATTCTTCTTGTACTGATACCCTGGGATCCTGCGCCTTGAATTGGTTTACGGAACCATGACGGGGATAAGTTTTCTTTGTGTCAGGAGTGCTTCAGGCGGCTTCGGTCGTCGGAACCGGGAACACCAAATCGTAGACCCAGTTGTAGACGAAGGCGTAAACCAGAAAGAACACTGCAAAGCCGATATCAAGCAGCAAGGCCTGAACGAAATCCAGCTGCAACCACCACATGATCGCGATGATGCCGATCGCCAGCAGGCACGCCTCAAACAGGATCGCGTGGACAACACGCAAGGGGACGGTTCTTGGCTTGGTGCCACGGTTGGCCACATACCATTTGTCGAACAACCAGTTGTAAACAAAGTTCCAGCCCATGGCGATCAACGACATGATCAGCCCGAGAACACCAATCTCTGAAATGGAATGACCCGTAATCCAGCTTCCGAACACTGCGACGATTGAAAGGGCGATCCCCTCAAACAGCACGGAGTGCCGAACTCTATCCCAGAAACTTCTCATAACACGCCTAACTATCCAAAAAGCTTTCCAGATAGATATATTCAAACTATCTTTCTGGCAAGGTATAATTTAGAAAACGGTAGGCATTTTACGAGGATCTCATGACGAAAGCCTATCCCTTGGACAAAGCCCTTGAGCAGATGCGCCAGAACTGGCCGGAAGCTGTTTCTGTTGAAACCGAGCTGTTTCTCAGCATGAGCCGGTTCAGCGAAGTCCTCGACCAGAGTTGCACCAAAGAACTGGAAGCTTACGGCCTGACCAATGGCGCCTTTGAGGTCCTGGTTGCTCTGCGCGGCTGTCCTGAGCCGAGGGAAATGTCGCCGAGCGATCTGTATCGTGCTCTGCTGATGACATCCGGCGGCATGACCAAAATTCTCAAACAACTGGAAACAGATGGCCTTGTGACCCGGATAGATCACGACACAGACAAACGCAGCAAGATCGTGCGATTGACTGAGGCCGGCACATCGATTGTCGAAAGAGCCATGGAAAGTGTGATGGCTGGCGACCGGCGCGTTATCTACCAGAACCTTACCAAAGACGAAGTCCAATCCCTCCGCGACACGCTCCTCAACGTGGTGGTGAAGCTCGGGGTGTAGCGACAACAGTTTCTTCCTGCTGGCCTGACCGGGGCAGGGGCCCCGTTGGGTATGCACGGAAGAAGATTAGAACCGATCCAAGCGGGCGGGGATTTTTGTTTTTTGTCAGGAACGCCCTAGCGCCTCAGAGGCCGCTCAGAGATGGATACCGTATTCGGGAATCGGATCAAGTTCGATTTCAGCCAGAAGTGAACCTTCGACGATCGCTTGAATGGAGATGTTTTCCCCCATGATCGGGTAGAAATTTGATCCGGCCTCCGGGCCCGCCATATCGCCAAAATCCGCGTCTGTGGTTGCAACTTCTGAACCTGTCGTGAGCATGGCCTCTGTCCCCCAATTGAACTTTTTGGCTCCAACTGGAGCGCTTTAAAGCCACCATAGGGAAGAGGTGCAAAAACGGCGCTAAGGCTTTTCAGCAAATTGTTTCCGGTTTTCAGGCATTTTGTTAACGTTTCGACGGTGGGCCGAAAACCGCAGCGTTGTGTCTGGTCGAAGCACAGTCATTGTCCAAGGACTGCGATTGCGGTGCCTACGGGCATCGGGCGAGTCGCTGTCGCGCTGATTTCTCCAAAGTCTCCTTTAGAAATTTGAGAACCTCTTGCTGGACGTCGGCAAATTCAAGCAAGGCGTGTTGAGACCAAGAGCTATTCGGTTTTTTCTTGGCGGAAACTGTCGTATTTTTCCCGCAGCAGTTTGACAGCACTCTCGCCGCCGCGAATGAGCTGGGACGCAGAAAACTCTAACGACGGCTGCCCGGGCAGAGCGTCTCTTTCATAAACCACGAGATAGGCTGAAAGCGCTGTTTGGTCTCCGCACCGGCGGTCGCCGCCCTTATCGGCGCCAGCTTCCAAGGCTTTCAGCAATCTGTCTGCCAAAGTATTTGCAGGGTCATTTCCGGCGGCTTCAAATGCTTCAAGCCCGGCCGTCAATACATCCGGGCCGGTAAGAATGTTGCCTTGGACGGAGACGTTTGTTCCCTGGAGGTCGCCCGTATAGTCGGCTGTCCGCCGTCCAGTGAAACCGGCTGCTTTACCGCCTGCATGCAATGATGCGATGCCATGCTGTTGGCGTTTGAAATCGGGATCAAACTCCGGTTGGGTGATTGCGGTAATGATGGCGCCCGGCGGCATGTCCTTCTGCAGCAGTTTTTCACCTAGACGGCGTGCGGTCTTGTTCGACTGAGCTTGCGTGACGATCACACCTTTTCCCGGCACGACGCCGATGATCGCCGCCGCCCAAGGTGTGCAGGTTGCCGCGGCGCCGCCCGCTTCGCCAGTTGCCGGATCCACTGCCACGACAGACCATGTTGCCGACGCTGTGCCGGACCAGCTGATCATCGCAAGAACAACAACACCGAAACAACACCGCCGCATGAACCCCACCCTTCTGTTGCACGTATTGAGTGTAGTTCGGAATCAGTTTTCGTGCATTCTCAAATAAAGCCATTGATCAACGGCCTCGAACCACGCACCGCACTCCAATAGAAAAGGCACTCAGCCGCTCTTGTTCACGCATCCGTCAATGTCAGTTGATGAAGGCCCGCGACATAGTGAGATCCAGAAGCGAAAGGGGATGGCAATGGTTCGGGTGATTACAATCTTTTCAGTGCTGTTTCTTAGCATCGCGCCTGCAGCCGCGACGGTGATAAATGGCGAAGTACTCCGCCAGAATGGCAATGGCGAGTTTAAACTGCTCGACACATCCAAGCCCTTTTCCGTCGGCCATGACAATTTCAACACCGACCATCTTTATGCGTTTGACGAGGATCAGAATATTCTCTTGAGCGAACCGCTGCGCGTCGATATCGGCGGTGATCGGGGCATCATTCCGCAAGGCAAAGTCGTTGCAAGCCACTACGTCTTTTTCGACAGTCTGGCGGGTATTCACGAAGGGTATGTCGATTTTGATGCACCGATCCTCGGGATCGCAGCGCTGCCCGCGACACTGGACGCTACAGACTTTCTCGCCAACACCTCTGTCAATTACATCAGCACAGACCTCCGGGGCCTGGAGCCAGGAGATTATGTCTGGGTCGATCCGAAAGACCCCTTCCGCCTTTGGGTCTTTTGGGCAGGCTCTTCACCGGGAGATTACATCCGCGTCTTCACAGAAAGGTCGCCGGGCGCGATGATGTAACCGCCTTGGAGAAATCCGGTTACCGATGCGCGGCAGATGTAAGCCAACAGAGCTGCCGTCATGCGTCGCTTTTTGTTTTTCAAAGCAAAAAAAAATCCCGCCAGTAGAACACACCAGAATCGCTTCAGTTATAGATTGCTGCAACTAAAACAAGATGGACGTTGCGGAAATTCGCTTGACGATACCCTGTTTGAGTTTCGTAGTATCGAGAATGTCTCAATGCGAAAATGACGGACAGGGTGGCTGATCATGTCTTTCTTGAAAGAAAACGGGAAACGGCTCAGCGCCGTTCTTGCCCTTGGTGGCGCGGCTTTTGTTACCGGTTGCCAGGATGACAGCGGTGCGCCGGAGGTGGCTGAAATAGTGCGCCCTGTCCGGACAATGTTGGTGTCAGATGCCAGTGACCTTCACGGCCGGTACTTCATAGGGACAGCGCGGGCGGCTCGGGAAGTTTCCTTGGCGTTTCCGGTTTCTGGAACACTGACCACTATTTCTGTCGCAGTTGGCGATCAGGTGGAAAAGGATCAGGTTGTTGCCACTCTCGATCCGGCTCCCTATCAGGCGGAAGTAGATCGCTTGTCTGCAGATCTGGAAAGCGCGATCGCAACTTATGAAAACGCCAGAGAACAGACCGAACGGCAGCGGCAGCTCTTTGAAAGGGGCCATGTCTCCCAATCCTTGTTAGACAGGGCCACAGCAACCGAACGTTCGACCAAAGCGTCGATTGCTTCCGTGCAAGGGGCGTTGGACAAGGCCATGCTGAACCTGTCCTACACCGAGCTTGGTGCCCCCTTTGACGGGATGGTCGTCGCCAAATATGTCGAGGATTTCGAGGAAATCCGGGCACAAACCCAGGTCCTTCGTGTGCTGGACAGCGAGCACATCGAAATGGTGATCGACATTCCGGAGCGTTACATCGGGCTGACGAAATACGTTTCGGATGTGAAGGTGACCTTCGATGCGGTCGGTAATGAAGAAATCCCGGCGAAAGTTACCGAAATCGGGACTGAAGCGTCGGCGACAACACGCACATTTCCCGTCACATTGTTGATGGACCAACCTGAAAACGTTCAGGTTCTTCCAGGCATGACTGGGCGCGCCAAGGGACAGGTTGCGGAAGAGTATATGCCCTTCAGCAACATCGTGGTTCCGCCGGCGGCTGTGTTTACGCCAGAAGGGAAAACTGAACCGCATGTCTGGATTGTTGGTTCAGGGTCAAATGTTGTAACCGCGCGCCCAGTCGAAGTCGGAGCGCCGCGAACTCAAGGCCTGGCCATCAACGAGGGTCTTGAACCGGGTGAGATCATTGTCACTGCCGGAGCGAATTCGCTGCGCGAGGGCCAAAAAGTTGCCCTGATGAACGACAACGGCGGCAACTGATCATGGCCCGGTTTGCAGTAGAAAACGCCAAGTTCGTCTGGTTTGCCGTCATCATGCTGGTGTTGGGCGGGATCGGCGCTTACACCCAGCTCGGCCAGCTGGAAGATCCAGAATTCACAATCAAAACCGCTGTAATCGCTACGCCATATCCCGGTGCCAGCGCGGAAGAAGTGGAGCAGGAAGTTACCGAACGGATAGAGCTCAAGCTCCAGGAAATTAAGGAAATCAAGTACATCGAGAGCACGAGCCGGCCTGGCATTTCGAGCATCAAGGTCGAGATCCAGCCCAGGTTCTGGTCCGATGAACTCCCGCAGATCTGGGACACACTTCGCCGTAAAATCCGTGATGTGGAGAGCTCTTTGCCACCGGGTGCCGGCCGGCCGGCGGTCAATGATGACTTTGGAGATGTCTTCGGCCTGCTGATGGCCGTGACATCTGACGGATTTTCCTACCGGGACTTGAAAGACTACTCAGACTTCCTGCAGCGGGAATTGTCTCTCGTCGATGGAGTTGGCCGGGTCGACCTTTGGGGAGACCGCGGCCGAGTTCTCTATTTTGATGTGCGCGAGGAAAATCTCGTCGAACTTGGAATTTCTGAAATCACCTTGGAGCAGACCATCCAGAACCAGAATGCGGTGGTCGATTCCGGTTCGGTCAACATCAATGAGTACCGGATGCGGATTGCGCCGACTGGAGCGTTTCTCTCGCCGCGCGACATTGAAGATCTGGTCATCCGGCCGACGGCAACAGATGCCGCCCAGGCTGGCCGCAGCGACCGGCAGAACTCCATCAGGCTTGGTCAGATTGGCACAATCCGCGAAGGGTATGCGGAACCGCCGCAAGCGCTTATGCGTTACGATGGCAAACAAGCTATAGGCTTGGCGATCTCCTTTCAGCCTGGGGTGAATGTGGTCAAGGTTGGCCAAGCCGTTGATGCCCGAATTGCCGAACTGATACCGCGGCTGCCGATTGGCATTGAGGTCGACAAGGTTCATTGGCAGTCAGATGACGTTGATCTCGCCGTCAAGAGTTTTCTAATCAGCTTGGCTCAGGCCGTTGTGATTGTTCTGGTGGTTCTGACGCTGACCATGGGCCTGCGCATGGGGATCATTATCGGCACCGGTCTTTTGCTGACGATCCTTGCCACTTTCATCGTTCTGGCGATGCTGGGTATCGACCTGCAGCGCATGTCGCTCGGGGCGCTCATCATCGCGCTCGGCATGATGGTGGACAATTCGATTGTGGTTGCCGATGGCGCGACCGTGCGCATGGCGCAAGGCATGGACCGAAAACAAGCCGCGATCGAGGCGGCCAGCCGGCCGTCGATTTCGCTGCTTGGAGCGACCATCATCGCTGTCATGGCGTTTTACCCGATCTTTGCCTCGCTTGAGAGCGCCGGTGAATATTGCCGGACGCTGTTTTCAGTTGTCGGCATTGCTTTGATTGCCAGCTGGGTCATCTCCATGACCGTAACGCCGCTGCAATGTGTTGCCATGCTCCCTGAGCCGAAAGAAGGCGCTGGGGGAGCGGCATTCGATACAGGACTGTTTGCCGTCTACCGGCGGGTTCTCCGGATGGCGATCCGAGCGCGCTATCTGACGATCGGTGTTGCCGTTGCAGCACTGGTTGCAGCAGGAATTTCGTTTGGCTCCGTGCAGCAGCTCTTCTTCCCGACATCGGCCATGACGAAGTTCATGGTCGATTATTATGCGCCGGAAGGCACCCGGATTGAGGCGGTTTCGGCCGCCGTTGGCAATATTGAATCGAAACTGGAAACCGATGAGCGGGTCACCGGGATTGCCAGTTTCATTGGAGCAGGGCCACCGCGCTTTTATCTGCCGGTCGATCCAGAGCCAACCAATCCGGCCTATGCACAGTTGATCGTCAATGTGGAGGATTATCGCGAAATCCCGGATATCGCCAAAGCGCTGCAAGTCTGGATGCGGGAAAACCATCCGGAAGCAAAAGCCTTTGTGCGCCAGTTCGGTGTGGGGCCAAGTTATTCGTGGCCGTTTGAAGTCCGGTTTATCGGCCCGGCGGATGCAGATCCGACCGAATTGCGGGCGATCGGCGATCGGGCCGTCGCAATCCTCGACAATCATCCCTGGACAAAGGTTGCCTACACCGATTGGCGGGAAAAGGTCTGGAAGGCCGTACCGGAATATGATCAGGACCGTGCCCGCTGGACAGGTATCGTACCCGAAGACCTCGCCCGTACCACTAAACGGGCCTATGACGGCCGGCAGATCGGTTTGTATCGCGAAGGCGACGAGCTCATCCCTATCATGTTGCGGCATATCGAAGAAGACACGGCCGCAGTCGATAACTTCGAGTTCCTGCAGATCCAATCTCAGATTTCAACCAACCCTGTACCTTTGGCGCAAGTGGTCAGTGGTGTCGAAACAAGAAGCGAAAACCCAATGGTCAACCGGCGGGATCGCCGGCGTACCCTGATGGTTCAGGCCAATCAGATCGATGCTGTTACATTCGCGACTTACCGGGCTGCAGTGCTGGCCGATTTCGAAGCTTTGGCGGACGACCTGCCGCCAGGCTATGTCATGGAATGGGGCGGGGAACACGAAGGCACTGTGGATGCTCAAGCGTCCCTCATTCCGGGGATGCTGCCGGCGGTGGCTGTCATGGCGCTGATCGTGGTTGCGCTCTTTAATGCCTACCGGGTGCCTCTGGTCATCTTTCTGGTCATCCCCTTTGCGATCATTGGCATCACACCCAGCTTGTTGTTCACCGGGACGCCCTTCGGGTTTGTGGCATTGCTCGGCGCGATGAGTCTCTCCGGCATGATGATCAAGAACTCCATCGTTTTGATTGATGAGATCAATGACAATCTGGGGCGGGGGCAACCTGCTTATGATGCGGTTTTGAATGCGGGCGCCTCGCGCTTACGGCCGGTGGCCTTGGCAGCGGCAACAACCGTGCTGGGCGTCATTCCTCTGTTGCCGGATGTGTTCTGGATCGGATTGGCGATCACCCTCATGGGCGGGCTGACGGTTGGCACCATTCTCACAATGGTCATGGTGCCGGTCTTTTATGCAACGCTTCATGGGATCAAGGTGCCGGGCGGCGATGACAACCGGGAGGCCTCTCCACCATTGGAAAACGCTTCAACTGTATAAAAATGGTGGGTTCAGTTTTAGGTGCAGCAGGATGCTTTGACTTGGTGGGGCTTTTCAGTCTCGTCACTGCATTGGGTCTGCCATAAAAAAGCAGTAAGGTCTGCGCCCTGAGATTAACAGTGATTCTGGAGCGGCCATGAGCGGTCTTCTTGCCCTACTTGATGATGTGGCAGCCATTGCCAAGGTGGCGGCAGCCTCCGTCGATGATGTTGTTGCCCAAGCTGCAAAGGCGGGCTCCAAGGCCGCCGGTGCGGTGATCGACGATGCGGCGGTAACACCGAAATACGTCGCCGGATTTTCACCGGCCCGGGAACTTCCCATCGTCTGGCGGATAGCTAAGGGATCGCTCAAAAACAAGCTGATCTTCCTGCTGCCGGTCGGCCTTTTGCTCAACACCTTTTTGCCGGGCATCATCACACCGCTTCTGATGCTGGGGGGCGCTTATCTTTGTTTTGAGGGCGCGGAAAAGGTGGTGCACATCTTTAGTCCGCACCACATCGACGCCGATCAGCCAAAGGATATGGTTCAGGATCCGACCCACTTGGAAGAGCAGAAAGTTTCCGGGGCGATAAAGACCGACTTCATCCTGTCAGCGGAAATCATGACCATTGCGCTGGCCGAAATTCCGGACAGCAACATCTGGATGGAAGCCTCCACCCTGGCCGTCGTTGCCATCGGCATCACAGTGATGGTCTATGGCTCGGTGGCGCTGATCGTGAAGGCCGACGACATTGGCCTGCATCTGTCGCGGGAAGGCAGCTTTGGCATCACCCGCGCGTTTGGCCGGGGTATCGTTAAGGCGATGCCGGGCGTCATGAAGATCCTGATGACCGTCGGTACGGCGGCCATGCTGTGGGTTGGCGGCTCAATCGTCATTCATGGAATGAAGGAATTGGGCCTGAAAGGGCTTTACACCACCATCCACGACATCGCCCACGGTATTGCTCATACCATCGGTACCGCCGAAGGGTTTCTGGCCTGGTTCGCCACGGCGTCGATGGATGGTGTCTTTGGCCTGATCCTGGGCCTGATCCTGATCCCCATCGTCGCCAAGGTCATCGAACCGGTCTGGAATATGATCAAAGGCAAAGGGCAAGAAGCCAAGGGGCATTGAGGAGGCATTGAGGGGGCATTGTAGTTGATGGTTATTGGGGGCAAAATGTTCCTCCAAATAAGTGAATATTGAACCATCCAGGACTTGCCCTTGAGTGCACTTCGGCTTTCTAAGACTTTTCTGGTAGGTCTTTATGTTTGGCTTGCTCTGGCTATCGCGGCACCATCTGTCGTGGCTCAGGTCGAAAACGACGTGGTGAGATCTGCACAGACCACAAGTCCGCGCGCGACGCTGTATTCTTTTATCAGCACATTGAACCGGGCCTATCGGATCGGGCGGAGCGACAATCCCGAACGGTCGGTTGTCTTGGTCAATGCGGCGGTCAGGCATTTGGACTTGTCAAAAATGTCCAAGCGCTCGCAGGACTACCTAGCTCCGGAAGCTGCGCTTTATCTGAAAGAGGTTCTTGACCGCATAAATCTCCCCGATCGCAACGCGGTTCCAGGCCGGGAATTGGCCACGGGTCAATCAAGTGACACCGGAATCCTGCAAGGCGGTGAGACCGAGGCTGGCAATCCGATCACGATCTGGCAAATTCCAGGAACGAATATCCGCATACATCGGATATCGGAAGGAACGCGGGAAGGGGAGTACCTGTTTACTCCGCAAACGGTCATCCGCGCCGAACACTGGTACAACCGCACAAAACATTTGCCGTATTCTGAAAATGCCACTCCGGGTATTTTCGATGCCTATGCTTTGACGCCAGGGCGCGGAATTCATGTGGCCCGCAGTGAGCGGATCCCAGAATGGATGCAGTTTCAGTTTTTCGGCCAAACCATTTGGCAATGGGTCGCGGCGATCGGAACGTTTCTTCTCTTCGGCGCGACAGTCAGGATCTTCATAACGGCGGGCTTCCGTCTGGATGGCCGGCTGGAAGAGAAAACGGAGCGGCCGTGGCGGCCTGGGTTATTGCTTGCGCTGGGCCTATCAATCGCCGTTGCCAGTTACGCTGAAGTCCTGATTGAGGATTATTTCAATCTCACCGGGACAGCACTCCTTTGGACTGCCGGATTGTTTTCGCTCATCAGTCATGTTTTTCAAGCCTGGTTCGGTTTTGTCATTGTGTCCCAGCTGGCAGAGGTGATCGCTCTGCGTATCGGGGCAGATGCCAAATCCGCAAGAACGCAGCTGATCCGGTTGATCGGATATTTTGTCGGCGCCTTCATCGTCATCTTCGTTGCAGTCAAACTGGCCGAAGAGTTTGGCCTTCCTGCCCTTTCAATTGTGACGGGTCTTGGTGTTGGAGGCCTGGCGGTTTCCCTCGCAGCCAGGGAAACGCTTTCGGATATTCTCGGCTCTTTTGTTGTTCTGATCGAGCGGCCCTATCAGATTGGCGATTACATTGAGATCGGATCTGATGCCGGAACAGTCGAGGAAATCGGTATCCGGAGCACCAAAATCCGGACCTTATCCGAGTTGGTTGTGTCCATCCCAAATTCCAAACTTTCCGGTGGCCGTATCGTCAACTACGGCTATCGGCGGTATCGGCTGAGCAACAACACGCTGCGGATCAGTGACCTGACATCACCGGCAAAGGTGTCGGAATTTGTCGCGCGGACCAGAGAAATCTTGACCAGCAATCCTCAAGTTAGGCAGGAAGGCTGGCATGTTTATTTACAAAAGCTCGGCCCAGGGTATCTGGAGATTTTCCTCTACTACTATTTGAGCGTAACCGGCTGGGCGGACTTCTTGGAAGGGCAGGAAAAGGTTCTCATGGACATCATGACCCTTGCGGAAGAGCTGGGTGTTGAAATCGCCCCGACGCAAACGCTCGAAACGCGGCCGGTTGGATCCTTGGAAGCGGTCAATCCATCTTTAGTGGCGCCTTCTCAAGGCCAGTAAGGCCGAACCTCTAGCCAAGTGATAGTCGTTTGTTCCCACCCATAAAAGCTCCTCATGAAGGATGATTGGCCGCAAGGGAGCAGTCGGCGCTCACTAGCCGAAACAGAAAAACTGCCCTAGGGTCAGATAGGTATGGAATGTCCTGATCACCCTGAGGGAGCTTGGGCATGGAGATTGACGACCGTCTGGCCGCGGGCATCAAGGCGCATCAGTCTGGAGATGGCGAGACAGCGCTGGAAGCCTATAAAGCTGTGCTGGCAGAGAACCCGGACCATCCGGATGGGCTGCATTACCTCGGGTTGCTGATCTTCAACAAGGACGATCCGGATAATGCGATTGCCTTGATCGAACATGCGCTTGAGCTCAATCCAATGAATGCCGCCGCGCACAACAATCTCGCCAATATTTTCAAGCTGCTCGGACGGCGCGAGGACGCCTTGAAAGGGTATATCCGGGCGGTCGATGCCGATGCCGGCCATGAAGAAGCCTGGCGCAACTTGTCGATGCTTGCAGGCGATACGGCGAAGGCGGGTGATGTTCTGTCCGTGCTGGGTGCGATCACTGAAAAATTTCCGAAACACCCGGAAGCCTGGTGCAGTTACGGACAGGCACTCCGGCGGGCCGAGCGGCCCCAAGAGGCGGTCGAGGCATTGGAAACCGCGTTGGAATTGGGAATTGAGCCTGCTGGTGTTGCGGTCCGTTGTGCTCGGTTTCTAGCTCAACTCGGCCAGGAAGACAGAGCAATTGCTCATTTGGAACGGCTGGTCGAAAAATATCCAGATGATGCCGACGCGCAGTTTTATTTGGCGGCGGCCAAAGGGGAGCAACTTTCACAAGCTCCAGAAGATTACGTCAAAGCCCATTTCGACAGTTTTGCGCCGACCTTCGATGAGGTTTTGACCGCCCTCAACTACGAAACACCGCAGTTGATTGCTGATAAGGTCAAGGCCTTGGCCGCAAAGGTGGGGCATCCATTTGAAGATGTTGCAGATCTTGGCTGTGGTAGCGGTTTGTGCGGGCCCTTGATCCGGGAAGTTAGCGCAAAGCTGTCCGGGATCGATTTGTCCGCCGGCATGCTCAAGAAGGCGGCGAGCCGCAATGTCTATGATTTCTTGATTGAAGGTGAGCTTGTCGCCTTTTTGAACGCCGATTTGCCGACCCAGTTCGATATCTGCATATGTGCCGACACACTTGTTTATCTCGGCGATCTCAAACCCTTTTTTGAAGGCATTGAGAAAGCGCTGAAGCCTGGGGGAGTGCTTCTGGCAAGCGTTGAAACGCAGGATCAGCCAGATGGGACGTATCACCTGCATGACGCCGGCCGCTACAGTCATGCGCCGTCCTACTTACGGAAGACTGCCGAAACTGCTGGACTGAATTACGGGCTGGAAGAGTGCGTTATGCTGCGTAAAGAGCTCGGCAAGGACGTCATGGGATTGATCTTTCAGGTTCAGAAACCGGCTAATCCCGGCGTTGGCTGAGTCTGGCCATCAGTTCAAGCTCACCGGCGAGTGTCTCGAACTCACCCAGAAGACCAATCATGCGTTCTAAACGACCGTCGCTGGTATCGCCCGTTTCAGGAGAGCGCCGCACTGTAGTATGCGGCGCTAAGACATTATGTTTTCGGTCAGAGAGCTTTTCGTTGCTCTCTGACCAACAGCTCAATCTCTGTCGTCTTCTACTTTGACCCAGCTCGGCTTTTTCAGCGCGTGGATCAAGATTGGCAGGCCGATAAAGACAACAAATCCGGCGGCAACCACGCCAACATAAGTTGCTGGACTGCCGACCGGCAGCTGGCTGGGGGGGAAGAAGGACGTGACGAACGCAAAGGCCACACCGCCAAATCCAAGACCAGAAATTGCCAGCATGCCGGGCAACCCGCCTGGGACCTGGTAGCTGCGCTCAGCGTCTGGCCGGGTGATGCGCAGCCGCACAGCAGCGGCATACATCATCATGTACATAACCAAGTATAGCGTGATGGTCATGGCCGAGAGCAGGAAGAAGGCAACTGAAACGTTTTTCAAGACGAAATAGAGCAATGCCAGCAGGGTGACGATGGTGCCCTGAATGAGCAGGATCATGACTTGCACACCGTTTTTGTTGGTTCGCGCCAGGAACGGAGGCAGCTCGCCGTCTTTCGCGGTTCTCAAAAGGCCGCGGCTTGGGCCAGTGATCCAGGACATGACGCCTGCAAGTGCGCCAAGGGCAATCAGCAGCGCCAGAACCGGCACCAGCCAGCCAAGGCCATAATCCGTCAGGGCGATGTCGAAAGCTTGCATTGGACCTTGATCAAGCGCGATTTTGTTCGCCGGTACGATTGATGCCAGTGCCAGTGATCCAAGCAGGAAAAGGGCCACAATGATCAGCACCGACAGGAGAATGGCTTTTGGAAAATCACGGGAAGGGTTTTTCAGTTCATTGGCGTGGACGGCATGAACTTCCACTCCGGCAAAAAGCAGAACAATGCCGCCCAAAAAGGCCAGAGAAGAAAGCCCCGTGATGTGAGGGAAAAACCGCAAATGCGATGCGCTTGTCGTTGATCCGTCAGCTCCAGTCAGGAATGCCATTGTATGGCCGTCAGCAATCCAGGCAGCTCCAAGCGCTATGATTAGTAAGCCCGGAACAACTGTTCCTAGAAGGAAGCCGGCCGAAGTAAAGCGGGCTGCGGCACTGGTGCCGGTCAGCGCAATTGCAGTGGCAAACCAGTAAGCTGCGATTATTACTGTTCCGGTGTAAATGCCGTTGTCAGCCAGTGACGGCCTTCCAATGACATACGCCAATGAAGCGGCTGCGAAAGCAAGGACCGTCGGATACCAGACAACATTCTGGATCCACTGCAGCCAGATGGCAACGAAGCCAGCCCTCGCCCCAAAAGGTGCCTTGACCCAATCATAGATACCGCCTGTGGAATGGGCGAACATCCCACCAAGCTCGGCCGCCACGAGAGCAGCTGGGATCAGGAAGATGAAGGCTGCAAAACCGATGTAAAACAACAAAGTCGTGCCCTCGACCGCCATGAGGGGCAAACCGCGCAGGCTGACCACGGCCGCGACAGTCATCATCGCAAGCCCGAGTACTGAGATTTGGCCAGCTGCGGCTGACTTTTGAGGTTTAGGCTCTGTGGCTACAGAAGAGGCATCATTCATCGGCTTACTTCCCGTGATGGAAGGAAGCCTTGGCTTCCGAGTTGGTCATTGGATTGCGGTCGAGGAAGGCGATGGTCCGCTTTATGTCCTCAACCAGGAGGGCCATTAGATCCCGGCCCATGCCATGGCGGACCATGACCCGCTGGACGATGGTATCATGCCGGTTCGATGGCAATGGATAGGATGCAATCTGCCAGCCGCGCATGCGAAGGCGCTCCGACACATCATAAAGTGTATAGCTCCGATCAGAGCTGTTTTTTAATGTGTAACAGACTGCAGGAAGTCCGCCGTCCCCGTCGTAAAGCATGTTGAAATGGCCGGTCTTCTCCAACTCGCGGCCAAGGTACTGGGCGGTTTCGGCGCAGGCTCCTTGCACATTTGTGTAACCCTCCCGGCCAAGGCGGAGGAACTGGTAATACTGCGCTACGATTTCGCCAGCTGGGCGCGAAAAGTTAAGCGCGAAGGTTGGCACTTCACCGCCGAGGTAATCGACGTTGAAGATCAGTTCTTCCGGCAAATCTTCCGGCTCGCGCCAAATCGCCCAGCCCACCCCAAGCGGCGAAAGCCCGTATTTATGACCAGACGCGTTGATGGATTTCACCCGCGGCAACCGGAAATCCCAAACAACATCCGGATGAAGGAACGGAGCAATAAACCCTCCGGACGCTGCGTCGACATGAATGGGAATATCCAGCCCGCGCTCGGCTTGGATCTTGTCGAGGGCCTTAGAAATCTCTTCGACCGGTTCGTAGACGCAGGTGAAGGTCACACCGAGCGTTGGCACCACCCCAATGGTGTTTTCGTCGACAGCTTCGGAGAGCTGAGCAGGCGTCATACCAAGTTCGCCTTCAAGGATCGGCAGCTCGCGCAATTCAACATCAAAATAGCGGGCGAATTTGTGCCAGCAGATCTGAACAGGGCCGCAGATCAGATTGGGTTTGTCTGTCGGTTTGCCGGCTGCCTCCTGGCGTTTGCGCCATTTCCATTTGAGTGCCAGCCCGCCAAGCATGGCCGCCTCGGAGGAGCCAGTTGTTGAACATCCGAGTGTCGACTGGGCTTCCGGAGCGTTCCAGAGGTCGGCGAGAATATGAACGCAGCGGTGTTCAATCTCTGCAGTTTGCGGATATTCATCCTGATCGATCATGTTCTTATCGACACAGTCTTGCATCAACTGCTGCGCCTGGGGAGAGACAAAGGTGGTGCAGAAGGTGGCAAGGTTTTGCCGGGAGTTGCCGTCAAGCAGCAACTCGTCGTGGATCAGATTGTATACGGTGTCTGGAAGGGATGCTCTGTCCGGCATCTTGAACTTCGGCAAGGATTGTTCGGCCAAATCGCGAGAATAGATGTCGAAGACCTCATCGCGACGGCTTGAATTCGATTTATGCAATGACATTGAAGAGCTCCCTGTGGTCACAGGTTTTTACTGAAAGACAGCAACACCTTAGGAAGCGGATTTGGGGAGCGCAATTGAGAAGGTGATGAAACTTGAAAACCTGTGTTTCAGGTCACCCGTATTAAATAAAACGCCCCGGCTTCCAAAAAGTGCCGGAGCGTCTAGTCATTTAGAGGAATTATGTCTTGGCTCGACACACCAGCAGTGTGCTGTTGCACCAGCCACGCAGGCCGGGCAGACGGCCGAGAGCCCGGGTGAGGCCAATTTCAGCTGGTTTCAGAGGGCCCCATTCAAAGGTTTTCGACCTCAGGTGATGGAACAGTTTGCCGTGCCGGTTGTGCTCTTTGTACCAGGGGCTGAACATCGGTGTGTAGGGCAAGACGCTCAAATAACCAATGCCGTGCACTTCGTCGATGTGGGCTGCCCGGTCAACGATGTCCATCCATTCCTTCAAGGTAAAACGGACTTGGTGTTCAGGATAGTGCAGATGGTCAAACTTCAACCGGTCCAACCGGTAAAGCTGCGGCACGACAGCCAGAACCAGCCCACCCGGCTTCACCACTTCGCAGCACTGGCGCATGGTGGATTCTATATCGTTCGCCTTTCCGGGCAGATGTTCCAGAACATCGAGCAGAGTGATGACGTCTGGACGCCAAGGCAGATCCTCCCGGTGTTCGCTCAGCTTGGTGGCATCAAGCACGATATCCGGTTGGAAAGCAGCTTCATAGTCGGCGCCGCAATATTCGAAATTGAGACCGGTTGCAGCCAGATACTCTTTTGAAATCGAAGTGGAACAGCCGATATCGAGGATTTTTGGAACGTCCGTACGCCCTTTTGCCCAGGACCGGATTTTCCGGGAAACGACGTCGAATTTGACGGTGCCGTATAGGTTCTGCTTGGAATTGGACAGTTTCTTCACGAGATACTGTGAGTGAACCGTCAACTCGTTGGTCACGTCTGTCATAGTTGGTCCCTTTGCTCAATCCACAGCTGCGTACAAAGCGCCTCGCTGGCAGGCGCAATCCGATGAATGCCTGGTTCGAAGGGATAGAGTGTGATGTCAGACATCAGCACGATCAGTTCACCGAGGATAAGTTCCACAATCTCATCAGCAACACTGCCCGAACCGGGAATAAAATTTGCGGGATAGCCATCGTTCACCAGGCAAATCTGGCGGTCTCCGTGACCATTGTCTTTGGGAAAATGGAAAGCTTTGATCGACGGGTGTACGTCCGCGCTCGGCATCGTTTCCAGATAGTCGACGTCGATCTCTATTCTTCTTGAGCTGGCACTGGCGACAATGCAGCCATCGCGCAGTTGGCCCAGTACCGGTTCGGTGATCGACAGGCGGCCGGTCGCTCCGACCACCAGATCGCATGTGTCGAGATCTTTTGGCGATAATACAGCGTGCAAACCGGAGAGACGGGCTTCTGCAATCTTCAGCGGATCGGTATCGATCACCATCGGAATAACGTCGAGCCGCCGGAAAGCCTGGGCAACACCGGAACCGATCCAGCCCGCGCCAAACACAGCAGCATGCCGGCCAGCCAGGGAATTGCCGAGATCGCGTGACAGGCCATCCAGGCAGCGCACGATGGTCTCGCCGCATCGCTTGGCTTCCAGCCGTTTCAGCTCGCTGTCGGCGCAATGCAGAACGGGAACTTGCAGATCCAGCTGCTGGGCGCGCCACACGCCTTGTTTGGTGATTTCGACGACACCTTCGACAAGATCGAGCTGGTCGGCGAAACGTTCATGCAGAAGCTCAACCACGTAGCCACCGACTTCCTGAATGACCAGTTTCTGGCCGGAAGACCGGCACAGCAGAAAACTCTTCTGAATGGCCGCGGCCAGCGTGTCTTTGAATTCGTCTTCGCTCTTCGGGCAATGAACGATGGTGCCGTAGCGGGACTGCCATTTGATGCGGGTCGCATCACTTCCCGATGAATATGGAATACCGATGATGGAATCGAAATCCATGATGCCAGAAAGGGCATCGATCATGCGCATGGTATCGTCAAACAGATGCGCCACAAGCATGAAGCGATGCGCTTCTGCCTTGAACAAATCCAACCGCTCAACCAGGGCCGGAAGATAGTTGGCGCGGCGCACAAAATCTGCATTGGCTCGAAGAGCCATGGTGTTCAACGGGGTCATCCACACAGTGTCCTTTTATTTACGAAATATTAAGAACCAGCTGCCCGAGCGATGACAAGTCACGGTTGTCAAAAAACCCGGTATAAACCTGTTTCACAGTTAACGGCCGTTTGGCGGGCAGCGACTGAAACAGATTGAGGTGCAGGTTAGGTTGTTGAGATCAAAAGTTGAATCTGATTGAACTTCAACCAGCGCCAAGGATTTCTCCGAACTTTGTTCACAACAGGTCCCGTCAGGTTTTCACGTTGATTGGAGGCCTTTTGGGCAAAAGCCGTTCGAAATATATTAAGAATCTATATAATTATCACAAGGTTAAATTTACGCCTTATTGTTGATTTTGCTGAATTTGAGATCGAATATTTCCATTGTTAGAAGTAACGTTAACGCCAGCGCTGCCTGCCTAAATTGACAAGTCTGCAGGCAAACAAGCACCACAGTTTTACCTCTGAAAATCCTTCAAGGCTTCAAATTATCCTCTGATTGTCTCGTTTTGATGATGGTTGTGGGCGCCCTATAGGCAGAGGATTGTACAACATGACAAACCCTTCGGCAGGCTCGCCGGGGCCGCGAAATGGCTCATCGGAAACAGAATTATCGCCCAGATTGCCGGCTTTTCTGAAATCACCGGCTGTGAAATGTGTTCTGATTGGGCTTTTGACCATCGTTCTTCTCCTACCGAGCACGCTTGTGTGGATTCTGGTGGAAGAGCGGGCCGACCGTGCCCGCGATGTGGCCACAGATATCGCCCGCTCCTGGGGAGGAACGCAGACGGTCAATGGCCCTTATTTGGTTATCCCTTTCACCGAGACCGTACCTGTCGGGGAGGGCGAAAAACACAAACAAGAGGTTCGGCACCGGACCGCGGTTTTGTTCCCGGAGCGCCTTGAGATAACTGGAGAGATCGATGTGGAAGAGCGCCGGAAATCCATCTACAAATTGCCAGTCTATCAAGGGAAATTTGCTCTCACTGGCCGGTTTTCGGCACCCCCGCCGGGCATGTTTGAACCCGTACATGGAGGAACCATTGCCATTGCGGCTGGCAAGGCAGCAGTTGTGTTGGGCATTTCTGATGTTCGGGCCTTGCGCAGTGAAGTTGCACTTAACGTCAGAAAATCAGCCGCAGTCCAGTTTGAACCGGGGCTTGGACCGTTCGCCAAACACGGCGGTTCCGGCATCAATGCAGCCATCTTGCCTGCGGTCTGGCAGAAGGGTTTTTCTTTCGAAATGGCCCTGCAACTGAACGGATCGAGGTCCATCTATGTCGCGCCAGCCGGGCAAACTACTGCCGTTAAGCTGCAGTCGGATTGGCCGCATCCTGGCTTTACCGGCGCTTTCCTTCCGGAAAACCGGGAAATCACCGAAACGGGTTTCGAGGCGGCCTGGACGATCCCCTATCTGGCGCGAGGAATTCCAAAAATGCTGGAGACCAGCACACTGCCGCTGTCTGACAAAGTGATGGGAGTTAAATTCGTCGAACCGGTGAATTTCTACCAGACGATTTCCAGATCGCTAAAATACGCCATTGGCTTCATCAGTCTGACGTTTTTGGCAGTCTTTGTTTTGGAGATCCGGTCGGCGTGGCAATTTCATTGGATCCAGTATGGGCTGGTCGGCATTGCTCTGATCATCTTTTATCTGATGCTGTTGGCCCTTTCGGAACATATCGGATACGGGCCGGCCTATTTGATTGCTGCCTCTGCAGCAACGGTTCTGAATACGGTCTACGTCGGCACGTCTTTAAAAAGCCGGGGTGCAGGTGTGATAATGGCCTTAGTGCTTGGCGGGGTATTCGGAGCGCTATATGCCCTTATGCGCGAACAGGACTATGCGCTTTTGATCGGCGCCATGATCGCCTTCGCGGCGCTGGCTGTCACAATGTTCGCAACACAAAAGATCGACTGGACCGGGGCGCGGCCGCTTCAGCCGTCAACCAGCAGCTAGAAAACTTAGACCAATAAACTGTTCGTGCAGTATGGATAGGCTTTAGGCCAAGTTCATGCCTGCACGAGCACTAGATGGGACTTGTCGGTAAGGGGCTTGAAACCCCAGGTATGTTGAAGCGGTCACAACGGCCTCACACGCTTGTGCGGAAAAGCCATTGAAGTTGAGTTGCCTTCATCAACAGATGCGTTAGCTCTGGTGGCAACTGATGGAGGAATTCTATGAAACGCTTGGTCCCGCTTGCACTTGCGACCCTTATAAGCGGAGCTGCATCTACGGCCCCCGTCCTTGCCGAAACAGCCGTCTTTGCCGGCGGGTGTTTCTGGTGTGTGGAATCGGATCTTGAAAAGCTTCCTGGTGTTCGGGACGTGGTTTCCGGGTATGGCGGCGGAACGTCTGAAAACCCAACCTACAAGACCTATGAGCGCGGCGGCCACCGCGAAGTCGTGAAGGTCGATTTTGATGAAAGCAAAATCAGTTACGGTGAATTGCTTGGGATATTCCTGCGAACGGTCGATGTGACCGACAGCGGGGGGCAGTTCTGCGACCGCGGCTTTGGCTATTCGACTGCCATTCATCCCCTCACGGATGCACAAGCAAAAGCAGCCAAACAGGAAATCGCCAAAGCTCAGAAAGTGCTGGGCCAAAAAGTGGTCACACCAATTGAGGGCGCTGCTGTTTTCTGGCCGGCAGAAGAGTATCACCAAGCTTATTATAAGAGTCAGAAACGAACACTGACCCGTTTTGGGTATGTCACACGAGCCGATGCCTACAAGGGGTATCGCAAAGCCTGCGGCCGGGATGCCCGTGTCAAAGCCGTATGGGGTCAAGAAGCCTTCAAAGGCCTGCCAAAAGCTGGGTCTTAAGGGCCCAGTTTTCGCCCGGTGCTCTAGACACCAACTTCAAAGGCCTCAACAAGGTCAAGGACGGCGTCGCCGTATTTCTCAAGTTTTGACTGACCTATGCCGGAAACGGCGAGGAGCGCGTCCGGCGTTACTGGGCGGGCGGCGGCGATACCGGCAAGCGTTGCATCTGGAAAAACAACATAGGGTGGGACGTTCTGATCCCGGGCGATCTGAGTCCGCAAGCGGCGCAACCGGTCGAACAGCAGTCGGTCTTCCTGGTCGAGCTCGTCGGCAAGGGAAGCCGCGCGAGACGTCCGTGTGTTTTTTAGCCCGGCAGCGTTGCGATCCTTGCGCAGATCGATTGTTTCTTCGCCGCGCAAAACCGGCCTTGCCTTTTCGGTCAGCACAAGGGCGCCGTATTGAGCGTGGTCAACGTCGACAAAACCGGCGGCCACCAGCTGGCGGGCAGTTGACTGCCATGTCTTCTGCGACTGATCCTGGCCGATGCCAAATACGGATAGGCCGTCATGGCCAAACCGGGCTGTTTTTTCGCTCGACTTACCAAGCAGGACATCGATGACATGGCCGGTGCCGAACCGCTGGCCAGTACGATAAATCGCCGACATCAGTTTTTGGGCAACTTCAGTGCCATCCCAGGTTTCCACCGGGGAGAGACACGTGTCGCAATTGCCGCAAGGCTTTGGATAAGTTTCGCCAAAATGGGCCAGCAGCGCTTGGCGGCGGCATCCTGCCGTTTCGCAAATACCCAATAGCGCATTCAGTTTGGCGTTTTCCGCCCGTTTGACCTCATCGGGCGCATCACCTTCGGCAATCATGCGCCGGCGCTGCACAAGGTCGGCCATGCCGTAAGCCATGAAGGCCTCTGAGGGCGCACCATCCCGGCCAGCACGGCCAGTTTCCTGATAATAGGCTTCGACGGACGAGGGCAGATCGAGATGCGCCACATACCGCACATCTGGTTTGTCGATCCCCATGCCGAATGCGACCGTCGCGACAAGGCACAAGTCTTCTTCCAGCAAAAAGGCATCCTGATTTGCCGCGCGCTGCTCGGTTGGCAGTCCTGCGTGATAAGGCAGCGCACGAACCCCTTTGGAACATAACCATTCGGCAATGTCCTCAACCTTGGCGCGGGAGAGGCAATAGACGATGCCGCACTCGCCTTTATGTTTCTTCAGAAAGTCGAGAAGCTGCTGGCGCTGGTTGGTACGCTCGACAATTTCGTAGCGGATGTTCGGCCGGTCGAAGCTGGTGGAAAAAACCTCCGCGTCATCCAGTTTCAGCCGGGCCTGGATGTCCTGTTGTGTGTGCGCATCGGCTGTTGCTGTCAGAGCAACTCTTGGAACACCCGGATAGCGTTCAACAAGGGCGGACAGGCTGAGATACTCCGGGCGGAAGTCGTGTCCCCATTGGCTGACACAGTGGGCCTCATCAATCGCAAAGAGCGCGATTTCCAACGTATCCAGAAGCCGCCGGAAGTTTTCGTTGCTGAGGCGTTCTGGCGTCACATAGAGCAGATCGAGTTCGCCGCGTTGCAATTGCGCTCTCAGGTCCGCCTGCTCTTCTGGGCTGAGCGTGGAATTAAATGCGGCCGCCTTGACCCCAGCGGCCGTTAGCGCACCCACCTGGTCCTTCATCAAGGCGATCAGCGGCGAGACAACAATACCAACACCGCGCCGGCACAAGGCGGGAATTTGGTAACAAAGCGATTTGCCTGCACCGGTCGGGAACAGCACAACCGCATCTTTGCCGTCTACCAGCGTTTGGATGACTGCCTGCTGTTTGCCGCGGAATTCGCTGAAGCCGAAGATTTTCTGAAGCACAGCCAAGGGTTTGGCCTCGCCGGTGACCGGCGGTGCCGTTGAAACTTGAATCGGAGGAATTTCCTCTGCGGCCTGCGCAGGTGAAGCGGACATGTGCGGTTGTTTCTCCTGAACTCAGCGCACAATGTCTTATTCGCAGTCTTTGGGCAATTGCACGGCCTGTGGATGACTGTGCTTTGCGGCGTTTTTATCTAAAACTCCGCGTCCGGATTGCTCGCCAGCGTCTCAGCGCAGTGGACCCGCATCTGGTCGGTCAGTTCGCTCAGGTCGCCCGCAAGTCGGTCTGGCCGGATCGGCTTACCGAAATGCACGCGGAACTCAGCGTTCTTTTTGTTGAGCAGTTCGTTGAACACGGTCATGTCGCGCAGCTCAGTGGAAACGCGGGCGAGAAAATAAAACAGGCCGGAATTCCGTCCGCCCATGTGCATCGGAATTATCGGGGCCTTGTTTTTCCGGGCAAGGGCCAAGGCGGACGTCATCCACGGGCGTTCGGTCAATTTGCCCTGGTGCCAATACGCCAGCCGGCCGGATGGAAACAGCACCACGACCCGTTCTTGTGAAAAGGCCGAAGACGCAAGTTTTAGCGTTTCTTTCGACTTCTCCCGGCTTTTGAAATCGGCGCGCCATTCAACGGGGATGATCATATCGGCAAGCTGCGGATTGATACGGATAGCATCGCGGTTGGCGAAGATCGCCAGGTCTGAACGGCGCTCTTTGATGGCATCGAACAATACAACACCATCGGCAATGCCTGTTGGGTGGTTGGAGACAAGAACGACGGGCCCTTCCGTCGGCACACGCTCCAGGCCCAAGGTGTTGACCTTGAGTTCCAGCAGATTGCTTAAATGGCGGAAAACATCGAGTGCGCTCATCTGGTCAATGGTGTTGGCCATATCCACGGCGGAGCGGTACCGCAATATTTTGAGCGCAAAGGGCCGGATGAGAGGCCACCAAGGGCTGGCCATGACCTTCTTGCCGCGTTCGGCAATAAGAACATCCACGATGTGTTCGTCGGCCGGAAGGCGGGAAGCCACCGAATCATTGCGTGTGGGCAGTGTTGTGGTCGTCTGGTCTGTCGTCCGCACTCTATACCCCTGACGGTTGCGCTGCTCGATCCACACGAGCATCGTTAACCAAAGCTGGCCCGCCTTGCAAATGTTACGGGTAAAACAAAATTTTAAAATCCCTCGCTGTTGCCATTTAGCTCCATAGCGGACTGGTGAAAATTCCGACGCAGCTCAGGAAGGCGGCGCCCCAAGCAATCGACCGTGGCGTGGCACGATTGGTCCAGTAACAAAAAACATAAATAAGGCGCAGAAGGATAAAAAGCACAGCCAATTGATCGATCCAGGGGGACGCGCCGCCCTGACCGATGGCGATGATCACTGAAACAGCAAACAGCGGAAAGGCTTCAAACCCATTGGCCTGGGCTGCTTGTGCCCGGGCCCGAAACCCCTCGCGCCAGTAGTTGGGATCGCGTGGGTTGGAATTGTCAAACTCCTTACTGAGCTTGGCAGGATAGGCCGACAGAATGGGAAGGATCGCCGCAACAAGAATGCACCAGATGGAAATGGGCATGAATGTCTCCAAATATGTGTGTCCGTACCGTAGGTCATTGGCACGCAAATTGAGTGATATCAACGCCAACCGCCGTGCAGCGGTCTTAAGTGATTGCCTAATTTACCGGCAATCAGGAGACCAAAATGTCCGTCAGCGATTGGCAAACGTTTATTTCCCAGACCGACAAGAGAATGGCGGATCTGAGAACAGGAATACCCGGTGTAACCAAAGGCTTTCATGAGGTTGCCAGATCCGCGATCAAACCGGGGGTGCTCGATTCAAAAACTAAGGAGCTGATTGCATTGGCTATCGGCATTGCTGCCCGGTGCGATGGCTGCCTGGCTTATCACTCCAAGGCCGCTGCCAAATACGGTGCGAGCCGGGAGGAAATTATGGAGACCATTGGTGTTGCGGTCTATATGGGCGGTGGTCCCTCCATGATCTACGGTGCCGAAGCTTTGGCAGCCTATGATACCTTCTCCGGAAATCGCCAGGACGAAACGTAACCAGTTTGGATGTGTTTTGGAGCGGCTTAGACCAGGTGGTGCTGAAAGTTAGGCAAAACCTAGAAGTGTCACAATAGAGTCCAGACCATTGGATATGGGATGCGCGACGTCGGGGACCCCCGGCACGATGTCGCAAGAGGATGGCCCCGTGGCAAAAACCACTGTGTTGTTTGTATGTCCCGATAACAGCTTGCTTGGTCCAATGGCTGAGGCATGTCTCAATGCAAGGAGCGGCGGATTAATCCGGGCGTTTTCTGCAGGTCTTCAGCCTGCAGTTCGGATCAGTAATCATGCAACCCGCCTGTTGACAGCCCATGGCGTCAGCGCAAAGGGTTTGACCCCCAAACCGCTCGATGTGTTTCTCATGCCGCATGCGGAGGTGCCGGATCGCATCATCTACCTTTCCGATATGAAAGCGATCTGCCAGCCACCAGCTTGGAAGGGAACCACATCCAGCCATTGGTGGAGTGTTACGGAAGGTGGCGCACCGAAAGACGATTTCTCTGCGTGTTCTGAATATCTGCGGCGCATCTGGTTGGCGATCGACGGTCTGATAGATCCATCTGTTCCGTTAGAGGCCCAAGCGTAAGCCGAGGAAGGCTCTAACTGGCCACTCCGCTTTTGGCTTTGGTTGGACAGTGCTTTTTGGTCACCGGCCGCACCGCATTTGTTCCGCACTGTCAGCCATCAAATGAGACAGGTGAAATGCCTACAGGTTTTTACTCGTGGTTCCGGACCTATCCACCGGGAATAAGCTCGCCTAACGGAAATTTGTAGAGTTTCTGCGCTGCCTTTGGATTTTCGACAAATTGTAGGCTAAGAGTGGCGGCACAGTGGGGACGCCATCAAGGGACTGATTCGGTATGAAACGTGCGGCAAAAATGGGCTTGGTTGTAGGATTGGTGATACTGGCAGCCGGTTGTCAGCGGCTTTCCAGCGGTCCGAAATATGCTGAACCGCTCCCTGCGACACCAACCACCCCGGTCGCCTCGGGCGCGTTGCAGCCACTGGATCCTAATGCCCCGGGCGCAGGAACTGCCGTTGCAGCCATAGATAGCAATGGCGCCGGAGCGGCCGGTGCCGCCGGTACTCTCACGGCACCGGCCAATGCACAACAAGTGGGCCGGACTGACCTGTTAGGCGGCTGGAAACTGGCATCTGGCGCTGATAATTGTATGGCATTCATGACTTTGACGACTTGGTCTGGCGGCTATAGAGCGAATACCAGAGGTTGTAGCGAGCCGGTCCTGTCGGGGATCTCAGCCTGGGATTTAAATGGCAATCAAGTGGTCTTGAAGGACGGAAGCGGGCAGACCGTTGCGCAGCTTTATTCCAGTGAATCCGGTCGTTTTGACGGTCAGACGGCGACCGGAGCACCAGTTTCTCTTTACCGTTAACAACCCTTGGTATTTTATCTAGACGACGCTCGTAAAACGTGTATATTTGCGTAGTCAACTAAGGACTGTGCAAATGTCAAAATATGAACCATTGCGAGAACATCTCGCTCGGATGGATGATGTTGTCTGGGCAGCGAAGCTGGATGAAGTCGAAAGCATTATCGGGTCGAACTTACCCCGCAGTGCCCGTGAGCACCGCACTTGGTGGGCAAATTCGGGTGGTAGCCTCGTCCATCAAAACTCCTGGCTTGATGCCGGCTGGCGGGTTGAGCGCACGGACCTCAATCGAGACGTGATTGTTTTCCGCCGCTTGCGGATTGGCGGCACATCCATTGCCAACCAAAGCCAACGATCAAACAGGGCGGACCGCAATCCGCAAAAGGCTGCCGAGAAGCGGCTTGGCCGGGAAATGGTGTCCTTGCGGCAACCAGCAACCGTTACCCTCCGCGCGGAGTGGACGACACTCGGTGATGTGCAGAAAACACCGTGTTCGCATTCGACAATTCCGGCAGAGGCAGGTGTTCTCCGATTTGCCGCGATGGATGGCGACGACGTGAAAACAGTGATGGTTGCAACACACTCCGTACAGCACTTGTACCGGGCCTTACGTATGGAAATGAAGGGCATGGATGGCGGTGCAGAAAACCGCTCTGGCCATCTCTTGATTAAAAAATCCGGTTTTGATCCGGAAAAACCGATCGAATGCGATGTGGTTAAGCCCGGAAACGCCTGGCTTTTGACCGATGGCCGTGGCCGTAAAGCAAACCTTGATGACAAGACTGAATGTAACCTGGTCGCGCAACTGCTCTACGTGCAAGAGCTTCAATCTGGACGGAAATCAAAGCTTCTACAGCTGTAAACGGCTCTGCCCATCAGTCTGTGTTCCTCCATCGACCGATGAGGCAACCCTCTCCGGCATCTACCGGAGAGGGTTTTCGCATTTCAGAGCAGATTTGATAGCTATAGCGGACGAGCCTAAGATGGTCTCAGCTTAAAAAGCGCCTTGTGATCTAGGGTTTGTAGTTGGTTTGGAGAGGTATGCTTGGCCGGTACCATTATTGCAAATAAAGGGTCGCCGGCTGGCTCGACCGCACGCCAGATGGGGATTGCATGTCGCTCCAAGGTAGGGATTCGGAGGGGACCGGCTTACCGGTGAAGTATCCCTGCATTGTGAAACAGCCGCGGCTCTGCAGGTATTCCAGCTGGTGTTCCGTTTCAACACCTTCGGCAATCAAGCCAATATGGTAGCCATTGCCGAGCGCCATGATGGCTTCAAGAACGGGTGACTCATAGTCGGGGCCGTCGACATTGTTGATAAAACTCTTGTCGATTTTAAGCTCATCTACAGGCAGATCCTGAATGTAACTGAGGCAGGAAAAACCTGTGCCGAAATCGTCAATTGCGATTTTGATCCCCATCTGGCGCAGGAGGTCGAGGGTGAACTTCGTGTCTTGCGAATAGTTCAAGAACGTTCCCTCTGTAATCTCAAAACAGAAATAATCGGCGCTCACGTGATTGTTTTTGCATAGACCTTCGATTTTCTTACACAAATTCCCCATGCGTAAGTAATTTGCATCCAGGTTGATCGATATCACTGGTACTGTCCGGCCCATGGCTCGCCAGTCCGCACATTGGCGGAAGACGCGAGAGAGCACATAATCGTTGATCATGTGCATGAGGCTGTTTTTTTCAGCAAAGGGTAAAAAAGCAGCTGGGTTTAAGGTGCCGCGTTCGGGGTGCGACCAGCGTAGCAAAGCTTCCAGACCGATAACCCGGTTGGTACGCGTATCAACTTTCGGCTGAAAGGCGAGGTAAAACTGTTCGCTGGTCAGCCCTTCTTTTATTTCTCGTTCTAGACAGAGATTTTGCTCCATCGAGGTGGTCAAATCCTCAGTGTAATAAGCTTTTTTACCCTTGCCTTGAGCCTTCGCCCGGTAGAGCGCTGCATCCGCATTGCGCATTAGCAAGGAGGGGTCTCCGCCGTCCTTGGGGCCGAGCGCTATTCCGATGCTCAGGTGGACCAACAGCGAGTGTCCGGCAATTTCGAAGGGCTGTTCGACAGCTGTTAGGATTTTTTCGGCGACACTGGCAGCCTGAGCCTCCGCTCTGATTGGGTCTAACCCTTCAAGAACGATGGCGAACTCATCGCCGCCGAGGCGTGCGAGGCAATCTGTCCCCCGCACCACCCGAGACAGCCGGTTGGCCAATACCTTTAGCAGTTCATCGCCCGCCGGATGACCGAGGGTGTCGTTGATCAATTTGAAATCATCCAGGTCCAGCATCAAAATCGCGATATGGCGATTGGTCTCTTCCAGTTGATTGGTCGACAAGTTCAGCCGACGCGAAAAAAACAACCGGTTCGGCAAACGGGTCAGGTGATCGTGGGTCGCGTCGACTTCGAGCTGATGCCACGATTCTTTCAAGGACATCAGCAGCCAGGAGAGTTCGGTGACGGCCAGTCTGCTGCCCGTTTGCAGCTGAGCGACTTGATTGGCACGGATATGTTTGGCGGACTGAATGATCGGCCGGAACAAGACCTTATGAAAGAGAACATGGCTCCCAGTGAGGACTGCCATCAGAATCACACAAAGAATACCGGTCAACGTCATGAAAAACAGGGTTCTGTTGGCCTGCTGTTCATAAAGAATGCGCGACAGCTTGCCATTTTCTTCCAGAATCAAACTGAGATGCATCATCGACTGAACATGCAAGTGATCGAGATATTCTTCTGAATGATTGGTTTTGATGGCCTGATTGTAGCTCTCGATGCCGCTGAGGGCATTGACAAAGCGGTTCTGCAGCTGTTGCCACTTGTCTATTGGAATGCTGTCACTTCGTTCCTGTAAAGCCGGAATGATTTTGTCAATCAGCTGCTGCCGGTAGACGAGCGGCATGGAAGGAGAGAGGCCAAGTGATGTGCTTGTCCGGCCAATGGTCTCGCTGATTTCCTGGAGGATACTGCGGTCCTGGTTGTAGGTCCAATAAACGCTTGCCATGAGGTAAAGTGTGACGGTCAGGCAAATGAAACTGGTTGTAACAAGTACGAATACGGTTCGGCCTATTGTGGTTGCTGAAAGGGTCATCGCAGGAGCATCACACTTTCCGGTGTGACCTTTTTGAGCGGCCCGGCATCCATATAAACGCTAAAATCTGGAATGGTTTGGTTGACATACCCCTTTCTGATGGCCCAGTCGCCTTGCCGTGTGAGGTTGATTAGTAGGGACTCCGTTAGGCCAAGGTGGTAGGTCGCGCTCGTATAAAACCTTAAAAGTTCTTCTGGACTGGCATCCACATATTGGCTCTGAACCAAGGCGATCGTCATTGGATCTTCGATCATCAGATTTTGGGCGCGCAACAGTGCACGCAGAAATCCTTCAATAACTTCAGGATTGTCCGCGATGAACTGTGGTTGAGCCACAGTCAGCCAGCTCGTGGTGAAAAACTGATCGCCGTTGTAGATTTTTGCCGGCGTGTGGGCCTTCTGCGCCAACTCCTGCTCGTAGGGGATCCAGACAATGGCAGCGTCAAATTGGTCTTTTCCCACATTTTGAGGAATTTCTGGCGTGCGCATATTCACGATTTCGACTGTGTCCGGATCCAAGTGGTGGGCAATTGCCATTTGATGCCAGAAGAACTCGGACGCAGTTCCTTGTTGAAGGGCAATGCGGTTGCCTTTTAGGGATTTAACATCCTGGATTTTCCGGGAGTCGAGCACGACCAGATTGCTCATCCTTGTGGAGCGCATAATGCTGCCGAATATTCTGAAATTCGGGTCCAAGCCACTCCGGCCCATGGCGGTATAAACAATCGGTGTCGGTGCTACCGTTCCGATATCCAGTTCACCTTTCAGAACTTGCCGCAAATTGATAGCTCCTGCGGAGTTTTGAACCAACTCGACATCCAGCCCTTCTTCGGCAAACCAGCCTTGATGCCACGCGTAGATTGTTGTGGCGTCACCGACGACGGATGCGACGCCGAGGCGAATTTTTTTGAGAGCTACGTCTTGGGCCAACGCGGATAGTGGCAAAAACGATAAGATTAAAAGAACCGGGATCCCGCACAGCAAATCGCGCAAGAAAAGTCTTGCAGATCGGGACATGAAGCAATTTGAGTAGTCGGTGCACCGGCGGAAGAGACTTGGCATTATAACCACTCCGTGCATTATAGATATTTATATATCATAGGGTGTGTTTAGGATGGGTTTCAACACTGCGAAAAGTGCGGAGGTTGCTGGAGATTTTCTTGGAAAAAGAATTTCAAAATAATCATTAAAAACAGATATTTATAATACACCTACCAGCCAGTAACCACGAGGTTGCCAGAAGGGAGCGCATATGATGTTCGCCTTTTGGTGGCTTGCATCAACGGCCGATTGACTTTATTTCGCCGGGCAATAGGTTCCGTATAATTCTCCATGACCAGTCATGAATGGAGCGCTGCCCTTGAAGCTGGAATTGCCGGTCAACCGCGCCTTGGGCGCCCGTTATGATGCACTTGTCGCATCCGGCGAGATTTCTGAAGACCCTGTTCAGCGCGAAGCCGTTCGGCATCTTGATGTGCTCAACACTCGTTTGGGCGAGACCCGCCTGGCGTCCAAAAAGAGTTCTTTGGGTTGGTTGTTCGCCAAAAAGAAGAACCAGCTGTGGGCCTCGGTTCGGGGACTATATATGTGGGGCGGCGTTGGCCGCGGGAAAACCATGTTGATGGACCTCTTTTATGAGGTCACGGTCATCCAGCGCAAACGCCGTGTTCACTTCCATGAGTTCATGGCGGATGTACATGAGCGTATTCACGCACACCGGCAAGCGCACAAACGCGGTGAAGTGAAGGGTGATGATCCAATCCCGCCAGTGGCGGCTCAAATTGCCGAAGAAACCCGACTCCTTCTGTTCGATGAGTTTTCCGTTACCGACATTGCCGATGCGATGATCCTTGGACGGCTCTTCACCCAATTGTTCGAGCTCGGTGTGATCGTGGTCGCCACCTCAAATGTTGATCCAGATCTTTTGTACAAGGACGGTTTGAACCGGCAGTTGTTTGAGCCCTTCATCGGCCTTCTGAAATCCAAAGTCAGTGTGCTGCATCTGGATTCGCCAACGGATTACCGTCTGGAAAAGCTGGCAGGTGCACCGATTTACCTGACGCCGCTCGGAGATGATGCAAACGGACAAATGGACCGTCTTTGGCAGAAGCTGACACATGGCATGAAACCGCATGCCGAGGAACTGGAAAACAAGGGCCGGAAGATTCCGGTCCGCTGCACTGCTGCCGGCGCGGCGCGCTTTACGTTCACGGAACTTTGTATGCAGCCGCTGGGAGCGAGCGACTATCTGCGCATTGCCCATGCCTATGGCACTGTGTTCCTTGAAGACGTTCCCGTGATGTCTAAAGCCCGGCGCAATGAAGCCAAGCGATTTATCACGTTAATCGACACGCTGTACGACAACGGTATCAAACTGATCATCTCCGCTGAGGCCGAACCGACGCACCTTTATGTTGCCGCAGACGGGACGGAAGCGTTTGAATTTGACCGGACGGCGTCGCGTTTGATTGAAATGCGGTCAGAAGCCTATCTGGCGGGTGATCGGCGCGAGATACACGCATAAATATGCATTCCCTATAGGTTAGGAATGTGCACGGGAAGAAATGAAAAAATTTGATTTCGCCAGCGCAATATTCTTTTGGCGAGGTTGCGCAGGCGAAGCAAAGGGAGTAGTGCCATCGTCAGTCATCGGCGGATGGCATAGAGTTCCATCTTACGTAAAGGGAAACTTTCGATATGGCGCGGAACAAGATTGCCTTGATCGGCTCAGGTCAGATTGGCGGCACACTCGCTCACCTAGCAGGTTTGAAGGAACTGGGAGACATAGTCCTCTTCGACATCAGCGAAGGGATGCCACAAGGCAAGGCACTTGATCTTGCAGAATCGTCCCCGGTCGACGGCTTTGATGCCAAACTCGCTGGCGCAAACAGCTACGAAGCGATCGAAGGCTCTGACGTTGTCATCGTCACCGCCGGCGTCCCGCGCAAACCAGGCATGAGCCGCGATGATCTTCTGGAAATCAACCTGAAGGTCATGGAGCAGGTGGGTGCAGGCATTGCCAAATACGCACCGAATGCTTTTGTCATCTGCATCACCAACCCGCTCGACGCCATGGTTTGGGCGCTGCAGAAGTTTTCCGGTCTTCCGAAGAACAAAGTCGTCGGTATGGCTGGCGTTCTCGACAGTGCGCGCTTCCGCTACTTCCTGGCAGACGAATTCAATGTTTCCGTTGAAGACGTCACAGCGTTTGTTCTGGGTGGCCACGGCGACACCATGGTGCCGCTGACACGCTACTCTACCGTTGCCGGTGTTCCGCTGCCGGATCTGGTCAAGATGGGCTGGTGCACAGCCGAGCGTTTGGAAGAAATCGTTCAGCGCACCCGTGATGGCGGCGCAGAGATCGTTGGTCTCCTGAAAACCGGTTCTGCATTCTACGCACCGGCGGCTTCCGCGATCCAGATGGCTGAAAGCTACCTGAAAGACAAAAAACGCGTCCTGCCGTGTGCGGCAGCACTCGACGGCCAATACGGCCTGAAAGACACCTACGTCGGCGTTCCGGTTGTGATCGGTTCTGAAGGTGTTGAGCGCATCATCGAGATCGACCTGCAAGGCGACGAAAAAGTCGGCTTTGAAAAGTCTGTTGCTTCCGTCGATGGCCTGGTTGATGCCTGCAAGAAGATCCAGCCGGCGCTCGCTTAATAAGTGCCTGCCAAAAGTTTTAGCGGCCGCCCTGTGTTGGGGCGGTCCTCCGACAACGGGGGAAACACATGAACATTCATGAATACCAGGCCAAGGCCGTGCTGAAAGAATTCGGCGCTCCAGTGGCCGAGGGCGTTGCGATCTTTTCTGCCGATGAAGCAGAAGCCGCCGCCAAAAGCCTGCCGGGCCCGCTATGGGTTGTGAAGTCACAGATCCACGCTGGTGGCCGCGGCAAGGGCAAGTTCAAAGAACTTGACGCCGATGCCAAGGGCGGTGTCCGCCTCGCCTTCTCACTGGACGAAGTTAAAGCGCATGCGGCAGAAATGCTCGGCAACACGCTGGTGACTGCCCAGACCGGTGACGCAGGCAAAGTCGTCAACCGTCTCTACATCGAAGACGGTGCCGACATTGAGCGCGAGCTTTACCTCTCCATCCTGGTAGACCGCACCGTTGGCCGCCCGGCCTTTGTTGTGTCCACCGAAGGCGGCATGGACATCGAAGCTGTCGCCGAAGAGACACCGGAAAAAATCATCACGCTGCCGATCGATCCGGACACTGGCGTGACGGAAGCCGACGCTGCCAAACTGTGCGATGCTCTGGAGCTGACCGGTGCGGCACGTGAAGATGGCTTCAAGCTGTTCCCGATCCTCCACAAAGCCTTCGTCGAAAAAGACATGGCGCTTCTGGAAGTGAACCCGCTGATCGTCATGAAAGACGGCCATCTGCGCGTTCTGGATGCGAAAGTGTCCTTCGACGGCAATGCGCTGTTCCGCCACGACGACATCATGGCTCTGCGCGATGAGACCGAAGAAGACGCCAAGGAAATCGAAGCGTCCAAATACGATCTCGCTTACGTTGCGCTCGACGGTGACATCGGCTGCATGGTCAACGGTGCCGGCCTTGCCATGGCAACCATGGACATCATCAAGCTTTACGGTGCCGAACCGGCCAACTTCCTCGACGTTGGTGGTGGTGCGACCAAGGAGAAGGTGACAGCTGCGTTCAAGATCATCACCTCTGATCCGAACGTCAAAGGCATCCTGGTCAACATCTTCGGCGGCATCATGCGCTGCGACATCATCGCAGAAGGTGTTTTGGCTGCTGTGACCGAAGTTGGTCTGCAGGTGCCGCTTGTTGTGCGCCTGGAAGGCACCAACGTCGAGCTCGGCAAGAAAATCATTTCCGACAGCGGAATGAATGTGATCGCCGCTGACGATCTTGACGACGCCGCCCAGAAAATCGTGAAAGCCGTTAAGGGGGGCGCGTAAATGTCGATCCTCGTCAATAAAGACACAAAAGTCATTGTTCAGGGTCTGACCGGCAAGACCGGTACGTTCCACACGGAACAGGCCCTGGAATACTACGGCACCAAAATGGTGGCCGGTGTTCATCCGAAGAAGGGTGGCGAAAAATGGTCTGCCGGTGTCGAAGGCGCTGCAGAACTGCCGATCTTTGCCTCTGTTGGTGAAGCCAAGGAAGCAACCGGTGCCGATGCATCCGTGATCTACGTGCCGCCGGCAGGCGCAGGCGCCGCGATCATCGAAGCGATCGATGCGGAAGTCCCGTTCATCGTCTGCATCACCGAGGGCATCCCGGTTGCCGACATGGTCAAAGTCAAGCGCCGGTTGGAAAAATCCAACTCCCGTCTGCTTGGTCCGAACTGCCCGGGCATCCTGACTCCTGAAGAATGCAAGATCGGCATCATGCCGGGCTCTATCTTCAAGAAGGGCTCCGTTGGTGTGGTTTCCCGTTCCGGCACGCTGACCTATGAAGCTGTGTTCCAGACATCCAACGCTGGTCTCGGCCAGACAACGGCTGTCGGCATCGGCGGCGACCCGGTCAAGGGCACTGAGTTCATCGACGTGTTGGAAATGTTCCTGGCCGATGATGAAACAGAATCCATCATCATGATCGGTGAAATCGGCGGGTCTGCTGAAGAAGAAGCCGCTCAGTTCATCAAGGACGAAGCCAAGAAGGGCCGCTCCAAGCCGATGGCTGGTTTCATCGCTGGCCGGACAGCACCTCCGGGCCGCACCATGGGTCACGCTGGCGCTGTGATTTCCGGCGGCAAAGGCGGCGCGGAAGACAAGATTGCAGCCATGGAAGCAGCTGGCATCAAAGTGTCACCGTCCCCGGCGAAGCTCGGCGAAACACTTCTCGAAGTGTTGAAGGGCTAATTCTTGCAAAAAAACTGCAGCAGGTAGCGGAAACTGTTTACGTTTCCTGCTGCATGGTCCAAAGGATAGGTTACGGCGCGGCAACGTGCCGCAATCTGGGGCTTTGCCCCCAAACTTTTCGAGGGACCGGTGATGTGCGCCGGTCTTTGTAGGGAACCGGCCGCGGGCCAGTTTTTGGCCCGCCAAAGAATAAGGGCGGAGAAGCCCTCCGCTGAGTGAACATGGCACGGCAGGAAGCGAACAACGTATTCGCACTGACGTCGTTGCTTTACGGCGCCAACGCAGCCTATATCGAAGACCTCTACGCAAGCTACAAGACTGATCCCCATTCGGTTGATCCGGAGTGGCAAGATTTCTTCGCGGCTTTCCAGGATGAAAAAGAAGCGGTCCTAAAAGAAGCCCGCGGCGCGCCCTGGAAGCGCAAGGATTGGCCGGTAGAGGCCAGCGGCGATCTCGTCAACGCGTTTGACGGCAACTGGGCGCCGATTGAAAAGCAGCTTGGCGAAAAGCTGAAGAAAAAAGCGGAAACGAACGGCGCACCGATATCGGAAACCGAGGTGCTCCAGGCGACCCGCGATTCTGTCCGCGCCCTGATGATGATCCGCGCATATCGTATGCGTGGTCACCTTCATGCAGATCTCGATCCGCTGGGTTTGGCCGGCAAGGGCGATCATGAAGAGCTGCATCCCTCTTCCTATGGCTTTGTCGAAGCCGATTGGGATCGTCGGATCTTCATCGATCATGTTCTCGGCTTGGAATACGCCACCATCCGCGAGATGCTGGACATCCTGAAGCGGACCTACTGCTCGACCCTCGGCGTTGAATTCATGCACATCTCCGACCCGGCGGCAAAAGCCTGGCTTCAGGAGCGCATTGAAGGCCCGGACAAGCAGGTTGCCTTTACCTCTGAAGGTAAAAAAGCAATCCTCAACAAGCTGGTTGAGGCTGAAGGCTTCGAAAAATTCCTTGATGTGAAATACACCGGCACCAAGCGCTTCGGCCTGGATGGCGGGGAAGCTCTGATCCCGGCGCTTGAACAGATCATCAAGCGCGGCGGCCAGATGGGGCTCAAAGACATCGTGCTAGGGATGGCCCACCGTGGCCGCTTGAACGTGCTGACTCAGGTGATGGGCAAACCACACCGCGCTGTCTTCCACGAATTCAAGGGCGGCTCTTATGCCCCGGACGATGTCGAAGGCTCCGGTGACGTTAAGTACCACCTCGGTGCATCCTCCGACCGCTCCTTTGACGGCAACGACGTCCACCTATCGCTGACGGCGAACCCGTCGCACCTGGAAATCGTCAATCCAGTCGTCCTCGGCAAGGCGCGCGCCAAGCAGGACCAACTTGCTGCTGCTGATAACGGCACATTTATCACGACGACCGAAGTTGACCGCACCACTGTGTTGCCGCTGCTGTTGCATGGCGATGCAGCCTTTGCCGGTCAGGGTGTTGTCGCTGAATGTTTCGGCCTGTCCGCACTGCGCGGCCATCGGACCGGCGGTTCGATCCATGTGATCATCAACAACCAGATCGGCTTCACCACCAATCCGCGTTTCTCGCGGTCCTCGCCTTATCCGTCTGATATGGCGAAGGTGATCGAAGCACCGATTTTCCACGTCAATGCAGATGATCCGGAAGCTGTGACCTTCGCCGCGAAGATCGCGATTGAATTCCGCCAGACTTTTGGCCGTCCGGTCGTCATCGACATGATCTGTTACCGCCGCTTCGGCCACAACGAAGGCGACGAGCCGGCGTTCACCCAGCCGATCATGTACCGCAAGATCCGCAAGCATCAGACCACTTTGCAGCTTTATTCCGATCGGCTGATCAAAGAAGGTGTGATGAACCAGGAAGATGTCGACCGGATGAAGGCCGATTGGCGCAAGCACCTCGATTCCGAATTTGATACGGGGCAGGCTTTCAAACCGAATAAGGCTGACTGGCTTGATGGCAAGTGGGCTGGTTTGAAACGGGCCGATGACGAGGAAGATCCGCGCCGCGGTAAAACCGGTTTGCCGATGGATGAGTTGAAAGATCTCGGCCGGGCATTGACCCGCATTCCGGATGATTTCAACGCTCACCGCACGATCGCGCGTTTCATGAACAATCGTGAACGCATGATTGAGACGGGTGAAGGCATCGACTGGGCAACCGCCGAAGCGATGGCTTTCGGTTCACTGTTGAAGGAAGGCCATCCGGTGCGCCTTTCCGGTCAGGACTGTGAGCGCGGCACGTTCTCCCAGCGCCATTCGGTGCTCTACGATCAGGAAAATGAAAGCCGTTACATTCCGCTGAACCACGTGGGTGAAAACCAGCAGCGTTATGAGGTCATCAACTCGATGCTCTCAGAAGAAGCGGTGCTTGGTTTTGAGTATGGCTATTCGCTGGCCGAGCCGACGGCTCTGACCATGTGGGAAGCCCAGTTCGGTGATTTCGCCAACGGTGCACAGGTCCTGTTCGACCAGTTCATTTCCTCCGGTGAGCGGAAATGGCTCAGAATGTCTGGTCTGGTCTGCCTTCTGCCGCACGGTTATGAAGGCCAAGGCCCGGAGCACTCGTCTGCGCGTCTGGAGCGGTATCTTCAGCTCTGTGCGGAAGACAACATGCAGGTGGCGAACTGTTCGACTCCGGCCAACTACTTCCACATCCTGCGCCGACAGTTGCGCCGCGATATTCGTAAACCGCTCATTCTGATGACGCCGAAATCGCTTCTGCGTCACAAGAAGGCTGTTTCGAAACTCGAGGAACTCGGACCGGACAGCTCATTCCACCGTCTGCTGTGGGATGATGCGGAATCCAATCCTGCGGCTGAAACCAAGCTGGTTTCCGACGACAAGATCAAGCGCGTCGTCATGTGCTCCGGCAAGGTCTACTACGATCTTTACGAAGAGCGCGAGAAGCGCGGCCTCAACGACATCTACCTGATGCGTGTTGAGCAGCTGTACCCGTTCCCGAAAAAGGCTCTGATGATGGAGCTGGCCCGTTTCCCGCATGCGGAGATGGTCTGGTGCCAGGAAGAGCCGAAGAACATGGGCAGCTGGTTCTTCGTCGAACCGTATATTGAGTGGGTTCTTGGACAAATCGATGCCAAGCACAAGCGTCCGCGCTACGCCGGACGGGCTGCCATGGCATCGACTGCAACTGGTCTGATGTCTGCGCATTTGGCCCAGATGCAGGCGTTCCTCGAAGAGGCACTCGGAAACTGATCACGGAAGGGGGCAGGGGCCCCCTCCATCGAAATTGGCCTGGGAAATTTAAGAGAAGGCAACCATGGCAACCGAAATTCGCGTCCCGACGCTTGGTGAATCCGTATCCGAGGCAACCATTGCTCAGTGGTTCAAGAAACCAGGCGATGCCATCAACCAGGATGAACCGCTGGTCGAACTGGAAACCGACAAGGTGACCGTTGAAGTTCCGGCACCGGCATCCGGAACATTGGAATCCATCGTGGTCAAGGAAGGCGACACTGTTGAAGTCGGCGCCCTGCTTGGTCAAATCGCAGAAGGCGCAGCCGCAGCCGCCCCGGCAGCGGCCGCACCAGCGAAAAAAGAAGAAGCTCCAGCGGCAAAGGCCACGCTGGTTGACGTTGTAACCCCAAGTGCGGGCGAGAGCGTCACCGAAGCTGAAGTCGGCGAGTGGAGTGTCAAGGTCGGCGACACCGTCAAGGCGGACGACACGCTGGTCGAACTGGAAACCGATAAGGCCGCCCAGGAAGTTCCGGCGCCGGTCGGCGGCACCGTTGTCGCGATTGCCGCTGAAACCGGTGCAACTGTTGAGCCGGGTGTTCTGCTCTGTCAGATCGATCCGTCTGGTGCAGGTGCCGCAGCGGCTCCTGCCGCAAGTGCTCCGGCTCCGACCGCTGCTCCGGCCGCGAGTGCAGGCACGTCCATGCCGCCGGCACCGTCCGCTGCAAAAATGATGGCTGAAAACAATCTTTCCGGCGATCAGGTTGCTGGCTCCGGCAAACGCGGTCAGGTTCTGAAAGGCGATGTCATCAACGCCATCGCCTCCGGTGCAACCGCAACGGCCGCTCCGGCGCCGACCCCGGTAGCCCGTGGTCCGGTCGCAGCGGAAGATGAAGTGCGTGAAGAGCGCGTGCGTATGACCAAGCTGCGTCAGACCATCGCGCGCCGCCTGAAGGATGCTCAGAACACAGCGGCCATGCTGACCACTTACAACGAAGTGGACATGGGCCCGGTCATGGAGCTGCGTAAGCAGTACAAGGACCTGTTTGAGAAGAAACATGGCGTCAAGCTCGGCTTCATGGGTTTCTTCACCAAAGCCGTGACCCACGCGCTGAAAGAAATCCCGGCAGTCAACGCCGAGATCGATGGTACGGACATCATCTACAAGAACTTCTGCCACGTCGGCGTTGCTGTTGGCACCGACAAGGGTCTGGTGGTTCCGGTAGTCCGCGACGCCGACCAGATGTCGATTGCTGAAGTTGAACAGGAAATCGGCAACCTGGGCCGCAAGGCGCGCGACGGCAAACTCGGCATGGCCGACATGACCGGCGGCACCTTCACCATCTCCAACGGTGGTGTTTACGGCTCGCTGATGTCCTCGCCGATCCTGAACGCACCGCAGTCTGGCATTCTGGGCATGCACAAGATCCAGGAACGCCCGATGGCCGTGAATGGTCAGGTTGTCATCCGCCCGATGATGTATCTGGCGCTGTCTTACGACCACCGCATCGTTGACGGCAAGGAAGCCGTGACCTTTTTGGTCCGCGTCAAGGAAAGCCTGGAAGACCCGCAGCGTCTGGTTCTGGATCTCTGATCCAGGCATTCCCCCTCCGACGCTCAGAGGAGCCGGAATATGAGTCTGGAGTTTTTGATCACCGCCCTGATCGTGGTGTTGGTCCCCGGAACCGGTGTGGTTTACACCGTGGCGGTTGGACTTGGAAAAGGCCGGCAGGCAGCAATCGCTGCTGCCTTCGGCTGCACTCTTGGAATAATTCCGGCGATTCTCGCCTCCGTTGTTGGACTGGCCGCGCTGATGCACACCAGCGCGCTGGTCTTCCAATTGGTGAAATACGCTGGTGTCGCTTATCTGCTCTATCTGGCGTGGCAGACGTTGAAAGACAGCGGACCGCTGGAATTGAAAGCGGATAAATCCGGCCGCAAGAGCATTCTGGCAACTGCGCGCACCGCGTTCCTGATCAACATCTTGAACCCGAAATTGACGGTGTTCTTTCTGGCGTTTCTGCCGCAATTTGTTGATCCGGTAGCGGCCAATCCAACGGTGGATATGCTGCTGCTCGGCGGTGTCTTTATGGCCATGACCTTCGCCGTCTTCGTCGTCTACGGCCTCTTCGCCGCGCTGGTCGGTGAGAAGGTGCTGAAGAGCGACAAGGTGATGTTGTGGATGCGCCGGACCATTGCGGCCACGTTTGCCGGCTTCGGCTTGCGCCTCGCTTTGGCGGAGCAATAACGGATGGCGGCGGGCATTGTCCTGGTCACCGGCGGCAGCCGCGGAATTGGCGCTGCGGCCTGTCTTGCAGCAGCAGATCTTGGCCACACGGTCGCGGTCAACTACGTGCACAACAAGGCGGCAGCTGATGCGGTCGTCACTGATATTGAAGCGCGTGGCGGATCGGCTTTTGCGATCCAAGGCGATGTGCAATCGGAAGCTGACGTTCTGGCGATTTTTTCCGCCTGCGATGATCAGGGCACGCTGGTCGGGTTGGTCAACAACGCCGGGGTGGTCGACAACCCGCAGCGGGTTGATGAAATGTCGCTCGACCGGTTGACACGGATGTTTGCGATCAACTTGATCGGATCGTTCCTATGTGCCCGCGAAGCGGTCAAACGCATGTCGACAAAACATGGCGGCACAGGCGGGGCAATCGTCAATCTCGGCTCTGCCGGCTCCAAGCTTGGTTCGCCGAAGCAATATGTCGACTATGCCGCCTCCAAGGGGGCGATTGACACGATGACTGTCGGATTGGCGCTGGAAGTTGCCGACGAGGGCATTCGTGTGAATGCGGTCCGGCCCGGCATCATCGATACGGAAATTCATGCCTCCGGCGGCCTGCCCGACCGGGTGGCACAACTGGAATCCAAACTTCCCATGAAACGCGCAGGCAGCGCCGGAGAGGTGGCCAAGGCCATCAAGTGGCTGCTGTCTGACGAAGCAAGTTACACAACCGGCGCGATCCTGGATGTTTCCGGCGGCCGCGCGATACTACCCTGATCCGCTTTGATATCGCGGAATAAGAACTGAAGAAGGCAAAGGCGACCCACAATGTCCCAATATGATCTTGTCGTCATCGGAACCGGCCCTGGTGGCTATGTCTGTGCGATCAAGGCGGCTCAGCTCGGTCTAAAGACCGCGGTTGTCGAAAAACGCGCAACTCTTGGCGGCACCTGCCTGAACATCGGCTGCATCCCGTCGAAGGCGCTCTTGCATGCCTCTGAAATGTTCGAAGAAGCCGGTCATGGTTTTGAAAAGCTGGGCATCAAGGTCTCCAAGCCGAAGCTCGACTTGCCGGAAATGATGAAACATCGTCAGGACGTGGTGGACGCCAATGTCAGCGGCATCTCCTTCCTGATGAAGAAAAACAAGATCGACGTTCATACCGGCACTGGCAAGATTCTGGGGCAGGGCAAGGTTGAAGTCACCGCCGAAGATGGCAAAGCCACTGTTCTCGACACCAAGAACATCGTCATTGCCACTGGTTCTGACGTCATGCCGCTGCCGGGCGTTGAGATCGACGAAAAGCAGGTCGTGTCGTCCACTGGTGCGTTGGAACTGGACAAGGTTCCGGGCAAACTGATCGTTGTTGGTGGTGGTGTTATAGGCCTGGAGCTGGGTTCCGTATGGAACCGTCTCGGCTCGGAGGTCACCGTTGTTGAATTCCTGCCGAAGATTCTTGGCCCGATGGACGGCGATGTCTCGAAGAACTTCAACCGGATGCTGAAAAAGCAAGGTATGAAATTCAAACTCTCCTCCAAAGTCACTGGCGTTGAGAAGAAAGGTAAGGGTCTCGCGGTTTCGATTGAACCGGCAGCTGGCGGCGATGCGGAAGTCCTTGAGGCTGACATCGTGCTGGTCGCAATCGGGCGGCGCCCCTACACCGAAGGCCTTGGCCTGGACACCGCTGGTGTTGCGCTCGATGACCGCGGCCGGGTTCAGATCGACACCCACTACAAGACCAATGTCGACGGCATTTATGCCATCGGCGATGTGGTTGTTGGTCCGATGCTCGCTCACAAGGCGGAAGATGAAGGGGTTGCCGTTGCCGAGATCCTGGCAGGTCAGGCTGGTCACGTGAATTACGATGTCATTCCGGGCGTTGTTTACACCCAGCCGGAAGTCGCCTCCGTCGGCAAGACCGAAGAAGAACTCAAAGGCGCTGGCATTGAATATAAGACCGGCAAGTTTAATTTCTCAGCCAACGGCCGGGCACGTGCGATGAACCACACCGATGGCTTCGCCAAAGTTCTTTCTGATGCCAAGACCGATCAGGTGCTCGGCGTTCACATCGTCGGCTTCGGCGCGGGCGAAATGATCCACGAAGCTGCTGTTCTGATGGAATTCGGCGGCTCAGCCGAAGACCTCGGCCGCACCTGCCACGCCCACCCGACCATGTCGGAAGCCGTCAAGGAAGCAGCCATGGGCGCCTTCGCCAAGCCAATCCATTCATAAAAATTCTGGCAGCTACAGAATTGGAAAAGCCCGGGGTCATCCCGGGCTTTTTTGTAAGCCATAAAATCGTATCTAGAGGTTACGTGGTCGTGGGTCTCCCAAAATGCTGCTGCCAGATTTTTGCGCGTTGCTGGTCACGAGCCTCGTAGGCCTGAATGATCTTGTCCGGATCGGTATCAAACGCGCCCTCACGGTCTTCGCCGATCTCGGTCAGCCGCAGTGTATAACATGCGGTGACGCCACCTTCAGGAGGATTGGTAAATCGCGGAAATTCTGGCTCCGAGCACTCTCCGGTCAGCCACAAGTTGGGCAGAGACGGCTCAACAACGAGCGCCCGTGCGAGGCCGACTACATCAATTGCCCCGCCTGAAAGCGCCCCGGTAGCATGGGCCAAGGTTTTGAACCCGCCGGTCGCCATCAATGGCTTGGTGGTTCTTTTCCGGGCCTTTTCTGCAAAGTTGAGGAAATAAGGCCCTTTGCCGCTGCTGTCGGAGGCTGATTTCGCACCGGGGAAATAGGTTCCGCCGCTGATGTCGATGAGGTCGATGCTCGTTTTATCCAGGGCCGAAACCACCAGTAGAGCATCCTTTTCCTCAAGGCCGCCTTCGAGTTGGTCTGAAGAATTGAGCTTTACCGCAATCGGAAAATCCGGCCCGGCGGCTTGCCGCACAGCTTGAATGACCTCCAGCAAAAGCTTCATCCGGCCGTCGATCGAACCGCCATACTCATCGGTTCGTTTGTTGAACAAGGGCGAAAGAAACTGGCTGAGGAGAAATCCATGTGCAGCGTGAACTTGTACACCGCCGAACCCAGCTTCCCGAGCCAACTGCGCCGTTTGGGCAAACTGGGCGGGTAGTACTTTGATCTCATCTTCGGTGAGGGCGGCACATTTTAATCCGGGCAGATCAAGCGCACTTGGCCCTTTGGGCGTGCTTGTCGGAGGATAGGCCATCGCACCGGCGTGGCCGAGTTGGAGCCAGAGCTGACCGCCGTTTTGAGACCCGGTTTTTGCAAGCTTGTGGAACCGCTCAAGGTCAGACTGTGCGTTCAAAACCAGATTGCCGGGTTTTTCGGCAAAGCCGGCGTCGGTCTGAACTTCTCCGACGATGGATATGGCAGCGCCTCCTTCCGCCCAACGCTGGTAGAGACGTTCTTGCGCCGCCGTTGGATATCCTGTGCCATCCCCAAGAGAATCGGACATGGCGGATTTGGCAATCCGGTTCTTGACGACTATGCCGCAAGGCAGGTTTAGGGGCTGGCTGATGTCAGTCATTACACATCCTCTGCAAGCCGTCTGAGGGCCTCTGCAATGGCCTGTTCATCCCGTTGGTAAAATGTCCATTGACCATGCCGTTCAGAGACCACCAGGCCAGCGTCTTTCAACAGCCGCATGTAGGTGGAAACTGTCGACTGCGAGAGGTTGGCTTTGTCCTGAATGTATCCGACACAAACACCGTCCAGTCCGGCATGTTCTGGCAGGGCAGGCGGAAAGTTGGACCTATCCTTTAGCCACGCCAGGATCTGACGCCGGACCGGGTTGTTCAAAGCAGATAGAACTTTATCAATATCCATAAATCGAAATATTGCGATATAAGAATGAGGAGTCAAGCCCATCTGACAACAGACCTGAACAAAAGCGCCTTAGAGAATACTCTTCAAGTCTTCGCAAACCAGCGCATTCCAAAATTTTGCAATATGGAGGTGCAACAGCCAGGTATCTGCCCTGGGATTCTTCAGAAGCGGTTCTATACGGCCAGAAATATTGTTGATAACGTTGGGTAATAGCGGCGGAAATCCGTAGCCGCGCTTCCAAGAATGAAAAGGCCCATCCGAAACCGTTCAAGGAATTGTCACTATGCTTCCTTCGTTCCTTAGCCATATTTCTGCCGCCACATGTGCCCTGATGCTGGCAGCGCCAGTCCTTGCGGCAGACAAATTCGACCCGAAGACGGAACAGCCGATCATTGATCTCTTCCGGGCGGACCCAAATTCCATTCCGCTGGAACCCAGAGATCCATCGCGCAATCTGACGGAGCTTTATGTCGACTGTTCCAATATTGAGGGGCGGGATCCAGGGCCGATTCAGATTCAGGCGACCGTTGGTGGGACAGCCCAAGTCGGCATTCCGACATTCTTCCGTGCACCGGTCGCTGTCTGTCCGCAGGACCTTGTTGCCGGTGAGGTGGATGTCGCGATTATGGGAGCGCCGGTTGATCTCAGCACCGGTATGCGCGGCACAGGATATGGGCCTATGGCGTTGCGAACAGCCGAAACGCATATTCCTTGGGGCGCGCTGGTTCCAATCGCGCATCCAACGGTCGGCGATATCGACTTCATGGCGGTCCTGAACGTGGTGGATTATGGCGACGCGATTGTGGACAATTATTCGCCCGAGCGCAGCGTCCTGTCAGTCCACCACCGGGTGAAAGAGGTTGCCGATGCCGGATCCATTCCCTTCATTGTCGGCGGTGATCACTCACTGATGTATTCCGACGTTGTTGCGGTGACCGATGTCCATGGCAAAGGCCAGGTGGCGGTCGTCCATTTCGACGCTCATTTTGATGGCATCCCCTTGTTGTTCGGTCACTATCTGACCCACGGGGCGATGGTCCGCCGTCTGATCGACGAGGATCACATCAAGGGTGAGCACCTGATCCAGATTGGTCTGAATTCTGGAAAACCCGGCAAATCCGATGTGGAGTGGATGCGTGCCAACAACATCAAGTTCCGGTTCATGCACGAAGTTGACCGTAAGGGCTGGCGCACGGTGATGGATGAAGTTCTGGCGGAATTGGATTCCATGGGGATCGACAAGGTGTTCCTGTCGCTTGACACCGATGTTCTGGATCCGGCCTATGCACCGGGGATGGGCACACCGGAACCTGGTGGCATGACCATCCGCGAGCTGTTCCCAATGCTCCGTGCTGTTGGTGTTGCCAAGGAAATCGTTGGTATGGAGATTGTTGAAGTCAATCCGCTGACTGATCACTCCTATCACAGCAAGCTTGTTGGGGTCCGCGCGATGCGCGAGATGCTGACCGGCATCGCCATGCGCAAACAGGGCATCACTGATCCCTATTATGTCGATCCGCTCTGGGATAAATGGGACAAGGCTCCGGCTGCGCAGTAAGCAGGCAACTTGCTAATTTGGAATATGCATCCGCTAATGCTCGCCCAAACACAGCTCATGATCGCCGAAGGCTTTTAAGATATTGCAATCGGCAGCCGGGTGCTCGCCGGTGCAGCTGGCAGAAATGCGGGCGAGTTCCTTTTCCAGTTTTTTCAAGTGTTTGATCCGCGCGCGGACGGCGGCCAGCTGTTCTGCGGCAATACGATTGGCGTTGCTGCATGGTTTTTCCGGGTGCTGGCTGAGGTCAATCAGTTCCCGGATCGCCTCCATAGGCAGGCCAAGATCCCGGCAGTGTTTTAAGAACCGCAACCGCTCCAGATCGGTCTTGCGGTACCGGCGTTGATTGCCTTCGGTCCGGATCGGGGCATCCAAAAGCCCTTCTTTTTCATAGTAGCGGATCGTCGGCACTTTCACGCTGGTTGCCTTGGACAGCTCGCCGATTGAAAAATCCATCAAAAACCTCTTGAACCTCTAGTCACTATAGGGATTACACAGGTGCTGGAGACAAAAATCAAGGAGCAAAGCGCGATGGGCGCCTGTTGCGGGTCAAACACTAAATTCGACGGTGTATCAAAGGATTACAAACGCCGGCTGTGGCTGGTGATCGCGTTGAATGCCACAATGTTTGTGGTTGAGATGGCGGCCGGCCATGCAGCGCGGTCGCAAGCCTTGCAAGCCGATGCTCTGGATTTTTTTGGCGATGCGGTCACCTACGGCATTTCGCTGGCGGTTATTGGCGCTTCGCTGAAAACCCGAGCGGTTGCAGCGCTCTTTAAGGGAGCCAGCCTGCTGCTGATGGGCCTGTGGGTAGGCGGTTCAACGGCTTACCAGTTCTTTGTTTTAGGGGTCCCGAAAGCCGAAATCATGGGGTCCATCGGGTTTCTGGCACTGGCTGTCAATCTGGCCAGCGTGATGCTGCTGGTGCGCTACAAGGATGGCGACGCCAATGTCCGCTCTGTTTGGCTGTGTTCGCGCAATGATGCCATCGGCAATGTTGCCGTGATGCTGGCCGCGCTTGGGGTTTGGGGCACGGCAACTGCCTGGCCCGATTTGATTGTCGCCGGCTTGATGGCAACGCTCTTCATCAACTCTGCGGTCCAGATCCTACGCCAGGCGTTTGAGGAGTACCGGCATACCGAAGAGGTGGATCCGAGCGACCCACAACACAGCCATCCGCACTGAGCGAGAACGAAAAAGCCCGCTGCCGGGGCAGCGGGTTTGCATTGGAGCAACAAAGAGTGGTCGATTAATCCGCCGGTGTTTCCGGAGTTTCTGTCGGGACGATCACTTCCTTGAGTGTTTCTTCGCTGAGGTCGTTTGTCGCGATAGAAACATCCGTTTCTGGAACGGTGCTTGTGTCGGCAACCGTCATTTTTCCAGAGCTGGCAGTTTTGCCCCAGGAGCACGCATGGGCCGGGGCAACGGCAAAGGCGCACACCGCAAGGGCGGCAAGACCACTGGTCAATAGACGCATATTCTCATCCCTCTCATTGCACTTGCGAACGCTTTACGTTCCCTAAGGTAATCCAGATCTCCCAATTGGCCAAGGAAAACCGGAAAAACAGGGCACATCGTGAACGATAGGGTTACTTTCGTTGAAGGTTGTAGACCTTCGTGACATTCGGTTCGGACAGGTCATTGATGATGTTGATAACCCGGACATCCAGCAAATCGCCAAAGGCTTTCAATGTGATCTGCTTGCTACGCAGAAAACCGATCAGCAGAACCTTCACCACCCCATCAGACCGCATTTCAGCTTTGGTCCAGCCCCATTTGCAGTCGCGCGGGATGCAGGAGGTAAAGGCGCGGGCGCGCACGAAAACCTGTTCGTCCTCGCAGCGGCTTTCTACTTCAACCCGTGTGATTTCTTTCGGTTTGGCATCTGGATTGACCCAGATGCCGTCTTCTGGAATGGGGCAATAAATGCGATCTGATTGGGGTTGAGACTGAGCTTGTGCCGGGTCGTGAAAGATCGTCAGTGAGGCCAGGAGACCAACTGCAACAAGCGCTATGCGCATCTCCATCCTCCGCGGTTGTTTCTTTGTATCTGCTTGCTTCAAAGTAGAACGCCATATACCACAGACGCCTTGTGTGAGGCGTTCCAGTCGAAGGGCTCACCTTTATTGCCCGCATGATGCCCGTTCTGGGTCATCAATCAAGAGTATTGCTATGCATAGTTTGGACAGCCCGCGGTTTTTGCTGCGGCCACCGTCTGCTAATGATTTTGCAATCTACAGACAGTTTTTCTCAGACGGCGAGGCATCCCATTTTTATGGCGGTCCCTTGCGGGAAGATCAGGCCTGGCGATCCTTGGCGGGTCACCTGGGACATTGGCAACTGCGCGGATACGGCATGTGGATGATCGTGCCGAAAGAAGGTGGTGCTCCTCTCGGCGGCTGTGGTCTCGTGTGGCCGGAAGGCTGGCCCCGTCGGGAGCTGACCTGGTGGCTTTTGCCGGAGGCGCGCGGCAATGGCGTTGCCGTTGAAGCCTCGCAAGCCGCGATCCGGCACGCTTATGACAGCTATGGCTGGCCCATGGTCGAAACCCATATGGACGACGCCAATATAGCGGCCCAAAAACTGGTCCTGAAACTCGGCGGCGAGGCGATCGCGCGGGAAACCTTTCCTGATGGCAAGGAACGGACCGTTTACGGTCTGCCGCATCCGGACAAACAGGCTTAGGCCGTGTTGACGAATTAGAGAGGCATTTCACCCTGACGGCCTCGGTTAGCGTCGGGGATGCGCCTTGTCGTAGGCTGCAAGCAGATGGGCGCTGTCGATCTCTGTATAGATTTGTGTCGAAGCCAGGCTTGCATGGCCGAGCAGTTCTTGAATGGTGCGAAGGTCGCCGCCACCAGCCAAAAGATGTGTTGCAAAGGAATGGCGTAGCGCATGCGGCGTGGCGGTGTCGGGCAGGCCCAAGGCACTTCGCAGCTTGGCCATGGCGAGTTGAACCATCCGTGGATTGAGCGGCCCGCCGCGCGCGCCCAGAAACAGCGGACCGTCGGCGGAAATCGCATAGGGGCAGAGTTTAATATATTGCGCGACGGCTTCGCAGACGGCTGGCAGGATTGGCACAATCCGTTCCTTGCGGCCCTTGCCGACAATACGCATGGTTTTGGTGCCTGGCTTCGGCGCCATTTTGCCGGTGAGGGACAGGGCCTCTGATATTCGAAGGCCGCAGCCATATAAAAGCGTCAGAACGGCTGCATTGCGCGCTTCGATCCAGGCTTCGGACTCCATCGCCAGATCGCCGCTGGTGATGTCGATAGCATCCTTGGCCGAGACCGGTTTGGGCAGCGACCGCGCTTGGCGGGGCGGACGCACGGCATCGGAGGCGGCGGCATTGATTTCGCCTCTGCGTTCCAGAAACTTCAAAAAGGACCGGATCCCCGCAAGGCCACGGGCGAGCGACCGGCTTTGAACTTTTTGCCGCCGCCGTTGAGCCAGAAACCCACGAAAATCTGCGGGCCGCAGCGTCGCGATGTCCTTGATGCCAGGCGCGCCGCCCAGATGATCGGTCAAGAACCGCAGGAATTGACGCAGATCCCGTTCATAGGCGATCAGCGTTTTGTCAGAAAGACGCCGTTCATCCGCAAGGTGATCTAGCCATTTTGTAATCCGGTCGTTGAGGTCCGGTTTGGCGGTCACCAGCAGGGTATTGGGATCAGCAGAAGACATAAGGACAAATTTACGAAGAACTCCCAAGCGTTTCGTTAATTCACGGAGCCTTTTCCAGAGCTGTCATAGCCAGTCCCCGAACCGTTTCAATTGATCGAGTTCCTTAATGAAGGCTTGAACTTTTGCTGTCCGATGCAAATCCATATGTGTCACCATCCACATCTGGGAGACCCATTCTAGTTGAGGTGGAATGACCTCACTGAGATTTGGTTGTTTGTTCGCAGAATGGCGCGGTAAAAACCCGATGCCGATTCCACATTGAATGGCTTCTGCCATGGCCTGAATTGTGTTGGCCCGGCAAACAAAATTTTCCGGTGCAATGGTTTTGTGAAGCCACACCAAAAAGGGCGCACGGTGGGTGCCGCTATCTGAACCCACAAACCGGTGGTTTTTCAGATCTTCCAGTCCTGCTGGCAGACCATAGCGGCTGACATAGCTGGCGTGCGCAAAAAGCCCCATCTCGATGTGTTCTATTTCGCGCACAACATTGTCCGGATTGTCCGGTTTGCTCCCAGCGCGAAAGGCGACATGCGCTTCGCCGTATTCCAGGCGCAATAAACTGTCGCTCACCAGATAGCGGATGATCAGGTCGGGGTGTTTGTCTCCAAAAGTTTTCAGGATCGGCATTAAGGTCGAAGCGTAGGTCGCTATTGAGGTGACGATAAAATCACCTTGCAACGTATCCGAACCGCCTTTGGCTTTGCGGTGGAGTTCTTCAAACTGATCGTCGGCCGTATCGGCGATCCGCAGAAGCTCGCGGCCAAGGTCCGTTGGCGTGAAACCTTTTGCATGACGTTGAAACAACTTGCCGCCAAGAGCCGTTTCCAGCGTATCGATGTGCCGGTTGATGGTTGCCCGATGAACGCCAAGTGCGTCTGCAGCTGCGGTGACCGTTCCGAGGCGGGCGACACGCGCGGCGGTTCTGATTTCTGTCCAATGTTCCATATCGATATGTCACATTTTCGCGCACTTGATGTCAAATTCGATCACTTCAAAACAAATATGCAGCATATTAAATCTGGTTCAACACGATGACAGTTCGAATTCACCAATGAGGTTGAGCCATGAAAGTTCTCGCATTTGCCGCCACAAGCAGCCGCCAATCCATCAACAAGCAGCTGGTACAAGCTGCCGGCGACATCATTAAGTCCGATCTGGATCCGTCCGCGGACATTGAGGTGATCGATCTCAACGACTATGAGATGCCGATTTACAGCATAGATCGGGAGAATGAGGGCGGTATTCCAGAGGAAGCCAAGCGGTTCTTCGACAAGATCGGGTCCGCCGACGCCGTGATCGTCTCCTATGCCGAGCATAATGGTACCTATACCGCCGCCTTCAAAAACGTGTTCGATTGGGCGTCGCGCATCAATATGAAGGTTTTCCAGGACAAGCCACAGGTCGCACTATCCGCGTCCATGGGGCCTGGTGGCGCTGCGAGCGTTCTGAATTCCGCAACAGGATCCGCCGGTTTCTTTGGCGCCGACATCCGCGGCAGTCTGTCGGTTGGTCCCTTTGGTGAAAAATTCGATACCGAAGCAGGCAAGCTAGTAGACGAGACCTTGAACCAGTCCCTTCGCGAAGCTTTGGCCGCGCTGGTCGAAGACCGGACAAGTTCAGAAAAAGCAGCCTGATCACCGCGGGCTTCATATTGGTGGGATTTCCAGCAAAAAAGCCCCGCAGTTTTCTGCGGGGCTTTTTCTGTTTCGAGATTGAAATCTCTTAGAGAATACTCTGGCCAGTCTTGGCCCAGTCATTCATGAATGCGTCCAGACCCTTGTCGGTCAGCGGATGTTTGACCAGGGATTTGAGCGTTGACGGCGGAACAGTTGCCACGTCTGCGCCGATGATTGCACAGTCTTTCACGTGGTTTGCAGTGCGGATGGACGCGGCCAGGATTTCTGTCTCAAAGCCGTAGTTGTCGTAGATCACCCGGATTTCGCGGATCAGCTCAAGGCCATCCATGTGGATGTCGTCCAGACGGCCGATGAACGGTGAAATGTAAGTTGCGCCGGCTTTTGCAGCGAGCAGAGCCTGATTGGCAGAAAAGCAAAGCGTTACGTTCGTTTTGGTGCCTTCGTTGGTCAGTTGCTTACAAGCTTTCAGGCCGTCGAAGGTCAGCGGCAGTTTGATGACGACATTGTCGGCAATTGCGCGCAGGACATGCGCTTCCTTGATCATGGTGTCAAAGTCGGTCGCGGCAACTTCGGCAGAAACATCGCCGTTGGTGATCTTGCAGATCTCGGCGATCACCTCTTTGAAATCCTTGCCGGACTTGGCAATCAAGGATGGATTTGTGGTGACGCCGTCGAGAAGGCCGGTTGCTTCCAGCTCTTGAATTTCCGCGGTATCCGCGGTGTCGACGAAAAACTTCATGGATGATGTCTCCCAGTAGGCGCTGAGTGTCTGCGCCAGATGGCCCACACAGATTGGCGGGCGAACGAATGAATGGTCAGCTGCGCTTTCTTTAGCCTAGGATGAGACGCAACTGAAGCCCTGATTCTCTGGTGATAGAATTTTTGTGGTACGTACCTCAAAATTTTGTTGGCTTGCGCTGGAGCCAGATCCGGGCGATCTCCGGGCACAGCATTGGTTCGTCGTTTGAAACGGCTGGCCGCTTGAAAACTTGTGTCTGATCACATGGGAAAGACTGCGAAGCGCCGTGCTGTTTGACGATTTGGAGCCAAAAGAGACGATAGCGAGCGTACTGGTGCCGGTCGCGGTGCCGGTAGCCTATACATATAAAGTGCCGACGGGCCAGACGGTCGTTCCTGGCACCATCGTCAAGGTTCCACTTGGACCCCGCGAAGTGATTGGCGCTGTCTGGGATGGGGAGCCGGATGCAGCGATCAACCCGAAAAAACTAAAATCCATTTCCCATATCTATGAGACCACACCGCCGCTGGATAAAGATCTGCGCCGGTTTGTCGACTGGGTGGCTAGCTGGACACTTGGTGCACCCGGCATGGTGGTGCGCATGGTGCTCAGATCAGAAGAGGCTTTGGAGCCGGAAGCACCCGTTCCCGGGGTTAGGCGTATTGAGGGGGCTGAACCAGAGCGCATGACCCCGGCGCGCCGGCGGGTTCTGGAAACCATGGAAGATGGCTTCGCCTGGACCAAGAGCGGGCTGGCTCATGCGGCCGGTGTCAGCGCGTCGGTGATCGACGGGCTGATCCATCAGGAAGTTCTGGAAGTTGTTTTCATGCCGGCTGCACCGCCGCCACCGAAACCCCAGTTAGACTATGCGCAAAAGGAACTGACTCCGGCTCAGCAAGCCGCTGCTGAAACGTTGCAAGACAGTTTTGATAAGGGCGCGGCGGTGACCTTAATCGATGGTGTCACAGGATCAGGAAAGACCGAAGTCTATTTCGAGGCGATTGCTGAAGCACTCAAACGGGACAAACAGGCGCTGGTCCTTTTGCCCGAAATTGCGCTGACGGAACAATTCTTGCGCCGGTTCGAACAAAGATTCGGCGTCTATCCTGCTGAATGGCACTCCGAAATCACGCCAAAAAACCGGGCCCGGGTGTGGCGTGGGGTCGCCTCTGGCGATGTCCGTGTTGTGATTGGTGCGCGTTCGTCCTTGTTTCTTCCGTTTAAGGAACTCGGACTAATCATCGTCGATGAAGAGCACGATGGCGCCTTCAAGCAGGATGACCGTGTGCCCTACAGCGCCCGGGACATGGCAGTGGTGCGGGGTCATATCTCAAGATTTCCTGTTGTGCTGGCGTCCGCCACGCCGTCGATCGAAAGCCGGGTGAACGCTGAACAAGGACGGTATGGTCTCGTAGAACTGCCCGACCGAGCCTCGGGCGCGGCGTTGCCGGACCTGTCCGCCATCGACATGCGTCTGGACGGACCGGAGCAGGGGCGCTGGCTGGCACCGGGTTTGGTGGGTGCAATCAAAGAATCTTATGCCAACGGCGATCAATCTCTTTTGTTCTTAAACCGCCGCGGATATGCCCCCCTGACATTATGTCGCACCTGCGGTCATCGCTTCCAATGTCCGCATTGCAGCACCTGGCTGGTCGAGCACCGGTTTCAGAAAAAACTAGTCTGCCATCACTGCGGTCACAATGAGCGCGTTCCGGAGAGTTGTCCGTCCTGTCAAAGCACCAATACACTGGTTGCCTGCGGGCCGGGGGTCGAGCGGATTGCGGAAGAAGTCAGCGACCTTTTTCCCCAAGCACGCACGTTGGTGTTGTCATCCGATCTGCCCGGCGGGCCAGAACGCCTGAAGCGGGAAATGAAGATCGTCGAAGAAGGCGGCGCCGATATCATTATCGGAACGCAGTTGGTCGCCAAAGGGCATAATTTTCCGAAACTCAAGCTGGTTGGTGTGGTCGATGCCGATCTGGGTCTTGCCCATGGAGATCCGCGCGCTGCGGAAAAAACCTTCCAGCTGCTGGCGCAGGTGACCGGCCGCGCTGGCCGGGTCACTGGCGGTGGTCGGGGTTTTCTTCAGACCTACAGCGCGGACCATCCGGTGATCAGAGCGCTTTTGTCTAATGACAAACATGCCTTCTACCAAGCAGAGATTGAAGCCCGCCGTGCAGCCGGACTGCCTCCGTTTGGCCGCCTGGCGGCCGTGGTGATATCAGGGCCGGACAAGGTTTTTGCTGAAGGGTACGCCCGGCAGCTTGTCCGCGCCGCGCCTCAGGATACCGCCGTTACGCTGCTCGGGCCTGCTGAAGCGGCCCTTGCGATGGTTCGTGGGCGCTACCGGTTCCGCCTCCTTGCCATGGCACCACGCCAATATGATTTACAGACTTATCTTCGTGCGTGGCTCGCAGCTGGACCAAAGCCCAGCAAAGGTCTGCGTGTTCAGGTCGACATAGACCCTCAGCATTTCCTTTGATCTGCTTTCTCCCGGACGGAGAAGTTTTTTCAATGCCTAAGGCTGAAAAGACGGCAGGGGATGAAAGTGTCGTTTTGCCTAGGCCTCGTGACCGGACACAAAAACCACTGATGCGAGGTGAAAGACATGGCCAAGGCCCCGCTTTGGGATGAGTTTATGTCCAGGGTCGGTAGCAATATCCGTATAGAGCAGATGATATTCGGCGAGCTCCAACCGTAGTTGGAGGCTTAATCTGTAATTCCGTCATTATTCTTTGGTGGCATGAGTTCTAATTACAAAACTGCCTGAATGTGCGGAGAATTCCAGCACCCACCTAAAGGTTTATGGGGGCTAGGCCGTCTCGTTTCGCAGCACTTTTTATGACGATAGGGCAAAAAACAGCTCTGAATCGGCAAATACAGCCTTTCGGCGGCGTTGCACACTGGGAAACCCTGTGCTAATTGAGGCGCGGCTTTGGGGGAACGGTTTAACCGTCATACCTTCTGACCTTGAAATCATTCATTTTTTCAATGCCTTGCGGACACTTGCTGTTTTGCGGGCATGAAAAACGTCAGAGAGCACGGACCTGGTGACTGACAACGTATCTCTCGTATCCGGCGTGGCACAGCGTTATGCGTCCGCCCTTCTCGACCTTGCAGAGGGTGACGGCGTAACGGCAGACGTGGAACGGGATCTGACAGCTTTTGAAGGCATGCTTGCCGAAAGCGACGATCTCGACCGTCTTGTGAAAAGCCCGGCATTCAGTGCTGAGGAGCAGCTTGCAGCGCTCACCGCACTTCTGGACAAGGCTGGCATCAAAGGCCTGGCCGCAAACTTTGTGAAGCTGGCCGCCCGTAACCGGCGCCTCTTCGTACTTCCCGGCATGATCAAGGCGTTCCGCGCTCTGCTTGCAGAAAAGCGTGGCGAGGAAACAGCTGAGGTAATCTCCGCAGCTGAATTGTCTGACGAACATGTCGCTGCCCTGAAAGAAGCGCTCTCTGCTTCCACGGGCAAATCCGTAAACATCGCAGCAAAGGTTGATCCTGCTCTGATCGGTGGCCTGGTGGTCAAGGTCGGGTCCCGCATGATCGATACCTCACTGCGTACTAAGCTCAATTCACTCAAGTTCGCGATGAAAGAGGTCGGCTGATGGATATTCGGGCCGCGGAAATTTCCGCAATCCTCAAGGACCAGATCAAGAGCTTTGGCCAGGAAGCCGAAGTTTCTGAAGTTGGTCAGGTGCTCTCCGTCGGTGACGGTATCGCCCGTGTTTATGGTCTGGACAAAGTTCAGGCTGGTGAAATGGTCGAATTCCCAGGTGGCATTAAGGGCATGGCCCTGAACCTGGAATCTGACAACGTCGGTGTCGTTATCTTCGGTTCTGACCGTGACATTAAAGAAGGCGACACCGTTAAGCGGACCGGCGCCATCGTTGAGGTCCCGGTTGGCAAAGGTCTTCTGGGCCGCGTTGTCGATCCGCTCGGCAACCCGATCGACGGCAAAGGCCCGATCGAAGCAACTGAAAAGCGCCGTGTGGACGTTAAAGCGCCAGGCATCCTGCCGCGTAAGTCCGTGCACGAGCCGATGTCTACTGGCCTCAAGTCCATTGACGCCCTGATCCCGGTTGGCCGTGGTCAGCGCGAGCTTGTCATTGGTGACCGTCAGACCGGTAAAACTGCGATCATCCTCGACACATTCCTCAACCAGAAGCCGCTGCATGCTGGCGACGACGAAGATGCAAAACTCTACTGCATCTACGTTGCTGTTGGTCAGAAGCGGTCAACCGTTGCCCAGTTCGTTAAGACGCTGGAAGACAACGGCGCTCTGGAATACTCCATCGTTATCGCCGCGACCGCGTCCGAAGCTGCTCCGCTGCAGTTCCTGGCACCGTTCGCTGGCTGTGCAATGGGCGAGTTCTTCCGTGACAACGGCATGCACGCCGTGATTGGTTACGACGATCTGACAAAGCAGGCTGTTGCTTACCGTCAGATGTCTCTGCTTCTTCGCCGCCCGCCGGGACGTGAAGCTTTCCCGGGCGACGTTTTCTACCTGCACTCCCGTCTTCTGGAACGTGCTGCGAAACTGAACGAAGATCATGGCAAGGGCTCTTTGACCGCTCTTCCGGTCATCGAAACCCAGGGCAATGACGTGTCCGCGTTTATTCCGACCAACGTGATCTCGATCACTGATGGTCAGATCTTCCTGGAAACGGACCTGTTCTATCAGGGTATCCGTCCGGCTGTGAACGTTGGTCTGTCGGTGTCCCGTGTGGGCTCTTCTGCGCAGATCAAGGCGATGAAACAGGTTGCCGGCCCGATTAAGGGTGAACTGGCTCAGTACCGTGAAATGGCTGCGTTCGCGCAGTTCGGTTCTGACCTGGATGCCACCACCCAGCGCCTGCTGAACCGTGGTGCACGCCTGACCGAACTTCTGAAGCAGCCGCAATTCTCGCCGCTGAAGACTGAAGAACAGGTCGCCGTAATCTACGCTGGCGTGAATGGTTATCTCGACAACCATCCGGTTGACCGTGTGAAGGAATTTGAAGAAGGACTTCTTCTGTTCTTGCGCGGTGAGCACAAAGAGCTGCTCGACGCCATTTGGGAGAAGAAGGCACTTGACGACGATCTGACGGGCAAGCTGAAAGCTGCGCTCGACACGTTCGCCAAGAACTTCGCTTAAGACCACACGCTGGGATAAGGAGCAGGGGCGGCCATGCCGAGCCTGAAGGACTTACGAAACCGCATCGCTTCTGTTAAGGCGACGCAGAAAATCACCAAGGCCATGCAAATGGTGGCCGCGGCGAAACTGCGTCGTGCACAGGAAGCTGCGGAGGCCGCGCGTCCCTATGCGGAACGCATGGAAAGCGTGCTGGCCAACCTCGCCGTGGCTTTTGAAGGCCGCGACGACGCTCCGAAGCTGATGTCCGGTACGGGCAATGACCAGGTTCATCTCCTGGTCGTTGCAACCGCCGAACGCGGTCTTTGCGGCGGCTTCAACACAAACATCGCCAAGCTGGCACGCGAAAAGGCCAAAAGCCTGATCGGGCAGGGCAAGACGGTTAAGATCCTCTGTGTGGGCAAGAAAGGGTTCGACGCGATCAAGCGTGACCTCGGCCAGCACGTGATCGAAACCATCGAGCTGCGCGGCGTCAAGAACGTAGGTTTCTCCAACGCGGATGAAATCGGCCGGAAAATCCTCTCCATGTACGACAATGGTGAGTTTGACGTCTGCACGCTGTTCTACGCGACCTTCCAATCTGTCATTGCCCAGATCCCAACTGCACAGCAGTTGATTCCTGCTCACTTCGAAGCAAGTGAAGGCAACGACGAAGAAGGCGCCAGCGCGGTCTACGAGTATGAGCCGGATGAGGCCGAGATCCTCGCAGATCTCCTGCCGCGGAACATCTCCATTCAGGTTTTCCGGGCTCTTCTGGAAAACGCTGCATCTGAGCAAGGCGCCCGTATGTCCGCAATGGACAACGCGACGCGCAACGCAGGCGACATGATCGACAAGCTGACGATCAACTACAACCGCCAGCGTCAGGCTCAGATTACGACCGAATTGATTGAAATTATCTCAGGCGCGGAAGCGCTGTAACGGGATCGAGACGAGGATTAGGGAAATGGCTGACAAAAAAGTCGGACGGGTCACCCAGGTCATCGGCGCCGTTGTCGACGTCAAGTTCGATGACCATCTGCCGTTGATCCTGAACGCTCTTGAAGCAGACAACCAGGGCAACCGCTTGGTGCTCGAAGTTGCTCAGCACTTGGGCGAAAACACAGTACGTACCATCGCGATGGACTCCACAGAGGGTCTGGTTCGCGGTCAAGAAGTTGTCGATACCGGTTCTGCCATCATGGTTCCGGTTGGAGACGGCACACTCGGCCGCATCATGAACGTGATTGGTGAGCCGGTTGATGATGCTGGCGAAATCAAGCACGAAGCCAAGCGCGGCATTCACCAGGAAGCTCCGGAATTCATCGAGCAGTCCACCGAAGCTGAAATCCTTGTAACGGGCATCAAGGTCGTTGACCTTCTCGCACCGTACGCAAAGGGCGGTAAGATCGGTCTGTTCGGCGGCGCCGGCGTTGGTAAAACCGTTCTCATCATGGAATTGATCAACAACATCGCTAAGGCGCACGGCGGTTACTCCGTATTCGCTGGTGTTGGTGAGCGGACCCGTGAAGGCAACGACCTTTACTGGGAAATGATCGAATCCAACGTGAACAAGGAAGGCGGCGGAGAAGGCTCCAAAGCGGCCCTCGTTTACGGTCAGATGAACGAGCCTCCCGGAGCCCGTGCCCGTGTTGCCTTGACCGGTCTGACGGTTGCTGAACACTTCCGTGACGAAGGCCAGGACGTTCTGTTCTTCGTGGACAACATCTTCCGCTTCACCCAGGCTGGTTCTGAGGTGTCTGCGCTTCTCGGCCGTATCCCGTCTGCTGTGGGTTACCAGCCGACACTTGCCACCGACATGGGCGGCATGCAGGAGCGGATCACCACCACGAACAAGGGCTCAATCACCTCGGTTCAGGCCGTTTACGTTCCTGCCGATGACTTGACCGACCCGGCACCGGCTTCGACCTTTGCTCACTTGGATGCGACCACGGTTCTGAACCGCGCCATCGCTGAAAAAGGTATCTACCCGGCTGTGGATCCGCTGGATTCCTCATCCCGTATGCTGGATGCCCGTATCATCGGTGAAGAGCACTACGAAACAGCCCGTGCTGTTCAAGGTACTCTGCAGCGCTACAAGGCTCTTCAGGACATCATCGCCATCCTCGGTATGGACGAACTGTCTGAAGAAGATAAGCTCACCGTGGCACGTGCCCGTAAGATCGAGCGCTTCCTGTCCCAGCCGTTCTTTGTGGCTGAGGTCTTCACCGGTTCTCCGGGCAAGCTGGTTGCTCTGGAAGACACCATCAAGGGCTTCAAAGGCCTTGTTGAAGGTGAATACGACCACCTGCCGGAAGCAGCTTTCTACATGGTTGGCTCCATTGATGAAGCCATCGAGAAAGCTCAGAAGCTGGCTGCAGAAGCCGCTTAAGGCATTGACGGACCGGACGTTCATGAGAATGTCCGGTTCACTCCCGTTTGATGGGCCTGCGTTTGCACTGTCCATCTGAACCGAAGACTGACAAGGAAGACGCCAAATGGCTGAACTTTTCCAGTTTGAGTTGGTCTCGCCGGAGCGCCAGCTCCTGTCCGACGAAGTTGCCGAGGTTGTGATCCCTGGCACTGAAGGCGAGTTTGGCGTTCTGAAGAACCACAGCCCATTCATGTCCACCATCAAGCCGGGCATCTTGAAAGTCCGCAATGGCGGTGGTGCGTGGGACGAATACTTCGTCCGCGGCGGTTTTGCTGATGTGGCGCCAGGCGGCTTGACCGTTCTTGCAGAACAGGCAATCCCGGTGTCCGAAATCAGCGCAGAACAACTCGATCAGCAGATCAAAGATGCTGAAGAAGATGTTGCTGACGCCAAGGATGACGACACCAAACAAAAGGCCGAGATGACTTTATCTCAGCTGAAGGACGTCGCAGAAGCGTTGAAAGCGGCCTAATCCGGCTTCAATTTGCTGATGATTTTGAGAACGCGGTCCTAACGGGCCGCGTTTTTTTGTTTGGAGCCCTCAAAGGTTCTAGGCCACCGAGCTTTTCCCAGCTTTATGGAGTGTCTTGATCGGCCGCAATGTGCTGTTCTCATCATAAAAACGGAAGTTATTGCGCCCCTGATTTTTGACTTCATAAAGGGCGATATCGGCTTTTTTGATGATCGTACTTGTATCTGCATCACCAACGAGAATCGGCGCTATTCCAACGCTGATACCGATTTCGATTTTCTCAGCATAAATCTTAAACGGACGGCGGATGCTTTCGACAATCCTTGAGGCGATTTCTGCTGTTCCCGCTGAGTTGGGGCCGGTCCCGGGTAAAATGATGGCAAACTCATCACCGCCCAGTCGCGCAACCAGATCGGACGAGCGGACGCAGTCCCTAAAACGGATCGCAACCTGTTTAAGAAGTTCGTCGCCGACGTCATGCCCATAGGTGTCGTTGACCGGTTTGAATTTGTCCAAGTCCATGAGAAGAAGGTTGCCAGTCGTCCCCTGAATCCGCGCGTTCGCCAATGTGTCGTTTAACGTTGCGTTAAAGAGTGTTCTGTTTGCCAAACCGGTTAAGCTGTCGTGGTGGGCCGCATAGGTAATTTTGGCTGCAGCTTGTTCGCGCAGCGTGATGTCTTCATGCGTGCCGATCCAACCGCCCCCGGGAAGAGGAGCATGAATGACGGAAACGATTTTGCCATTTTTATGGGCGAATTTGGACCGAACGACTTCTCCGGCACTCATTCGCATCATCAAGTCCTGGATGTGTTCTTGCACGTCCCCTTCAAAATCGCCGCGGGCTTTTTCAGCATCGATCAATTCTCTCAATGTCTTACCCTTGACGACTTCACCGTCAGGTTTGCCGAAGATGTCGATGTATTGCCGGTTCCAAAGGGTGATGCGGCCACGTTCATCAAAGACACTGACGCCCTGGCGCATGTTGGCAAGGACGGTTTCCAGTTCTTCAAACCGGTGCCGGGCCAGCTGCTCGCTCTCTGCGAGTTCTTTCTCCATCTTTTTGCGGTCAGTGACGTCAAAGAAATTTAAGATGGCTCCCCCGGTAGGCAGCGGTGTCCCACGCACTTCCAAAAACTTGCCGTCTGCTGTACTCCGATCAAAATTGTACGGATCAGGAGATTTCAATTGACTAAATTTTTCCAAGGCAAGCTGTTCGGGGTCGCCCGGCCCAAAGTTCCCTTTTTCCGCAGTGAATTTTAGATAATCCAATATATGGAGTTTGCGATCGACGAGCTCCTGCGGATATCCAAGCAACTCGCCATAGGCGGAGTTGCAGGATGCCAATTGGAAGTGTTCGTCATAATGGACGACACCGCCGGGGAAGTTGTCAAAGATGACTTGAAGCGTATCAGCCTGCACTTTGGTTTCGGTCATGTTGGTCAATGACACAACCACACCATCAAAACCGGACCGAGAATCATCTTCGATCGAACGTGCATTGAGCCTTAGCCAACTCGTCGAATAACCGAAAGCTGGCGTAAACCTTACTAGGATGTCTGTCATGACATGCGGATCGCGGACAGACATCGACAATGGTTCGTTACAGTGCCCGATCCCGTCAATATCGCAGGTCATGTCGAGATCAAGCTGATCAACGTTGCGGCCTATCAATTCATCTAAGGGGTATCTCAGGAGATCGACGACCGCGGGGTTCGCGGACTGGATATTCCCGTTACGGTCAATCAGCAAGACACCTTCGCTCAGCGCCTCCAGTGTTGTTCTTTGGATCGCTTCTGCCTGCAGGATTTTCTGCTCAGTTTGTTTCCGTTCTGTAATGTCAAATACGTTAAATACGACGCCGCCGTCAGGGAGCGCGGTTGAGCGGATATCAAGAACCTGTCCATTGGCTTGCACGCGCTCTTCTTGGGTTGGAACAGAAAGATCCCAGTTGTTGTACCTTTCTTGAGCAAGCTGCTCGGGGTCGCCTTGACCGTAATCTCCTCGAGCCGCCTGATATCGCATAAAGTCCAGTTTGTGAGCTTTTCGCTCAATCAGTTCTTCAGGAAAACTCAACATCTGTTGGAAGGAATTGTTGCACGCAGAAAAGTGCATATTCTTGTCAAAGCAAGCAATGCCGGCGGAAACATTATCAAATACAGCCTTTAGTGTTTCCTCTTGCCGCCGTTGCTCGGTGATGTCTTTTAGAGATACGACGACACCATCCAATCCAAACTCGTTTTCTGCTTCAACCGGGGACGCGTTGACGCGTAGCCAATAGGAGTCAGATGTTCCTTTGCGAGCAACGCACGCAACGATGTCGTTTACCCGTTCCGGATGGGATGAAATCGTTCGTAGGATCGCCGCCGACTTGGTTTTATCGTTGCCTTCGAAACGCAACTCAATATCGAGGTCCTGGATCCGAGATCCGGTAAGGTCTTCGGGAGAATAGCCAAGAAAATCGGCACCGGCAGCATTGATCGACTGGATGTTTCCGGATCTGCTAATGAGCAAAATCCCTTCGCTCAGACTTTCCAGTGTCGTTCGCTGTGTCGCTTCTGCCGCACGGATGGATGTTTCTGTCTTCTTTTGGTCTGTGATGTCTTGAAAACCGCCAATCAGCCGCGTGACTTCACCATCTTCAAATATTGGGCGTCCGACCGCTCGGACCCAGATATTCCGGCCGGTAGCTGTTGTGAACGGAACGTCTACATCCCACCCAATTTTTTGTTCAATTGCTTGCTCTATGGCGTGGGAGATTTTGCTGCGGCTATCAGGCGGATAGAAGGCAAGCGCGAGTTCAACAGTCGGCTGGAAATCCTCAGGTACTTCGTGGATTTCGCGTGTTTTTGCGGTCCAGGTCAAATTGTTGGACTTGAGGCATAATTCCCAAGCGCCCACACCTGAAACACTCGCCACTTCTTCAAGGAGTTCGCCTTTGAGCAGCGCAGTATTCCGCTCGGCATCCGCCTGCTTAACAGCTTGTTCTGTTTCGACCGTTGCCTGGTGGGTTTTGATCAAACCTTCGACGACGGTGCCAAGGTGGCGTAGCTGTTTGAGCTGTGATGCGGTTGGCGTGTGCGGTCTGGTATCGATGACACAAAGGGTGCCAAGCCGGTGTTTCCCGTCAAGTGAGATTGGGCAGCCAGCGTAAAACCGGATCTTTGGATCGCCAACAACCAAGGGATTGTCTTTAAATCGGTCATCCTCGAGAGCATTGGGGACGACGAAGAGATCGGAAGACAAGATTGCATGCTGGCAGAAGGAGATCTCACGGGGACTGCTCACCAACTCCATGCCGCAGCAAGCTTTGAACCACTGGTCCTTTTCTTCAATGAAGGAAATCAGGGAAAATGGGCAATCGAACACAGCTGCCGCGAGCTCAACGATAGCATCATACTCCGGAAGGCGTCCGGAGTTTATAAGCTGCAGCGTTCGAAGGGCCTTCAGACGCTCGGTTTCATTTTCCGACTGGACGATCATTTTTGATTCCAGCGCTTTCGTTGCACAGTGTCATAGTTTTTTACAAAATCTATCGCCAGAATAAAAATAAAGAATTAAATTGTATGTATCTATACGCAGTAACTTCAGTGAGAAGATTAGCATATTGTAAATACAATTTACGACATTGTTAAAAGTATTATACTTACCTAGGGTAACTTGCGATATTTCGGTGTGTAATAGACCGTAAGGGCGATCAGAATGCCAAAAAACAAAAAACCCGGTCAAATGACCGGGTCCTAAAGTCTCGTGGAATTCCACGGGAATATGTGCCTTTTGGATCAGGCAGCTGTTTTTAAGCCGCGCGGCGGAAGGACAGGCTCATGCCACCACCAGACCGGTTGCGGCGGCGCTCTTCCGGCGGAATGTAGACGATGGAGCGGTGCTCTTCACAATAAGAAACGCCTGGCTCGACGCGGTTGTTGCACGGGAAGGTGTAGTTACCAGCATCACCTTCTGCCCATTTGCAGCAGCCCGGACGCGGAAGAGACAAGTCAGCCATGACAGTTTCCTTTATTTGGTCACGCACACAACAAAGGCGCTCGAGCATCCTCCCCATGTGAGGATCCGAACAGCCTTCGAAAGAAATCGGATGTAATCAGCGTT